>JAJRSX010000132.1 GCA_024278555.1 bacterium | reverse complement strand
GTGATGCCGGGAGATAACTGCTCGATGGAGGTGGCGCTGGTCACGCCGATCGCGATGGAGAAGGAGCTCCGCTTCGCGATCCGTGAAGGCGGCCGCACCGTCGGCGCCGGCGTCGTTTCGGAGATTATCGAATGAGAGAGATCATTGTCCTCGCCTGCACCCAGTGCAAACGGCGAAACTACACGACGACCAAGAACAAGCGCACCATGAGCGGCAAGCTGGAGCTGAAGAAGTACTGCCCCTTCTGCCGCACCCACATCGTCCACCGCGAAGGTAAAAAGTAGGATAACGCGCCATCGACACCCTCTCAGGTAGCCGCCACTAGGCCAGTAGCTCGAATTGGTAGAGCACCGGACTCCAAATCCGGGTGTTGGGGGTTCGAGTCCCTCCTGGCCTGCCACCCCTCTTATCCTCTTCCACCCCCTTCCCACAGACGTCTTATGGTCGGTCGCTGGATGCAATTTGTTCGCGAAGTGCGCACGGAGCTCGGTCACGTGAGTTGGCCGACGCGCGACGCCACGGTGACCTCCACCGTGGTGGTGCTGATCACCGTCTTTCTCATCGGCGCGTTCTTGGGTGGGTTGGATATTGGCCTCTCCCGGCTGGTGGGGTTCCTCGTTGGGTAAAGAGCTTGTTATGGCGGTTCGCTGGTACGTGGTCCAGACCTACTCCGGGTACGAGCAGCGCGTGAAGCGTTCGCTGGAGGAAAAGGTGAAGGTGCTCGGCCTGCAGGAGCGGGTCTGCCAGATCCTGATCCCCACGGAGGAGGTGGTGGAGATGCAGCAGGGGAAGAAGCGGACGACCACCCGCAAGTTCTATCCCGGCTATATCCTTGTGGAAATGGAGATGGACGATGAGACGTGGCACCTGGTGAGCGACCTGCCGAAGGTGACCGGTTTCCTCGGCGGCAAGAACCCCACGCCGCTGTCGGAGCGGGAGCTGGGCTCGGTCCTCAACCAGGTGGAGGAGGGGGCGCACGCCCCGGCCCGGCCGAAGGTCTCCTACCGCGTCGGTGACATGGTGAAGATCAATGACGGCCCGTTCGTCGGCTTCAACGCGAACGTCGACGAGATCGATTTTGAGCACGGCAAGGTGAAGGTGATGATCTCCATCTTCGGGCGCCAGACCCCCGTCGAGCTCGACTTCTTGCAGGTGGAAAAAGTCAGCGGCTGATGCCGCAGGAAGGTGCATCGTGGCAAAGGAAGTGACCGGCTTCATTAAGTTGCAGTGCCCCGCGGGGAAGGCTAACCCGTCGCCCCCGATCGGCCCCGCTTTGGGGCAGCACGGGGTCAACATCATGGAGTTCTGCAAGGCGTTCAACGCCAAGACCGAGTCGCAGTCGGGGATGATCATCCCGGTGGTGATCACGGTCTATAAGGATAAGAGCTTCACCTTCATCACCAAGACGCCGCCGGCGGCGGTGCTCCTGAAGAAGGCGGCGAAGATCGCCAAGGGGTCGCCGGTGCCCCATCTCAACAAGGTGGCCAAGGTGACCTCGGCGCAGGTGAAGGAGATCGCCGAGCTGAAGATGAAAGACCTCAACGCCAATGACATCGACGCGGCGATGAAGATCATCGCCGGGACCGCCCGCTCCATGGGGATCGAGGTCGCGTAGAGCGTTCAGCGGTCAGCTTGCAGCCCTCGGCAAGAGAGTGCCCGCCGGTCATCAAGCCTGCCGCTAACCCGAACCCTTGACGCCCCTGTCGCCTCCCAATTCCAACCCTCGCCACAAAGATCTGAAAAATATTGTCATCCGATCAAGCTGAGAGCTGAAAGCCGAGAGCTAGATATGAAACACAGCCGACGTTACCGAGAGCTCGTTGAGAGCTACGACAAGCAGCAGAGTTTTCCACTACCCGAGGCGGTTGCCCTGGTGAAGCGGATGGCCAACGCGAAGGTGGAGGAGTCGATCGATGTGGCGATGCGCCTGGGAATCGACCCGCGTCACGCGGATCAGCAGGTGCGCGGCACGGTGATCCTCCCCCACGGGACCGGCCGGACAGTACGGGTGCTGGTCTTTGCCAAGGGCGATCATGCCAAGGAGGCGGAGGAGGCCGGTGCCGACGTGGTCGGCGCCGAGGAGCTGGTGGAGAAGATCCAGGGCGGTTGGCTCGACTTCGATCGGGTGGTGGCGACGCCGGATATGATGGGTCAGGTGGGGCGGCTGGGCCGTGTCCTCGGCCCGCGAGGCCTGATGCCCAACCCGAAGCTCGGCACCGTCACCTTCGAGGTGGGCCGGGTGGTGGGGGAGATCAAGGCGGGTAAGGTGGACTTCCGCGCTGAAAAGGCGGGGATCGTCCACTCCACCATCGGCCGCTCCTCGATGGACACGAAGCAGCTCGAGGAGAACGCCGTCGCCTTCGTGGAGACCGTCTTCCGGCTCAAGCCGTCGGCGGCCAAGGGGCGCTACCTGAAGAGCATGGCCCTCTCCCCGACCATGGGGCCGGCGGTCCGTGTCGATCCTCTGGCGGTCGCGGGACAGTACGCCTGATCGTTCTCTGTCCAATACTGGTGCAAGGTCAAGGAGAGGTAAAAGAGCCAAATTTGATTCCTGGTCGAAGACCGTGGGTGCCGGCGTTGCCGGCTGAAAGCTTTGCGCCCGCCGAGACCGGATCCCGCAGATGGCGCTGCCCCGTGGGTTGGGGTGGAGGTGCCTCGTCCCCGTGGGGGCGGTCTTCGGGTTCGGTGGGTGGCGCAATGCCCACACGATCCCGCGCGGGACGGCATCCCGCCCAGCCTGCAACAGTAGGCGCAACATCAGAGAGGAGATCCCTTGGATCGAGCAGAAAAGGCCGCGATGGTCGACGACCTTCGCGTGCGGTTTGAAGGCGCAACCGCTGTCTATCTCACCGAGTACCGTGGCTCCACGGTGGAGGAGATGATGGGGCTGCGTCGTAAGTTGGCCGAGACAGGAGCCACCTATCGGGTGGTGAAGAACACCCTCGCGCGGCGTGCCGCGGAGGGGACGGATGTAGCCTGTGTCAGCGACGCCTTTACCGGACCGATCGCGGTGGCGATCGCCGCCGATGACCCGGTGGGGCCGGCAAAGGTGTTGAAGCAGGAGACAAAGGAGCTGAAGAACCTCACCGTCCTCTGCGGTATGGTGGATGCGCAGCGGGTGGAGCTGGACGAGATTCACGCCTTGGCGGAGATGCCGTCCCGCGAGGAGCTGGTGGCGAAGCTCCTGGCGCTCCTCAATACCCCGGCCCAGCAGCTCCTGTCACTGATGAATGCCCCGGCTTCCCAGATGGTGCGCCTGATTGATGCGGCGGCCAAGGCGAAGGCATAGGCCACTCGGCCCTTTTTCAAAACCCTTTTTGTATCCCAACCATAAGGAGTACGACCATGGCAGCGACCAAAGACGACGTGAAGGAATTCATCAAGAACATGAGCCTCATGGAGGCGGCGGAGCTGGTCAAAGAGCTCGAAGACGAGCTCGGTGTCTCGGCTGCCGCGCCGGTGGCGATGGTGGCCGGCGGCGGCGCGGCAGGTGGCGGTGAGGCCGCCGCCGAGGAGGAGCAGACCGAGTTCACCGTTGTGCTCGACGGCGCCGGCGACAAGAAGATCCAGGTGATCAAGGAGGTCCGCGCGGTGGTCTCCGGCCTCGGCCTGAAGGAGGCCAAGGCCCTCGTGGACGGCGCCCCGGCAACGGTGAAGGAGGGCGTCACCAAGGAGGAGGCGGAGGAGATCAAGTCGAAGCTGGAGGCGGTGGGCGCATCGGTCTCCGTCAAGTAGTTGCTTACTCGGCGGTATCGGGCGGGGCGGTCGCTTACGGCCGTCCCGCCCATCTGTTCTTCTCCGCAGCCCCGCACCGGCCGTATCCCGGTGATGTAAGGAAGGCGAGATGCCCCAGACCGAACGTAATCAGACTCGTGTCCGCCGCGACTTTTCCAAGATCCCTCCGGTCCTCGAGGTGGAGGACCTGATCCACATCCAGAAGTCCTCCTACGAGCGCTTTCTGCAGAAGGACACGCCACCGGCGGAGCGCCTCGACCGTGGCCTGCAGGCGGCCTTCAAGTCGGTCTTTCCGATTACCGATTTTTCCGAGTCGGTGACCCTGGAGTTCCTCGAGTACACCCTTGGGGAGCCGAAATACGACCTCCGCGAGTGTGTTGCCCGTGGTGTCGAGTTTGCCGCGCCGATCAAGCTGAAGGTGCGGATGAACCTCCTGGAGGCGGATCCGGACACCGGGGTGAAGCGGATCAAGGAGGTGCGCGAGCAGGTGGTCTACATGGGTGAGGTCCCCCTGATGACCGACAGCGGCACCTTCGTGATCAACGGCACGGAGCGGGTGGTGGTCTCCCAGCTGCACCGCTCTCCGGGTGCCTACTTCAGCTCCGACAAGGGGCGTACCCACGTCTCCGGCAAGGTGATCTACTCCGGCCGGGTGATCCCCTACCGTGGTTCGTGGCTCGACTTCGAGTTCGACACCAAGGATATCCTCCACGCCCGCATCGACCGGCGCCGGAAGATGCCGGCCACCATCCTCCTCAAGGCCCTCGGCTACACCTCCAAGGAGATCCTCCGCCTCTACTACGACGTGGAGGTGATCCATCTCCGTTCCGGGGGGCAGATCACCAAGGAGATCAACGACAAGCTGTTGCGCGGCACCCGTGCGGCCACCGACATCAAGGCGGGTCGCAAGGTGGTGGTGAAGCAGGGCAACAAGATCACCAAGGTCGCCCTCAAGCGGCTCGCCGAGGCGGAGATCACCGAGCTACCCCTGACCCGCGAGGAACTGGTCGGGCGGGTGTTGGTCGACGATGTGGTCGACGCCGCCACCGGGGAGGTGCTGGTGGACCACAACACCGAGCTCAACGAGGAGCAGGTGGATGCGATCATCGCCGCCGGCGTGGAGCAGATCGAGCTCCTCTTCCTTGACGAGATCTCCGCCACCGCGGCGCTCCGCAATACCCTTCTGGCGGATCGCCTGGAGAGCCGTGATGAGGCGATCGCGGCGGTCTACAAGCGGCTGCGGCCCGGCGAGCTGCCGAACATGAAGACCGCCCGCGACTTCTTCGAGGGGCTCTTCTTCGACCCGCGCCGTTACGACCTCTCCGAGGTCGGGCGGATGAAGATCAACGAGATCCTCGGTCTCGATCAGCCCCTCTCCCAGCGCACCCTGGTGCGCGAGGACATTATCGAGGTGGTGCGGCGGATGGTCGAGCTGCGCAACGGCATTGGCCACGTGGACGACATCGACCACCTCGGCAACCGGCGCGTCCGGTCGGTCGGCGAGCTGTTGGAGAACCAGCTCCGCGTCGGCCTGGTGCGGATGGAGAAGGCGGTCCGGGAGAAGATGAACCTCCAGGACCTCGACGAGCTGATGCCCAAGGACATCATCAACGCCAAGCCGGTGTCGGCATCGATCAAGGAGTTCTTCGGCTCCAGCCAGTTGTCGCAGTTCATGGACCAGACCAACCCCCTGTCGGAGATCACCCACAAGCGGCGCCTCTCCGCCCTCGGGCCCGGGGGGCTCACCCGCGAGCGGGCCGGCTTCGAGGTGCGCGACGTCCACCCCACCCACTACGGCCGTATCTGCCCGATCGAGACCCCTGAGGGGCCGAACATCGGCCTGATCACCTCGCTCGCCACCTATGCACGGGTGAACGAGTACGGCTTCATCGAGACCCCCTTCCGCAAGGTGGTAAACGGCACCGCTACCAGCGAGGTCCACTACCTCTCCGCCACCGTTGGTGAGCGTTACCACATCGCCCAGGCGAACACGCCGTTGGACGAGAAGGGGCATATCACCACTGAGATGGTCTCCTGCCGCCACGAGGGCGAGTTCGTCCTGGTGGTGCCGGAGCAGGTGGAGTACATGGACGTGGCGCCGATGCAGATGGTCTCGGTTGCCTCGGCGATGGTCCCGTTTCTGGAGCACGACGACGCCAACCGGGCGCTCATGGGCTCCAATATGCAGCGCCAGGCGGTACCGCTCCTCAAGCCGGAGGCGCCCCTGGTGGGGACCGGCATGGAGGCGGTGGCGGCGCGCGACTCGGGCTCGGTGGTCACCGCCCGTCGTGACGGCACGGTGGTGGGGGTCGATGCCGGTCGTATCCTGGTGAAGGCGAGCCGCAAGGCAGACCTCGGCCCCCTCGATCCCGGTCTCGATATCTACCCCCTGGTGAAGTACCAGCGGTCAAACCAGAACACCTCGATCAACCAGCGCCCCCTGGTGATGAAGGGCGACAAGGTGCACGCCGGCCAGATCATCGCCGACGGCGCCTCCACCGACCATGGCGAGCTCGCCCTCGGGCAGAACGTCACCGTCGCCTTCATGCCGTGGCGTGGGTACAACTACGAGGACGCCATCCTCATCAACGAGAACCTGGTGAAGGAGGATCGATACACCTCGGTGCATATCGAGGAGTTCACCTGCGAGGCGCGCGACACCAAGCTCGGCCCGGAGGAGGTCACTCGCGACATCCCGAACGTCGGCGATGAGGCCCTCGGCGACCTCGACGAGGCGGGGATCGTGCGCATCGGCGCCCTGGTGGCGCCGGGTGACGTCCTCGCCGGGAAGGTGACGCCGAAGGGTGAGACCCAGCGTTCGCCGGAGGAGAAGCTGCTCATCGCCATCTTCGGGGAGAAGGCGGGCGACGTGCGAGACACCTCCCTGCGGGTGCCGCCGGGGGTGGAGGGGATCGTCGTCGGGGTGAAGATCTTCTCCCGCCAAGGGGTGGAGAAGGACCCCCGCGCCCAGGAGATCGAAGAGGACGACGTCGAGGCGATCAACGAGGAGTTCCAGGTTGAGCTCGACGCCACCACCCACCAGCGTGATGCGGAGATTCGCGCCCTCTACAAGGGTGGCACCGCGGGCAAGGCGATCCATGATGCCCACGGCAATGAGATCGCGGCGGCCGGTGACACCCTCACCGGGGTGATCCTCAACCGGGTGGCGAGTCAGGATCTGGAGACCCTGCCGGTGAACGGCATCGAGGACCGCTCGGCGCGTCTCGACGAGATCCTCTTTCAGTACGAGCGCCAGGTGGAGAGGCTGGAGAACTTCTACGGCGACAAGATCGCCCGCATCCGCCGCGGCGACGAGCTCCCCCCCGGGGTGATCAAGCAGGTGAAGGTCTACGTGGCGATCAAGCGGCAGCTCTCCGTCGGGGACAAGATGGCCGGTCGTCACGGTAACAAGGGCGTGGTGTCGCGCATCCTCCCGGTGGAGGACATGCCGTTTCTGCCCGACGGCACTCCGGTCGACATCGTCCTCAACCCCCTTGGCGTGCCGTCGCGTATGAACGTCGGCCAGATTCTCGAGACCCATCTCGGCTGGGCGGCGAAGACCATGGGGGTGCATGTCGCCACCCCGGTCTTCAACGGCGCCACCGAGCCGGAGATTCGCGCCATGCTCAAGGAGGCGGGGCTGCCGGAGAGCGGCCAGGTCACCCTGCGCGACGGTCGTACCGGTGAGCCCTTCGATCAGCCGGTCACCGTCGGCTGCATGTACATCCTCAAGCTCCACCACCTGGTGGATGACAAGATCCACGCTCGCTCCATCGGCCCCTACTCCCTGGTCACCCAGCAGCCCCTCGGCGGGAAGGCGCAGTTCGGCGGCCAGCGTCTCGGGGAGATGGAGGTGTGGGCGATGGAGGCGTACGGTGCCGCCTACACCCTGCAGGAGTTCCTCACCGTCAAGTCCGATGACGTGCCGGGGCGTACCCGCATGTATGAGTCGATCGTCAAGGGGGAGTACGCCCTCACCCCGGGGCTGCCGGAGTCCTTCAGTGTCCTGGTGAAGGAGCTCCAGTCCCTCTGTCTCGACATCGAGCTCACCCCGGAGGACGAGGTCGATGGGGCGGTCAAGGCAGCCCCTGCCCCCGGCCTCCCCGTCTGATTCGTAGCCTCTGATTGACAACCCAGGCCGCGGCGTCTCGCCGGGGCCATGGAGGTGTCCACGTGGAAGATCTGCACCGCTTCTTTGAACGTCCCAAGCTGACCATGAACTTCGGTCAGGTGAAGATCGGCATTGCCTCGCCGGAGAAGATCCGCTCTTGGTCCTTCGGTGAGGTGAAGAAGCCGGAGACGATCAATTACCGGACCTTCAAGCCGGAGCGCGACGGCCTCTTTTGTGCCCGTATCTTCGGGCCGGTGAAGGACTGGGAGTGCACCTGCGGCAAGTACAAGCGGATGAAGTACCGCGGTATCGTCTGCGACAAGTGCGGCGTCGAGGTGATCCAGTCGAAGGTCCGGCGCGACCGCCTCGGCCACATCGAGCTGGCCTCGCCGGTCTCCCACGTCTGGTTCCTCAAGGCGTTGCCGAGCCGCATCGGCCATTTGCTCGACATGACCCTGAAGGACTTGGAGAAGGTCCTCTACTTCGAGAGCTACGTGGTCACGGATCCGGGGGACACCCCGATGAAGCCGCATACCCTGCTGACCGAGGAGGAGTACCGGCAGGCGGAGGACGAGTACGGGGTCGACTCCTTTGAGGCGGGGATGGGGGCGGAGGCGATCAAGCGGTTGCTGCAGGAGATCGACCTCCACGACCTCTCGGACGAGATCCGCCAGGGGCTCCAGACCACCCGCTCGAAGGCGATCAAGGCGAAGCTGGTGAAGCGGTGGAAGATCGTCGAGGCGTTGCGCAAGTCGGACAACGAGCCCGAGTGGATGATCCTCGACGTCATCCCGGTTCTGCCGCCGGAGCTGCGCCCCCTGGTGCCCCTCGACGGCGGTCGCTTTGCCACCTCCGACCTCAACGACCTCTACCGCCGGGTGATCAACCGCAACAACCGCCTCAAACGGCTCCTGGAGCTCAAGGCCCCGGACGTCATCGTCAAGAACGAGAAGCGGATGTTGCAGGAGGCGGTCGACGCCCTGTTCGACAACGGCCGCCGCGGGCGGGTGATCCGCGGCGCCAACCGGCGGCCGCTCAAGTCTCTCTCCGACATGCTCAAGGGGAAGCAGGGCCGCTTCCGCCAGAACCTCCTCGGCAAGCGGGTCGACTACTCGGGCCGTTCGGTGATCGTGGTCGGGCCGCACCTAAAGATGAACCAGTGCGGGCTGCCCAAGAAGATGGCCCTGGAGCTCTTCAAGCCGTTCATCTTCAACCGGCTGGAGGCGAAGGGGTTGGTGACCTCCATCAAGGCGGCGAAGAAGATGGTGGAGAGCGGCCGGCGCGAGGTGTGGGACGCCCTGGAGGAGGTGATCACCGAGCACCCGGTGCTCCTTAACCGCGCCCCGACCCTGCATCGTCTCGGCATCCAGGCGTTTGACCCGGTCCTCGTCGAGGGCAAGGCGTTGCAGCTCCACCCGCTCGTCTGCACCGGCTTCAACGCCGACTTCGACGGCGACCAGATGGCGGTCCACGTGCCCCTGTCGGTGGAGGCGCAGGTGGAGGCGCGGGTGTTGATGCTGTCGATCAACAACATCCTCTCACCCGCCAACGGTAAGCCGGTCACCGTGCCGACCCAGGACATGGTTCTCGGCCTCTATTACATGACCATCGAGCGGGCGGGGGTGAAGGGCGAGGGCATGGCCTTTGCCGACGTCGATGAGGTGAGCCGGGCGCTTGACCACAAGCGGCTGGACCTCCACGCGCGGATCAAGGTGCGCATCGGCGGCAAGCTGCGGGACACCACCGCCGGGCGTGCCTTGGTCGCCAGGTGTCTTCCCCCGGGGGTGGACTTCGAGGTGATCAACGAGCCGCTCACCAAGAAGAGCCTCGGCAAGATCATCGGCGATGTCTTCCGCACCGCGGGTCAGGCGGCGACGGTGGTGATGCTCGACGAGATCAAGACGCTGGGGTTCGAGAACGCGACCCGCTCCGGCATCTCCATCTGTATCGACGACATGAACATCCCGCCGACCAAGGAGGAGAAGCTCAAGGCCGCCTACGACGAGGTGCGCCTGGTTACCGAGCAGTACGACGCCGGCCTAATCACCGATGGTGAGCGCCACAACAAGGTGATCGATATCTGGGCCGGGGTCACCGACTCCATCACCCACGAGATGATGGACCACCTCGGCGAGCCCATGCCGTGGCGGCCGAACACCTCGCGGGAGCTCAATTCGGTCTACATGATGGCCACCTCCGGCGCCCGAGGCTCCACCCAGCAGATTCGCCAGCTCGCCGGCATGCGCGGCCTGATGGCCAAGCCGTCGGGCGAGATCATCGAGAACCCGATCACCGCCAACTTCCGCGAGGGGCTGACGGTCCTCCAGTACTTCATCTCCACCCATGGGGCGCGTAAGGGGTTGGCGGATACGGCGCTGAAGACCGCCAACTCCGGCTACCTCACCCGCCGTCTGGTGGACGTGGCGCAGGATTCCATCATTGTTACGGATGACTGCGGCACCCTGGAGGGGGTGGATCTTGCGGCCCTCACCGAGAGCGGCGAGATCATCGAGCCCCTCTACGACCGGATCCTCGGTCGGGTGGCCGCCGAGGATATCGTTGATCCCTACAACGGCGACGTCCTGGTGGAGGCGGACCACGAGATCAACGAGGCGGAGGCGCAGCGGGTGGTCGACGCGGGGCTCACCGAGGTGCGGGTGCGCACGCCGCTCACCTGTGAGGCGCCGCGCGGCCTGTGCCGCATGTGTTACGGCCGTGACCTGGCGCGCAGCAAGCTGGTCGAGTTGGGCACCGCGGTGGGGGTCATCGCCGCCGAGTCGATCGGCGAGCCGGGCACCCAGCTCACCATGCGGACTTTCCACATCGGCGGTGCCGCGGCATCGAAGATGGAGCAGACCACCCAGGACACCAAGGTGGGTGGTGTGGTGCGCTTCCACAACGTGGAGACGGTGGTCGACCGTGACGGCAATACGGTGGCCATGAGCCGGGGCGGCCAGCTCCTCATGGAGGACGATCAGGGCCACGCCCGCGAGACCTACGATTTGGTCTACGGCGCCGTCCTCAAGGTGGCCGACGGTCAGAAGGTCGAGCCGAAGACGGTGCTTGTGGAATGGGACCCCTTCTCCATCGTCATCCTCAGCAGCGCCACCGGTAAGGTCGGCTTCGTCGACCTGATCGAGGGACGCTCCATGCGTGAGGAGCAGGACGAGCTCACCGGCCTCTCCCGTCGTGTGGTCATCGACTCGGGCGATCCCAACCTGCGCCCGCGGCTGGTGGTGAAGGACGACAAGGGTAACGAGGTGGGCAGCTTCCTCGTCCCCTTTGGCGCCTCCATCCTGGTGGACGCCGGCGAGGATGTGGTGCCCGGCGATGTCCTCGGCAAGATCCCGCGCGAGACCACCAAGACTCAGGACATCACCGGCGGTCTGCCGCGTGTCGCCGAGCTCTTCGAGGCGCGCAAGCCGAAGGAGCACGCGGTGATCAGCGAGATCAACGGCGCCGTGCGCGAGGGCGGCTACGTCCGTGGGAACCGGAAGATCATCGTCACCGGTGAAGACGGCACGGAGAAGGAGTACCTCATCCCGCGCGGCAAGCACGTCAACGTCCAGGAGGGCGACTACGTGCGGGCGGGCGATCCGCTGATGGATGGGCCCCTCTCTCCCCACGACATCCTCCAGGTCCTCGGGCCGCGAGCCCTGCAGCACTACCTGGTGAACGAGGTGCAGAAGGTCTACCAGCTCCAGGGTGTCACCATCCACGACAAGCACATCGAGGTGATCGTTCGCCAGATGATGCGCCGGGTCATGGTCACCGATCCCGGGGAGACCGATCTCCTCCAGGGGGAGCAGGTGGACCGCTATCGCTTCTCCAAGGCGAATGAAGAGGCCATCGAGGCGGGCAAGATGCCGGCCGACGGTGAGCCGCTACTGCTCGGCATCACCAAGGCATCGCTCAATACCGACAGCTTCATCTCCGCGGCCTCCTTCCAGGAGACCACCCGGGTCCTCACCGAGGCGGCGATCGCCGGCAAGGTCGACCCCTTCGCGGGTCTCAAGGAGAACGTCATCATGGGGCGGCTCATCCCCGCCGGCACCGGCTTCAGCACCTACCGCAATGTGCACGCCAAGGTCGAGCGGCCCGAGCCCCAGGACCTGCTGACGGTGATCCAGGAGGCCGAGGGCGAGGGCTCCGGCCAGGCCACCCCCACCGAGGGGGTCAACGGCTGATCCGAGGGCTGTTCCCGGATGTCTCCCGGCCTCCGCGGTGGACCCTCACCGCGGGGGCCGGTGTCGTCTCGGGGAGGGGGGGTCGGTGCTCGGTCGTTGCGTTCCTTTTTTCATGTCTTTCATCGGTTTGCACTGTCCGCCCCCCTTTCCGCCGCGCTTATGCCGCTCCCCGCGGGGAGCGGCCACCAGCCGCTTGACTCGCCAGAGACCGCCGCTATAATCCCCGCCCCTTCGCGCCTGCCGTTGTTTTGAAGGGTTCGAGTTCAACCCCTCTTTGCCCCGTTTTCGTTTCGTTACATTGCCTTTACAGGCTCAAAGGAAGATCCGTGCCGACCATCAATCAACTCGTACGCAAAGGGCGCTCGCGGCGTAAAGGTCGCTCCAACAGCGCGGCGTTGCAGAATTGTCCGCAGCGTCGCGGTGTCTGCACGCGCGTCTACACCACCACCCCGAAGAAGCCGAACTCGGCCCTCCGCAAGGTTGCCCGTGTGCGGCTGACCACCGGCATCGAGGTCACCACCTACATCCCCGGGGTGGGTCACAACCTTCAGGAGCACTCCATCGTCCTTATCCGCGGTGGTCGTGTGAAGGATCTGCCCGGTGTTCGGTACCACATCGTTCGCGGCACCCAGGATGCTCTCGGGGTGTCGGATCGGAACCAGAGCCGCTCCAAGTACGGGGTCAAGCGTCCCAAGAAATAGATTGATGGCGGGCGGCACGGTGTCGCTTCGCGAAGGAAACAGGAAACCATGGCTCGACGGCGCGTTGCAGAGAAGCGGAAGGTTGCCCCGGATCCGAAGTTTCAGGATCCCGGTGTCACTAAGTTCATCAACTGCATGATGCTTGCAGGTAAGCGGAGTGTGGCTGAGCGTGCCTTTTATGGGGCGATGGAGTTCATCGCCGAGAAGGCTGAAGAGCCGCCTCTGGAGGTCTTTAAGCAGGCCCTACGTAATGTAGCGCCGATGGTCGAGGTGAAGTCGAGGCGTGTCGGTGGCTCTACCTATCAGGTGCCCATCGAGGTGCGGCCCGGGCGGCGTGCGGCCCTGGCGCGTCGTTGGCTGATCGGATTTGCACGCAAGCGGCCGGACAAGAGCATGGCGATTCGGCTCGCCAAGGAGTTGATGGACGCCGCCAACAAGACCGGCGCGACCATGCGCAAGCGGGATGAGACCCACCGCATGGCCGAAGCCAACAAGGCGTTCTCTCACTACCGCTGGTAACCGCCCCGGTTTCTTGGCGAAGACCCTTTGTAGAAAGAATCTGTCGTGGCTCGTACTGACCCTCTTAAGCGCGTCCGCAATATCGGCATCATGGCGCACATCGATGCCGGTAAGACGACGACGACCGAACGTATCCTCTTCTATACGGGCATCTCGCACAAAATCGGCGAGGTGCACGACGGCGCCGCGGTCATGGACTGGATGGCGCAGGAGCAGGAGCGCGGCATCACCATTACCTCGGCGGCGACCACCTGCAAGTGGAAGAACCACCGGATCAATATCATCGACACCCCGGGCCATGTGGACTTCACCGTCGAGGTAGAGCGCTCGTTGCGGGTACTCGACGGCGCGGTGGCGGTCTTCTGCTCGGTGGGTGGGGTGGAGCCGCAGTCGGAGACGGTGTGGCGCCAGGCGGACAAGTACGGCGTCCCGCGGATCGCGTTCATCAACAAGATGGATCGCACGGGGGCCGATTTTGAGCGTGGCGTGACGATGATTCGCGAGCGCCTGGGTGCCAAGGCGGTGCCGATCCAGCTCCCCATCGGCGCGGAGGAGAACTTCGCCGGGGTGATCGACCTGGTAACCATGAAGGCGATCCTCTGGGATGAAGGGAATCTCGGCGCCAGCTTTCGCGAAGAGGCGATCCCCGAGGATCTCGTCGCCAACGCGGAGGCGGCGCGGGAGGAGATGATCGACGCCGTTGCCGAGTACGACGACGTCCTGATGGAGCGGTTCCTGGAGGGTGAGGCCCTCGACGAGGCACAGATCCGGGGGGCGATCCGTACCGCCACCCTCTCTCTCGGCATCTGTCCCGTCCTCTGCGGCACGGCCTTCAAGAACAAGGGGGTGCAGCCGCTCCTCGACGCGGTGGTTGACTACCTGCCGTCGCCGGTCGACGTGCCGCCGGTGGAGGGGGTGGAGCCGCGGACCGACAACGTCCTGGTGCGCAAGGCAGAGGACGACGAGCCGTTCTGCGCCCTCGCCTTCAAGATCATGGCGGACCCCTTTGTCGGGCAGCTCACCTTCTTCCGGGTCTACTCCGGGGTGATGAAGACCGGCGGCCATGTGATGAACGCGCGTACCGGCAAGAAGGAGCGGCTGGGACGCATCCTGCAGATGCACTCCAATACCCGCAAGGAGATCGACGAGGTACGGACCGGCGATATCGCCGCCGCGGTCGGCCTAAAGACGGTGACGACCGGCGACTCCCTGTGTGACGCCAACGCCCCGGTGGTCCTCGAGTCCCTGGAGTTCCCGGAGCCGGTGATCTCGGTGGCGATCGAGCCGAAGACCAAGGAAGACCAGGAGAAGATGGGGTTGGCGCTCGCCCGCCTCGCCCAGGAGGATCCCTCCTTCCGCGTCCACACCGACGAGGAGAGCGGCCAGACCATCATCAGCGGCATGGGTGAGCTCCACCTGGAGATCCTCGTCGACCGGATGATGCGCGAGTTCAAGGTGGAGGCGACGGTGGGCAAGCCGCAGGTCGCCTACCGCGAGACCCTGACAAAGACGGTCGAGGCGCGCGGCAAGTTTGTGCGCCAGACCGGCGGTCGCGGTCAGTACGGCGACGTGCTCCTGCGCGTCGAGCCGCAGGAGGCCGGTGTCGGCTTCGAATTTGTCGACGAGATCAAGGGTGGCGTGGTGCCGCGCGAGTACATCAACTCGGTCGCCCAGGGGGTCGAGGCGGCGACGGAGACCGGCGTCCTGGCCGGCTACCCGGTGGTCGACGTAAAGGTCACCCTCATCGACGGCAGCTACCACGAGGTGGACTCCTCGGAGATGGCCTTCAAGACCGCCGGCTCCATGGGCTTCAAGGCGGCGGCGAAGATTGCCGGCCCGGTCCTCATGGAGCCCATCATGGCGGTGGAGGTCGTGACTCCGGAGGAGTTCATGGGGGATTCCATCGGTGACCTCAATTCCCGCCGTGGTCAGATCCAGAAGATGGAGGCGCGCGGCAACCTCCAGGTGGTGAGCGCCTTTGTGCCGCTGGCTGAGATGTTCGGTTACGCCACCATCCTCCGTTCCCTCACCCAGGGGCGGGCGACCTACACCATGCAGTTCGACCACTACGCCCAGGTGCCCCGTTCGGTCGCCGAAGAGATCGTCTCGAAGGTGGGCGCCTAGCCCCCAACAATATTACGACCACCACCCAAGGAGAACCGGCGGCACGGTGGTATCCACCTGAGCCCCCGAGGAGCAGAGACCATGGCCAAAGAAAAGTACGAGCGGACGAAGCCGCATGTGAACGTGGGGACGATCGGTCACGTGGACCACGGGAAGACGACGCTGACGGCGGCGATCACCAAGGTGATGGGTCAGGGGTCGGGGGGTGCGTTTGTGCCGTTTGACGAGATCGACAAGGCGCCGGAGGAGCGGGAGCGTGGGATCACCATCGCCACGGCGCACGTGGAGTACGAGAGCGAGACGCGCCACTACGCGCACGTCGACTGCCCGGGCCACGCGGACTACGTGAAGAACATGATCACCGGCGCGGCGCAGATGGACGGTGCGATTCTGGTGGTGTCGGCGGCGGACGGCCCGATGCCGCAGACGCGGGAGCACATCCTGTTGGCGCGTCAGGTGGGTGTGCCGTACATCGTCGTCTTTTTGAACAAGGTGGACATGGTGGATGACCCGGAGCTCCTGGAGCTGGTGGAGCTGGAGGTGCGGGAGCTGCTCTCCTCCTACGACTTCCCGGGGGACGACATCCCGATCGTGGCGGGGTCGGCGCTGAAGGCGCTGGAGTCGGACGGGGACAACGAGTGGACGGCGAAGATCCGTGAGCTGATCGACGAGGTCGACAAGTACATTCCGGTGCCGGAGCGTGACATCGACAAGCCGTTTTTGATGCCGGTGGAGGACATCTTCTCCATCTCCGGGCGTGGCACGGTGGCCACCGGGCGGGTCGAGCGTGGGGTGGTCAAGGTCGGCGAAGAGGTGGAGATTGTCGGCATCAAGGAGACGGCCAAGACGGTGGTGACCGGTGTTGAGATGTTCCGCAAGCTGCTGGACCAGGGCGAGGCGGGGGACAACATCGGGGTGCTGCTCCGCGGGGTGAAGCGGGAAGAGATCGTCCGCGGTCAGGTCCTGGCGAAGCCTGGGAGCGTGACGCCGCACAAGAAGTTCAAGGCGGAGGCGTACATCCTGACGAAGGACGAGGGTGGTCGCCACACGCCGTTTTTCAACGGCTACCGTCCGCAGTTCTACTTCCGCACGACGGACGTGACGGGGGTGGTGACGCTGCCGGAGGGGACAGAGATGGTGATGCCGGGAGATAACTGCTCGATGGAGGTGGCGCTGGTCACGCCGATCGCGATGGAGAAGGAGCTCCGCTTCGCGATCCGTGAAGGCGGCCGCACCGTCGGCGCCGGCGTCGTTTCCGAGATCATCGAGTAGTTGGGCTTAGGCCTCCACGCAAGGTAAGGAAGGGTTTCGTTCATGGAGATGGTCTCCTCGACAATCAGCATCAAGCTGCGGTCCTTTGACCACCGGCATCTGGACCGGTCGGTGGGGGAGATCGTGGACACGGCGCAGCGCACCGGGGCGACCGTGGCGGGGCCGATTCCCCTTCCCACGGAGATCCGCAAGTTCACCGTGCTGCGTTCGCCTCACGTCAACAAGAAGTCCCGCGACCAGTTCGAGATTCGGACCCACAAACGGCTGATCCGAATCCTCGAGCCCACCGCGCAGACGATCGATGCCTTGATGAAGCTCGACCTGTCGGCTGGGGTGGACGTGGAGATCAAGCTGTAAGGGGCGCAGGGTCATGAACGTAATACTTGGTAGAAAACTGGGCATGACCCAGATCTTCACCGACAGCGGTGCGATGGTACCGGTGACGGTGATTGCAGCCGGTCAATGCACCGTGGTGCAAAAGCGCACCGGTGAGCGCGACGGCTACGAGGCGGTTCAGCTCGGTTACGAGGAGGTGGCTGAGAAGCGCCTGAGCGCGGCCGAGCTGGGCCACTGCAAGGCGGCCGGTGTCGCGCCGGCGCGCATCCTGCAAGAGGTGCGTCTCGACGAGCCGAGTGAGATGGAGGTCGGGGATCAGGTGACCGTCTCTCTGTTCTCCGCCGGCGACAAGGTGAAGGTGACCGGACGGGCCAAGGGACGCGGTTTCCAGGGGGTGATCAAGCGGCACAACTTCAGCGGTGGGCCGAAGACCCATGGCTCCCACTTTCACCGTGCTCCCGGCTCCATCGGGGCGTCGGCGTACCCGGCCCGTGTCCAGAAGGGGCAGAAGCTCCCGGGACAGATGGGCAACCACAAGGTGACCACCTCGAATCTGGAGATTGTCGAGGTGGATGCGGAAGAGAATCTCTTGTTGATCAGAGGGGCGGTCCCCGGTGGTCGCAACGGTCTGGTCCGCATTACCCGGGCATAGGGCATAGGTATAGAACGATGGCCAAGGCTGATGTTATTGATCGTCACGGCGCAACGGTGCGTGAGCTGGAGCTCGCGGACGGGTTGTTTGCCGTGGAGTGGAGCGACGGCTGTGTCTACGACACGGTGCGTGCCCAACTTGCCGGCCGCCGCGCCGGGACCGCCGCTACCAAGGAGCGGGACGAGGTGCGTGGCAGCGGGCGCAAGCTGTGGAAGCAGAAGAAGACCGGCCGTGCACGGGTCGGCTCCATCCGATCGCCTCTGTGGCGTGGGGGTGGCGTCGTCTTTGGGCCGAAGCCCCGTGACTACGGCTACCACGTGCCGAAGAAGGTGCGTGGTCGGGCGTTGGCCTCGGTGCTGACCGACAAGGCGGTCAACGGCGGCCTGAAGGTGGTTGACGAGCTCACTGTTGCCGAACCGCGCACCCGCGAGGCGGTGGCGCTGTTGGCCGATCTCGGGGTCGCCGGCAAGACGCTGATGGTGGTTGCCGAGAATAATGAGGTCCTGGATCTCGCCACCCGCAACTTGCGGGATGTGATGCTGATCCACGTCTCCCAGATCAATACCCACGCCGTGCTGTGGGCGGATACCGTCGTGGCGACGGAGGCGGCGGTGGTCGCCCTTCAGGAGGCGCGCCTCTCATGAACATGAACATTGCCGACATCCTCCTTCGCCCGCTGGTGACGGAGAAGTCCATGGGGCTCAGTGAGGCGCACAACCAGGTCGCCTTCGAGGTCCACCCCGCTGCCAATAAGATCCAGGTGCGGCAGGCGATCGAGACGCTCTTCGAGGTCAAGGTCACCGGCGTGCGGGTGCTCAATATGACGGGCAAAGAGAAACGCTTCGGCGTCCGCCTGGGCCGTCGGAAGAATTGGAAGAAGGCCATCGTCCATCTCGCGGAGGGGGAGAGCCTCGACGTCTTTGAGGGGATGGCGGAGGCCGGCGAGTAATCGCCCCCCGAGGAAACAACCCATGGCCATTCGCAAATACAAGCCGACCTCTCCGGGCCGTCGCCACCAGTCGGCCTCCGACTTCTCCGAGGTCACCCGCACCTCGCCGGAGAAGTCCCTGCTCGAGCCGCTGAAGAAGAGCGGCGGCCGCAATAACAACGGACGGATCACCTCCCGTCGTCGGGGTGGCGGCCACAAGCGGCGTTACCGCGTGATCGACTTCAAGCGCAACAAGGACGGGATCCCCGCCCGCGTCGCCGCCATTGAATACGATCCGAACCGTTCGGCGCGCATTGCCCTGCTGGTCTACGCCGACGGCGAGAAGCGCTACATCCTCGCCCCCAAGGGGCTGCAGGTGAACGATGCGCTGATGTCCGGGGCGAAGGCGGAGATCGTGCCCGGTAACCACCTGCCTCTGGCCGACATCCCCCTCGGTACACTGATTCACAATATCGAGCTTCGCCCAGGCAAGGGCGGACAGCTTGTTCGGTCGGCCGGGACCGGGGCGCAATTGCTCGCCAAGGAGGGGGATTACGCCCATGTGCGTCTCCCCTCCACCGAGATGCGCCTCATCCATGTGCGGTGTAGCGCGACCATCGGTGAGGTCGGCTTCTCCGACCATGGCAACATCGATCTTGGCAAGGCGGGTCGTGCTCGCTACCTGGGACGGCGTCCGAAGGTGCGTGGTGTGGTGATGAACCCGGTGGACCATCCGCACGGCGGTGGTGAGGGTCGAAGCTCGGGTGGTCGTCACCCGGTGACTCCCTGGGGTGTGCCGACGCGTGGCTACCGTACCCGGTGTAACCGGCGAACCGACCGCTTCCGGGTGGCTCGGCGGCGCAAGTAAACCAGGAATTCGGTAGAGACAGGAATCGAGAGGAAGAGCGATGCCCCGATCGGTAAAAAAAGGCCCCTTCGTAGAGGACAAGCTTCTGCGTCGCGTGGAGCACATGAACGAGAGCGGCTCCAAGCAGATGGTCAAGACGTGGTCGCGCGCCTCGATGATCGTGCCGGAGATGATCGGTCATACGATCGCCGTCTATAACGGACAGAAGTTCATCCCGGTCTTTATCTCGGAGAACATGGTGGGCCACAAGCTCGGCGAGTTCTCTCCCACCCGTACCTTCCGTGGCCACCGGGGAAGCAGCAAGGTTTCCCGCGTCCGTTAGAGAGGTGTCATATGGAAGTGCGCGCAATCTCACGTTATAACCGGATCTCGCCGCAGAAGCTTCGGCTGGTGGCGGATCTCGTACGTGGTCGGCGGGTCGATG
>JAJRSX010000131.1 GCA_024278555.1 bacterium | reverse complement strand
TCATCGCCACATTTCTTCAAAAAATGTGTGACCCCAAAATCTGCAAGAAATGTGGCGATGAAAGACCTGACCCCAAAATCTGCTGTGACCCCAAAATCTGTGGCGATGAAAGACCTGACCCCAAAACTGTGACCCCAAAACTGTGGGGAGCGAGCCGACGATTATGGACCCGCCGTGGCCGCTCGACACGCCGGCGGTGAAATCGGCCATACTCTGGCCCCCGCCGACCATGTACAAGCGCTTCTTCGACCTGCGCGAGCGTCCCTTCAAGCTCGTCCCCAATCCGGCCTACCTCTTCCTGAGCAGGGGCCATGAGGAGGCCCTCGCCCACCTGAGCTACGCCCTCGCCGAGGGTGACGGCTTTGTCGCCATCATCGGCGAGGTGGGGACCGGCAAGACGCTGTTGTGTCGCACCTTCCTCGACTCCCTCGACGACCAGGTGGAGGCGGCCTACGTCTTCAACCCGCGCCTCGACGGCCGCGAGCTCCTGCGGACGATCAACGACGAGCTCGGCATCGACGCCACCGGCGAGACCACCAAGGAGCTGATCGACGAGCTCAACCGCTTTCTCATCGACCGCCACCAGAAGGGGAGTCGGGTCCTGGTGCTCATCGACGAGGCACAGAACCTCTCCGCCGAGGTCCTCGAGCAGCTCCGCCTCCTCTCGAACCTGGAGACGCGCGACGCCAAGCTCCTGCAGATCATCCTCGTGGGGCAGCCGGAGCTCGGCGACCTTCTCGACTCCCACGAGCTGCGCCAGCTCGCCCAGCGGATCACCCTGAGCTGTTATCTGGCGCCCCTGAGCCGGCGCGACAGCGGCCGCTACATCGCCCACCGGGTCGCGGTCGCCTCCCAGGGGCGGCCGGTCTCCTTCTCCCGCGCCGCCCTGCGGGCGATCCACCGGTTCAGCGGCGGGGTGCCGCGGCTGATCAACATCGCCGCCGACCGGGCCCTCCTCGCCGCCTATGTGGCGGGCCGGAGGCGGGTGAGCGGCGGTATCGCACGCCAGGCGGTGGCGGAGCTTCGCGACGGTGGCCACGGCAGGGGGGCGAGCGGCTGGGCGGCGGTCGCCCGGGGCGCCGCGGTGGTCGCGGTGGCGGTGGCCGCAGCGGTCGCGGTGGCGCGCTACCCGACCCTCGGGGATCCTTCCCCGGAGCTCACCGACGGGGCACCACCGGCGGCGACGGCGGACAACCGGGCGGCGAGCCCCCTTGCCGACGCCACCTCTCCACCGCCGGCTCCTCCGGCGCCCGCCGCGACCGAGGCCGTGTCGGCGCCGGAGGCCCCGGCGACCGCGACCGAGGCCGCCGGCGAGGTCGACACGCCCCCCGCCCTCAGTGACCTCCTGCGCACCACCACCCCGCGGGCGTCACGGGTCGCCTCCCTGCGCGCGGCCCTCGCCGCCTGGGGGCTGCCGGCGGCCATCCCGACCGCCCTCGGCGCGGAGACGGACGACGCCGCCTTCTTCCGCGGCGCGGCGGCGGCCGCGGGTCTGAAGCTGCGCCGGGTCGACGCCGATCTCGCCCGCCTCGCCCGCCTCGACGTGCCGGCGATCCTCGAGCTCCGCCTCCCGGACAACCCCCTGCCGCGCTACCTCACCCTGGTCCGCATCGACGGCGAGGTCCTCACCCTGCGCGCCGATGGCCTCGGCGGCGGCACGGCCGAGGCGACGGTCGCCCCCGAGGCGCTCAACTGGTACTGGACCGGCACCGCCTATCTCCCGTGGCGCGACTTCGTCTCCATCAACGCCACCGTGCCGGAGAGTGGCGGCCCGACCGCGGTACGCAAGATCAAACAGCTCCTGGCCGCCATCGGCCTGCCCCCGCCCGCCGACACCGGGCGCTACGACGACCACACCCGCGCCCTCATCGAGCAGCTCCAGGCGAGCCACGGCCTACAACCGGACGGGGTGGTGGGGGCGCTCACCAAGATCTGCCTCTACAACGAGAGCCCGGGGCTGCGCATCCCGCACCTCAACGCGGCCACCCTGGTGGAGGCGACCCCGTGAGCTCCATCCTCCGTGCCCTCAAGAAGCTGGAGGAGGAGGCCCCGGCCGTGGACGGGCCGGCGTGGAAGGGCTCTCTCCCGAGTCGCCATGCCGAGGCGACTCGGCGGCGGCGGTGGCTGCTCCCGGTAGGGGTCGTCGCCC
Organism: bacterium; assembly: GCA_024278555.1. Taxonomy (GTDB): domain Bacteria; phylum CG2-30-53-67; class CG2-30-53-67; order CG2-30-70-394; family CG2-30-70-394; genus CG2-30-70-394. The sequence goes on along the minus strand of JAJRSX010000131.1, from coordinate 17,141 downwards.
TCCTGGTGGCGGGTGGCGCCCTCTGGGTTGCGCAACGGCCTGCCGGCGACGTGGCCGAGGCGCCGAAGGTGGCGCGGGTCGAGGGGCGCAGGCCGCCGAAGGCGGTCGCGCCGCCGCGGGTGGAGCCGGTGAAGGAGAGGCAGACGGCGGAGGAGTCGGTCGTACCGGAGAGGCCGGCTGGGTCGGAGGGGTCGGTCGAAAAGCCGGAGGGCGAGCCGCCCGTTCTCGCCCCCCGCCGTCCCACGCCGCCCAAGGGGTTGCCGGTCGCGACCCTCCCGGCGCGGCCGATCCCCGCGGCAGCCCCGGCCACGCCGGTCGTACCGCCCGCACCACCGACGGCCGCCGGCGCGGCGAAGGCGGTGGCGGCCAGGGGGGCGGAGCGTCCGACGCCACCGGCTCCAGCGCCACAGCCCCCGGTCGCCGCCGTCCCACCACATCCGGCAGCCACCCCGGCCGCGCCGGTGGTGGTCCCCCCCCCGGCCCTCCCCCCCCGTCCCGCCGCGTCCGCGGCCAGGCCAGCCCCGCCGCGCCTCCACGACACCGATATCACCCTCCAGGCGGTCGCCTGGTCGCCCGACCCGGAGCGCCGGATGGCGGTGGTCAACGGCCAGATGGTCTACGAGGGGAGCGCCATCAATGACTACACCGTCGTCTCCATCGAGGAGAACGGCGTCATCGTGGAAAAGGGCGGCCGCCGGTCGCTGCTCACCTACGGCCACTGAGATGGTTCAGACCCTGCGGGCCTGAATCATGAGGGAAGGGGCGCCTGCCGTTTGACCCCGGTTGGGGCAGCCCCATTGTGGTCGTCAGGTAGGAGCCGGCTCCCGCCGGCGATCCGCGCCTCCGGCGCGGCAGCCCCTTCGGGGCTGAATCGCGAGCAGGAGCTCGCTCCTACCGAAAGATCACCCCCACCGGCGCGAGGGCAAGATACGGTCGGATCCGCGCCCCTATCTCTTGTGGCATGTCTTGATATGGAATGGCATATACGCCGGACACCACCGGATGATCCCGGTGGCCAGGGGCACCACGCCGATCCACCCCCACGGTGTCTTCGGCCCGACGAAGACGAGGGCGATGAGGACGAGGCCGACGGCGATGCGCACCGCCCGGTCGAGACTGCCGACATTCTTTTTCATGGTTCGCTCCTGAGACTCCCCCTGCGACGAACACGAGCTTGTCGCGGCGCGCCCCACAAGGCCACCTAGATTGTCGGCTCCCGGAATCTCATCCGAGGTGAAGGTGTAGTTTTTCCAAACTGATGGGGGATCGTCGGAGTCCGGGTGGTCCTCACCCCCCGGGGTGCAGGAGGGAGGCACCGGCGTCGCAGGTAACCGCACAAAAAAGGTGTGTACGCCTGGAAGGCGGGCCTCGCGCAGAGACGCCGAGACGCAGAGGTCCGGTTCCGGTCCACGGGAGGCTCAGGCAGCAGGGTGCGGATTCGATCTTGCCCTGCAGGGCGGGACCATGAAGAGCATGAAGGAGAGAGGGTCGGAATCTCGCCTCTTCATGACCTTCATGTTCTTCATGGTGAAAGCGGTGTCGGGGATGGCGTCCGGAGCTGCACGCGGCTGGCGCTCTCCCATCAACAAGGCGGCATGGCCCCTGTGCCCTCGGTGGTGAGAATGACCTTCCGGCCAGGCATGATCGGGAGTCGGCGGGTGACGACGCCACGACGGTCTGATGCCATCTCTCCCATCTCTCCTTTCTCTCTGAGGATCAGCGGAAACAAGATGGGGTTACCAGACCGTAGGGTCGGCTTCAGCCGACCGACGCCGTACCTGAAAACGGCTCCCCCCTCCCTGGTGGATAGGATGCCACTCGCCATCCTCAACCTCTTGCGTTCAGGATGAACCACGCTGTCCGTCATGAGCAAAGGAGATAGGCAGTTCTCAAGAAGTTACGGTGCTCGGCGGGCTGAAGCCCGCCCTACGGACGGTCCCATCTCGGCATGCATTGCTATTTCCGCTGATCCTCTCTGCGTCTTTGCATCTCTGCGCGAGAATCCAACCGATGATTATGGGGCCACCGCCCGCCTTGCCTTTCCCGGTTCGGTCGGCGATACGGAGCGGATCGCCATGCGAATCCTGCACGTCCTCGACCACTCCCTGCCGGTCCACTCGGGTTACACCTTCCGCACCGGTGCGATCCTGCGCGAGCAGGCGCGCCTCGGCTGGGAGACGGTCCACCTCACCTCGCCGAAGCACCCGCCGGCGGAGGAGGTGGCCACGGAGAGCTGTGGGTGGCGATTCCACCGCACGCCGCCGCCGACCGGCCCCCTGGCCCGGCTGCCGGTCGCCGGCGAGCTCGCCCTCATGCGGGCGCTGGAGCGGCGCGTCGTGGAGGTGGCCACGGAGAGCCGCCCCGACCTCATCCACGCCCACTCGCCGGCGCTCGACGGCCGCGCCGCGGTGCGCGCCGGTCGCCGCCTGGGGCTGCCGGTGGTCTACGAGGTGCGCGCCTTCTGGGAGGACGCGGCGGTGGACCACGGCACCGCGACCGAGGGCGGCCCACGCTACCGCGCCACCCGCGGACTGGAGACGTGGGTTCTGCGGCGCGCCGATCAGGTGACCTGCATCTGCGACGGGCTCCGGCGGGAGATCATCGGCCGCGGCGTCGCCCCGGAGCGGGTGACGGTGGTCCCCAACGGGGTGGATCTCGACGCCTTCGAGCCGGTGGTCCGCGACGCGGCCCTGGCCACCAGCCTCGGCCTCGGCGACGGCCCGATCCTCGGTTTCCTCGGCTCCTTCTACGGCTACGAGGGGCTCGACCTGGCGATCGCCGCCCTGCCGCGGATCCGCGAATCGCTCCCCGGGGCACAGCTCCTCCTGGTGGGCGGCGGCTTCCAGGGGGCGGCGCTCCGCGCCCAGGCGGAGAGGCTCGGCCTCGACGGCGCGGTCTGCTTCCCCGGTCGCGTCCCCCACGACCAGGTGGCGCGCTACTACGGCCTCATCGACCTGCTGCTCTTCCCCCGCCGGTCGAAGCGGATCACCGAGCTGGTGACCCCCCTCAAGCCCCTGGAGGCGATGGCCCTGGAGCGGCTGGTCCTGGCCTCCGACGTGGGCGGCCACCGGGAGCTGATCGACGACGGGGTGACCGGCCGCCTCTTTCGTCCCGACGATGCCGACGACCTGGCGGTGACGGCGGTGGCGATGCTCACCGATCGCGACGCCTGGCCCCGCTACCGCGCCGCCGGCCGCCGCTTCGTGGAGGAGGCGCGGAGCTGGGCCGGGTCGGTGGCCCGCTACCGCGAGGTCTACGGCCGGGCGCTTGGGAGGACGGTGTGAGTGCCACGATCGCCCCGGCGGCGGCGGTCACCGCCCCCGCCGTGGCCGGCCGCCGGGTCTGTCTGGTGGGGCCGCTGCCGCCGCCCGCCGGGGGGATGGCGAACCAGACCGCCCAGCTCGCCGGTCTGCTGGAGGGGGAGGGGGCGGAGGTGGCCATGGTGCGCAGCCACCGGCCGCCGCCGGCGTGGCTCGCCGCGGTGCGCGGGGTGCGCGGCGGGGCCGCGGCCGCCGCCTTTCTGCCGGCCCTGTGGCGGGGGCTGGAGGGGGCCGACCTGGTCCACCTGGTGACCAACTCGTGGTGGGCCTTCCACCTCTACGCCACCCCCACGGTGCGCCTGGCGCGGGCGCGGGGGATCCCGGTGGTCATCAACTATCGGGGCGGCGAGGCCGGGCCCTTCCTCGCCGCCCACGGCCGCTTCGCCCTCCCGACCCTGCGGGCGGCGGCGCGGATCGCGGTCCCGAGCGGCTTCCTCGCCGACCTCTTCGCCCGCCACGGCCTCGCCACCACAATCGTCCCGAACATCGTCGACCTGTCGCGCTTCACCCCGGGGACGCCGGTGGCGGCGCCGGTCCTCCTGGTGGCCCGTAACCTCGAGCCCCTCTACGGCATCGACATGGCGATCCGCGCGGTGGCCCTGCTCCACCGGCGGGGGATCGCGGCGCGCCTGATCGTCGCCGGCGCGGGGCCGGAGGCGGCGCGCCTGCGAAGGGTGGCTGAGGGGGAGGGCGTGGCCCCCTTCATCCGCTTCACCGGCCGGGTCGATAATCGCGCCATGGCCGCCCTCTACGCCGAGGCCCGGATCGCCCTGAACCCGAGCCGCGCCGACAACATGCCCAACTCCATCCTCGAGGCGTGGGCCGCGGGGGTGCCGGTGGTCTCCACCGCGGTGGGGGGCGTCCCCTACCTGGTGGACGACGGGGAGACCGGGCTTTTGTGTCCGGTGGACGACCCCGAGGCGATGGCCGACACCGTGGCGCGCCTGCACAACGACACCGACCTCTACGCCGGCCTGCGCGAGGCGGGGCTGGAGCGGGCGCAGGGCTTTGCCTGGCCGTCGGTCCGCCGCCAGCTTTTGGCCCTCTATGACGAGCTGTGGGGGAGCTGAGGTGGCTGCCCCTCTTCTCTCCCGCCTGCCGTGGGTCGGCCGACCCAGGGGCCGCGTTGCCGCCCGTCTCGACGAGCTCGAGAGGGGCCAGTGGTGGCCGCCGGAGCGGATCGCCACCGCCCAGGCGCGGCGGTTGCGCCACCTTCTCGTGGACCTGGGGCGCCACCACCCGGCCCTTCGCGACCGCTTTGCCGAGGCCCGCTTCCGGCCCGAGCTGGTCGCCTCGGCCGGCTCCCTCGCCGCGCTGCCCCCGGTCGACCCGCCCGCGGAGGGCGGGGAGGTGGTGGAGGCGGAGGGAGCGGCGTGGCAGGGGGCGGCAGTGGTGCGGGCGCGGCGGTGGTGGGGGGTGGAGCCGGCCGATGCGGTGCTTACCGTCGCCGGTGGCGGCGAGCGCCTCGACGCCACCCTCGACACCCTTTGGGGCCGGCGACCGCCGCGGGCGGTGGCGGCGGCGGGCGAGACCCTCCTGGGCCTGGCCCGCCGGGTCGTGGAGCGGCGCCTCTCCCCTGCCGCGAGCCCCCTCCTCGCCCTCTTTGTGCCGGTCGGCACCCTCGACGAGGAGGGCCGCGAAGAGGTGGAGGCGCGCCTTGGGGGGCCGGTCGCCCCCTACCTCGACCTGCCGGGGATCGGACTGGTCGCCCACGGCTGCCCGGAGGGGGGGCTCCACCTGTGCGGCGACCACCTGGTGGTGGAGGTGGTGAAGGCGGCCACCGGCCGGCCGGTCAAGGGGGGCAGGGAGGGGGAGGTGGTGGTGACCGACACCAGCCGCCGCCGCGACCCGTGGGTCCGCTGCCGCACCGCCGTCCGGGCCCGCCTGGCCACCGGGCCGTGTCTCTGCGGTCGCGGCCTGCCGCTGCTTGCGGACGTGGCGCCCATCTGACTCGCTACTCTCTCACCCGCCCTCTACCGATCCGATGGCCATGGTCGCCGCCGCCAGCCGCCTCATCTACCGCCTCCAGGAGGGCGCCCTGCACCGCCCCACCTTCGCCTACCTGCGCGACCTGGAGGAGAGCCAGTGGAGGAGCCGGGAGGGGGTGGAGGCGCTGCAGCGGGAGAAGCTCCTCGCCCTCCTGCGCACCGCCCAGGCCCACTCGCCCTACCACGCGCAGCGGTTCGCGGCGGCGGGGCTCGACCCGGCCGCGATGGAGTCGATCACCACAAACGACCTTCGCCGCCTGCCGCTCATGGACAAGGAGGAGGCGCGCGTCCACCGGGAGGAGATCGTTTGGCACGATGTCCCCGGCGGGGCGAGCCGCTACAACACCGGCGGCTCGTCCGGCCGCCCCCTGGTCTTCTACTTCGGCCGCCGGCGCCAGGCGTCGGACGCGGCCGGGCGGATGCGGGCGCGCCGGTGGTGGGGGGTGGAGCCGGGGGAGCCGGAGGTCTACCTGTGGGGGGCGCCGGTGGAGCTCTCCAAGACCGACCGGATCAAGACCCTCCGCGACCGGTTGGTGAACCAGCTGGTCCTCAACGCCTTCGAGATGTCGCCGGCGGCGATGGACGGGTACATGGAGGCGATCCGCCGCTTTCGTCCCGTCTGTATCTACGGGTACGCCACCTCCCTGGCGCTGCTGGCGCGACGCGCCCTGCAGCGCGGCGTCGACCTGCACCTGCCCTCCCTGCGGGTGGTCTGTACCACCGGCGAGCCCCTCTACCCGGACCAGCGGCAGGTGATCTCCGAGGCCTTCGGTTGCCCGGTGGCGAACGAGTACGGCTCGCGCGACATCGGCTTCACCGCCCACGAGACCCCCGCCGGCCAGATGGTCCTGATGAGCGAGTCGATCCTCCTGGAGGTGGTGGACGGGGACGGTGCGCCGGTGGCGCCCGGAGAGCCCGGCGAGGCGGTGATGACCGGCCTGTGCTCCGAGGCGCAGCCCTTCATCCGCTACCGCACCGGCGATGTGGTCACCCTGTCGCCCGAGGGGTGTCGCGAGGGGCGCGGCCTGCACGTGCTCGAACGGGTGGCGGGGCGGACGACCGACCTGGTGGTGCGGCCCGACGGTACGGTGATGCACGCCCTGGCCGTCATCTATGTCCTGCGCGCCACCGACGGGGTGGGGGAGTTCCGTGTCCACCAGACCGCCCCGGACCGGCTGGAGGTGGCGGTGGTCCCCACGGCCCAGTGGAGCGACACGGTGGCCGCGGCAGTGCGCGCGGGGCTGGCGGCGCGCATGGGCGAGGGGGTGGAGATCGCCATTACCCCGTGCGACCGCATCCCGCCGGACCCGTCGGGCAAGTTCCGCTACGTGGTGAGCGACGTGGCGCTCCCGGACGGCCTCGACCGTGACGCCTTCGCCGCTCCCGTGGGAGGTGCGCCGTGAGTCTGGGTCGCCTCCTCGCCGTTCCGTTTCGCTTTCGCCTCTGGCGGCCACGCCACCTGGCGCTGATCGGCGATGATCTCCTCGGCCGTGCGCGTGAGCCGGGGGGCAGCCACCAGGACCATCTGGCGTCGGCGGTCGCGTGGCTCTGTCACGCGCAGGATGTGCGTGACTCCGAGGCGGACGCGGGCGGGGTCGCCGCCGGCTGGTCCTTCGAGGACGGCTGGTTGCCGAGCTATCCGGAGACCAGCGGCTACATCGTCGAGACCCTGGTGGCGGCGGCGGAGCTCCTGGACCGGCCGGAGCTGGTGGGTCGGGCCCACCGGATCCTCGACTGGGAGCTCTCCATCCAGCGCGGTGACGGCGCCTTCCCCGGCCACTTCGGCGAGGCGGGCTCGGCGCCGGTGGTCTTCAACACCGGCCAGATCATCCACGGGATGGTCACCGGCTTTCAGCGCCTCGGCCGTGACGACTGTCTGGATGCGGCGGTGGCCGCGGGCCGCTGGCTGGCGAGCTTCCAGGAGGCGGACGGCTGCTGGCGGACCAACGTCCACAACGGCTGCGTCCACACCTACAACAGCCGCGCCGCCTGGGCGGTGGCGCGGGCAGGGGTGGCGGCGGAGGACCGGGAGCTCCTCGCGGTGGCCCGCCGCAACCTCGACTGGGCACTCACCCAGCAGAGGGCGAGCGGTTGGTTCACCGCCAACGCCTTCACCCGCGACCGCGACCCCTTTACCCACACCATCGCCTACGCGATCCGCGGCCTCCTCGAAGGGGGGCTCCTCCTCGACGACGACCGCTTCGTGGCGGCGGCCACCCGGGCGGCCCGCGCCCTGGCCGAGGCGCAGGCAGAGGACGGCTCCCTCGCCGGGACCTTCGGCGACGGCTGGCGCCCCACCGCCCGCTACTGCTGCCTTACCGGTCTGGCGCAGATGGCGATCAACTGGCTGCGCCTCGCCGAGGCGGCGGGGGAGGGGGAGCTGGTGGCGTCGGCACGGCGGGCGATCGGCTACCTGAAGCGGTGCCACCGTCGCACCGGCCCGCCGGAGGTGGCGGGCGGGGTGGCCGGTTCCACGCCGATCTGGGGCGGCTACTCCCGCTTCGAGTACCCCAACTGGGCGCCGAAGTTCTTTGCCGACGCCCTCATCCTCGACCTCGGTCGCCACGACCTCCTGGTGGAGGCGCCGGTCGCCTCGCTGGCGGTGGGGGAGGGGGCATGAGCAACGGCCGTCCGCGGGTCCTGGTCCTGTGTGGCACCTCGCCGCGCCACCTCTACGTGGCCAACGCCCTGTGTCAGGGCACCAAGGTGGTGGGGATCGTCCACGAGAAGGGCGGCGAATGGACCTGGAAGAAGGTGCGTCGCCTCCTGCGGCCCGCCGCCCTGTGGCGCAAGGTGGCGCGGCGGTTGCGGGATCGCGGCCGCTACGCTGGCGGCGGCGAGGCGCGCTTCTTCTTCGGCGAGACCGAGCCCGCCCTGGTACGGCCGGAGTTGGTGACCTGGGTGCCGCACATCAACCATCCGTCGGTGGTGGATGTCGCGGACCGTCTGGCCCCCGACGTGATCGCCGTCTTCGGCACCGCCCTCATCCGCGGCCCGCTGTTGGAGCGTGGCCGTCTCGGGATGCTCAACCTCCACGGCGGCCTCTCTCCCGAGTACCGTGGCGCCGACTGTACCTTTTGGGCGCTCTATAACGGTGAGCCGGAGAAGATCGGTTGTACCCTCCACTTCATCAACGCGGGGATCGACACCGGCGACCTGGTGGCCCATGTCTGCCCGGCGGTCGGGGAGGGCGACGACGAGCTCACCCTCTTCTGGCGCGCGGTGCACGACAGCGCCGCGGTCTACGTGGAGGCGATCCAACGGCTCGCCGCCGGCGAACCCCTCGGCGCGACGCAACCCCACAAGGGGCGCCTCTACCAGGTGAAGCAACGGCAGCCGCTCCAGGAGCGGGAGCTGGCCGAGCGCCTCGCCGCGGGGCTCCTCGCCGGGGTCGATCTGCCGCCACGGGTGCGTTGGTTCGGCGAGGACGCGGGGTGAGACGAACGCCCGGCCGGTGGGCGGCGGCCTGGGTTGCGTTGGCGATGGTCGCCGCCCTGTCTCCACGGGTGGCGAGCGCGCAGGTGGATCCCGCCCTGGTGGGTGACCGCTATCGGGTCGACCATCCGCGCCTGCCGCATCCGAGCGAGGCGTACCTCGCCTGGCTGCGGGGCCAGCCGAAGCTCCTGCGTACCCTCCGCAAGCAGCGCCATCACGGCAACAAGACCAACCTCTTCCTCCTCTATCTGGCGACCCGCGATCCGGCCCTGCTGAAGGAGATCGAGGCCCTGGCGGGGACGGAGATGAAGGGGCGGTGGTTCCACCGGGTCGATGTCCTGGCGGTGGCCTACGACTGGTGCTATGCCGACCTCGCCCCGGCGGTGCGGGCGCGGATGCTCCGGCGGATCGTCGACATCACCAGCCAGGCGGACCGCTACTACCGCAAGATCCGGGTGAGCCCGTACAACGACGTGGGTTACATCCGCCTCCACAACGCCCCCTTCATCGGCGCCCTGGTCGCCTACCCCGACGCCCCCGAGGGTGAGGCGCTCGTCCGCTTCGCCCGCCACGTTCTCTTCGACGTCTACCTGCCGGTGTGGCACCAGATCATCGGCGGCGGCGGCGGTTGGCACGAGGGGATCACCTACCTGCGCAAGGGGCTCGGCGGGGTGGCGGTGCCGACCCTGGCCTCGTGGGGGTATGCCACCGGCCGCGACCTCTTCCGCGAGAACCCGTGGCTGGCAGGGCTGATCGACTATCCGATCTACACCACCCGGCCCGACTTCACCTCCCTGCGCATGGGCGACGACAACACCTCGGAGCTCACCTGGTTCGAGGGGATGGCGCCCCTGGCCACGGTCTACGACAACCCGTACGGCCGCGGCTGGCTCCAGCGGGTGGGCCACTGGCGGCGCGGCGCCACCAGCCGGGTCTGGCCGTGGTGGCCGCCGCAAGCGGAGGAGGCGGTGCGGCCGGTGGACGAGCTGGCGCCGCACCACTACTTCCGTGGCATCGGTCTGGTGACCATGCGCTCGGACTGGAGCGAGGAGGCGACCTTCGCCTCCTTCCGGGTCGGCGACCACTTCTGGAGCCACCAGCACTTCGACTCGGGCGGCTTCACCATCTACCACCGCGGGGCACTCGCGATCGACAGCGGCACCTACTACGCCGGCTACAACAGCGACCACCACCTCTGGTACGCGATGCAGACGGTCGCCCACAACTGCATCACGGTCACCGACCCGGCGGACACCTACGCCGACTCCAGGGCGCGGGTGTTGCGCTGGGGCTCCCGCCTCCTCGGCGGGCCGAGCGGCCCCTTCGGCTCGGTGGCGGCGAAGATGCGGCGGCTGGCTGCCCGGCTCGATCGCCACAACCTCCCCAACGATGGCGGCGAGCGGCGGGTGGGCTCCGGAGGCTACAATGTCTCGCCCGACGATCTGGCTGACTGGGAACGGGAGCGTGACGACTACGAGATGGGCGACATGGCCACCGTGGCGATGCACCCCGGCTTCGTCTACTGCAAGGGCGACGTCACCGCCGCCTTCACCAACCACAAGAGTGGTCAAGGCGACTACCGTGCCCGGACCCGCCGGGTGCGTCGCTGGTGGCGCGACTTCCTCTACCTGCGGCCCGACCTCTTCGTCATCCTCGATCGGGTGAGCGCCTACAACCCGCGGTTCGCCAAGCGGTGGCTCCTGCACACGATCAACCGGCCGCGGATTCACGGGAACCGGGTGGTGGTGGAGCGGACCGAGAGCGTGCGCCACCGGTATGTGTGGATGCGCGGCCTGCGCCACACCGTGGACAAGCGGCGCAAGCGGTACCGCTACGACGGGCGGCTGGAGGTGGTGGCGCTCCTGCCGGAGGGAGCCTCGGTGCGCGCCGTGGGCGGGCCGGGCCACGAGTTCGACGTCGGCGGCAAGAACTACGACCTCGACAGGCGGGACCGGCCGCTGAAGGTGGATCCGACCCAGGGCCCGGATGAGCCGGGGAGCTGGCGGATCGAGATTACGCCGCCGCGGCCGCGCGCCGATGACCTCTTCCTCACGCTCCTGGCCACCGGCCTGGCGAGCCGGCCGCGGGACCACCGGGTACGGCGGGTGGCGGTAGAGGCGGGGGAGCTGGTGGGGGCGGAGGTGGCCCGGGGGAGGGGCGGGATCGCCCTGCTCTTCAACCGTCGCCTCGACGATCGGCCGGTTGCCGAGGCGATTCGCTACCGCCTGGCGTGGACCCGGCCGGACGACGAGCAGCTCCTCTTCGGCCTCGCGCCGGGGAGGCGGTTCCGAGAGAGGGTGCGGCCCGTGGCCGAGGGGGTGGAGGTCTCCCTCACCCCGACGGGCGCGGACGGGGCGGGCGTGGTCACCGCCGACGGCGACGGTATCCTCCGCCTCGGAGGCGCGCGGGTCACGGCCGGCGGCAAAGGGGTCGAAATGCAAATGGGGGTAGGGAGGGAAGGAGATCGATGACCACCGCAGCCACACAGATGGATCGGAGCGTGCGCCCACCCCGGGCGTGGCTCACCGTCGCCTGCTTCGCGGCGGTGGCGGTGTTCGCCTACGGTCCGATCCTCCTGGAGATGGCACGCGATTGGGCCAGGGACGACAACTACTCCCATGGCTTCCTCGTCCCCTTTGTCGCCGCCTATTTTCTCTGGCAGCGGCGCGAGCGGCTCGCGGCCCTGGCGCCTGCGCCGGCGTGGTCGGGGTTGCTCCTCCTGCTGGTCGGCCTCGCCGGGCTGGTGGTGGGGGAGATCGGCGCGGAGCAGTTCACCAAGCGGCTCTCCCTGCTCGTGGTCCTCGGCGGCGGCATCGCCTTCCTCGCCGGATGGCGGTGGCTGCGGGCGGTCGCCTTTCCCTACGCCTATCTGCTCTTCATGGTGCCCCTGCCGTACCTCCTCTATGACGCGGTGGCCTTCCCTCTGAAGCTCTTCGCGGCGCGGTTCGCCACCACCGTGGTGGCCAACCTGGGGATCCCGATCTACGCGGAGGGCAACGTGATCTACCTGGAGGCGACCACCCTGCAGGTGGCGGACGCCTGCTCGGGGATCCGCTCGCTCATGTCGCTGCTGGCGCTGGCCGCCGCCTTCGCCTATCTCACCCAGCGGCCCGGGTGGCGGCGGTGGGTGCTCTTCCTCTCCGCGATCCCGATCGCCATCGCCACCAACATGGCGCGCATCGTCGGCACCGCCGTCCTCGCCGACCACTACGGTGCCAAGGTGGCGATGGGCTTCTTCCACGAGTTCGCCGGCCTGGCGGTCTTCGGGGCGGCGCTGGTGCTCCTGTTCGTGGCCGGCGCCCTCCTGAGCCGGATCGGCCGTCGATCGGAGGCGGCGGCGTGAAGCTCCGGCTGCTGATCGCCTGCGCCCTCGTGGTGGCGGCGGCCGCCTGGGTGCGCGTCGCCCCCTTCTCCGAGGCGGTGGAGCCGTTGCAGCCGCTGGTGGAGTTCCCCCACCGCCTCGGCGGCTGGGAGGGGCGCGACCACCGGTTCGAGGACTACGTCTACGAGCAGCTCAAGGTGAGCGACTCGCTCCTGCGCGAGTTCCGGCGGCCCGGTGTCGCCCCGATCTACCTCTACGTGGGGTACTACGCCTCGCAGCGTGAGGGGATGCAGATCCACTCGCCGAAGCACTGCATGCCGGGGGGCGGCTGGGCGCCGCGCTGGGCGCGCCATGTGGAGATCGTCGACCCGGCGCTCCCGGACGGCCGCCTCACCGCCCGCGAGACCCTCTACGGCAAGGGTGGGGAGCAGACCCTCTTCCTCTACTGGTACCAGATGGCACGCCGCTTCACGACCAACGAGTACCTGCTGAAGCTCTACATGATCGACCACGCGATCCGCTACCACCGCACCGACGCCGCCTTTGTCCGCCTCTCCATCCCGGTGGTCGGCGGCGACACGAAGGGGGCGGAGGCGCAGCTCACCGCCTTCGCCCGCCTCTGCATCCCGGAGCTGGTGAGCTTTTTGCCCCATTAGGCGCGCGGTGCGCGCCGGGGTGGGGGATGAGGGGCAAGGTGCCGGCCTTCGGCCGGCGGATCGTTTTATTTGATGCATCATGACTCCCGCCGATCAATCATCCGGCCCGCACGGCCGACCACCTCTCACCCTCCATCCTCCACCCCCCACCCCCGCGAACGCAGCGAGCACAAGGTTCCGGCCTGCGGATCATTGAAGTTGGCGCGTCGTGCCCGCCTCAAATAACCATCCGGCCCGCTGGGCCGACCACCCCTCACCCCCCATCCCTCACCCCCCATCCCCGCGAGCGAAGCGAGCATGTGGTACCGCTCCCTCCCCCCCCTGATCGCGGCGATCGCCGCCCTGCTGATCGCCCTGGTGGTGGTGGTGCGCCAGGGGCGGCCGGTGGCCAACCGCGCCTTTGTCCTGGCGATGGTGGGGGTGGCGCTCCAGTGCGGCGCGATGGGGGTCCTGTGGGGTGGCGAGTACCTGGTGCAGGCGCCCCTCTTCGCCCGCCTGGCCCTCGCCGGCCTCGGCCTGCAGGCGGCGGGGTGGTACTGGCTGAGCGCCTCGTTTGCCCGCGGCGGGCCGTACCGTCTGACCCCGCGCCAGCGGTGGGCGGGCTTTTCGATGCTCCTCCTGGCGCCGGTGGGGGCGACGGCCGCCTTCCCGTGGATCTTCGAGGCCGAGCTGGTCTACGAGCCGCCGGTCGCCCTCTTTCACCTCGGGGTCGCCGGTCGCCCCTTCTTCGCCCTCCTCTTCCTCGCCCTGGTCTGGGCCCTGCTCAACCTGGAGAACCTCTACCGCGCCGCCCCCGGGGAGGTGCGGTGGCGGGCGAAGACCTTTGTCCTGGGGATGGGGGGGTGGCTCGTCTACCTCCTCTTCCACCTGTCGCAGACCCTGCTGTTTGCCACCGAGCGGGTCGACCTCGCCGCCCGCGACGGGGCGGTGGCGGCGGTGTGCGTCGCCCTGATCGCCTTCGCCATCCTCCGCTATCGGCTCCTGGAGGTGGAGGTCTTCGTCTCCCGCTATGTGGTCTACCACTCCCTCACCTTCCTCCTGGTGGGCGGCTATCTCCTGGCGGTGGGGGTGGTGGCGGAGGGGGTCCGGTGGCTCAACCGCCCCCTGGACCTGCTGGCGCGCGACATCTTCGTCTTTCTCTCCCTCCTCTTCCTGACGGCGCTGCTCCTCTCCGAGGGGCTCCGGCGGCGGCTTCGGCGGACGATCGAGCAGAACTTCTACCGCCACCGGTACGACTACCAGAAGGAGTGGCTCACCTTCACCGACCGCCTCGGCCGGCGGGTGGCGGTGGAGGAGATCATCCCGGAGATCCTCCACATGGTGTGCGAGACCCTGTGGGTGAACGAGGCCTCCCTCTGGGTGCGCGCCGAGGAGGGCGGCCCGTACCGCCTGGCGCGGGTGCGCGGCACCGAGCCGGCGGTGATAACCCTCCCGGCCGACGGCCCCCTAGTGCGCTACCTGTGCGGTCGCGGCAAGGCGGCCTCGCGGCCGACGTGGGAGGCGGAGGAGGGGGGTGAGGTCGCCGCGGCGGTGGCCGAGCTGGCGCCGATGCGGGTGGAGATGGTCGTCCCGCTGGTCGCGGCGGGGGAGTGTATCGGTTTCATCACCGTCGGGCCGGTGATCAGCGGCGGCCTCTTCGACGACGAGGACGCGGCGATCCTCGATGCCCTCGCCGGTCAGGGGGCGGCGGCCCTGCGGGTGGCGCTCCTCGCCGAGCGGCTCGTCTCGGCGCGCGAGGCGGAGACCTTCCAGCGGGTCTCCTCCTTCCTCGTCCACGACCTGAAGAACTTCGCCCACATGCTGGGTCTGATCGTGCAAAACGCCGAGCGCAACATGGACAACCCGGAGTTCCAGCGCGACGCCATGCGCACCGTCGGCGACATCGTCACCAAGATGCGCACGATGACCACCAACCTCCGCGACTTCACCCGCCCACCGGCGCTCACGAAGCGGGAGGTGGACCTCGCGGAGCTGGCGCGGCGGGTCGTCGCACGCCTTCCGGCGCTCCCCGGGGTGGAGGTGGAGGGGCCGGCGGCGGACCGGCCGGTGACCATCGACGGCGACGCGGAGGAGCTGGAGAAGGTCCTCTACAACCTGTGTCGTAACGGCCAGGAGGCGATCGACGGCGAGGGGCGGCTCCGCCTGGAGGTTGCCGCCGACGGCACCGGCGCGGTGGTGCGGGTGACCGACACCGGCGAGGGGATGTCGCCGGAGTTCGTCGACAAGGAGCTCTTCCGCCCCTTCCACACCACCAAGAAGGCGGGGTTGGGGATCGGGGTCTTTCAGTCCCGCGCCATTGTCGAGGCCCACGGCGGCGAGATGGTGGTGGCGAGCACCCCGGGGGAGGGGACGGTCTTTACGGTGCGCCTGCCGGGGTAGGGGGGGCTCGCTGCGCTCGCGGGGGGGGTGAGGGGTGAGGGGAAGGCGCCGGCCTTCGGTCGGCGGATCGTTTTATTTGATGCATCGTGGCTCTTGCCGAACAATCCTCCATCCGGCCCGTAGGGCCGACCACCCCCTCGCCCCCCATCCCCCATCCCTCATCCCCGCGAGCACAGCGAGCCGCCCCTGTTGCTCCTCGGCGAGGTGTCAATTATGCTGACACCCCTAACTGGCAAACATCGTGCCAAGAGGAGGGAATCATGAGCAAGCCGAAGATCCTGATCGTCGATGACGAGGAGTCGATCCGCACCCAGATGCGCTGGGCGCTGAACGCCGATTACGACGTCCTGCAGGCGTCGAACCGCGCCGAGGCCCTCTCCACCATGGCCCTGGAGGAGCCCGCTGTGGTCCTCCTCGACCTCGGCCTGCCACCGCACACCGACAGCTCGGTGGAGGGGTTCGCCGCCCTGTCGGAGATGCGCAGCCGCTGGCCCATGACCCGGGTGATCGTCATCACCGGCAACGACGAGCACGACACCGCCCTGGACGCGGTGAGCCGCGGCGCCCACGACTTCTTCGCCAAGCCGGTGGAGATCGCCGACCTGGAGGTGATCCTCCGGCGCAACCTGCAGATGGTGGAGCTGGAGCGGGAGAACACCCGCCTGCGCGAGGAGATCGAGGCGCGGGAGGGGACCGCGGGGCGGATCCTCGGGACCTCGCGGCCGATGGTCGAGCTGATGGCGATGGTCGACAAGGTCGCCCAGTCCAACGCCCCGGTCCTCCTTACCGGCGAGAGCGGCACCGGCAAGGAGCTCATCGCCCGGGCCCTGCACGAACGGTCGAATCGCGCCCGCCGCCCCTTCGTGGCGATCAACTGCGGGGCGATCCCCGAGAACCTCCTGGAGAGCGAGCTCTTCGGCCACGAGAAGGGGGCCTTCACCGGCGCCCACGCCCTCAACAAGGGCAAGATCGAATACGCCGACGGCGGCACCCTGCTGCTGGACGAGATTGGCGAGATGCCCCTCCAGCTCCAGGTGAAGCTGCTCCGCTTCCTCCAGGAGCGGACCATCGAGCGGGTCGGCGGCCACAAGCCGATCGAGGTCGACGTGCGGATCGTCTCCGCCACCAATATCGACCTACAAGATGCAATTACTGCAAAGACTTTTAGGGAAGACCTCTACTTTCGCCTAAACACGGTTCAGCTCCACCTGCCACCCCTGCGCGATCGCGGCAACGACGCGGCGCTGATCGCCAAGGCGATCGTGGCACGGCACGAGGAAAAACACGGTGGCCCCAGGGTCAACCTCACCCGCGAGGCCCTCGACGCGATCTCCGCCTATGAGTGGCCGGGGAATGTCCGCGAGCTGGAGAACCGTCTCCATCGCGCCCTGATCGTCTCCAACGGTGAGCGGATCACCCCGGCCGACCTGGAGCTCTCCGGTCGCGAGGAGGGGCCCACCAGCCTCGACCTCCGTGCCGCCCGCGAGCGGGTGGAGCGCGAGGTGATCGTCAAGGCGTTGGAGAAGCACAACGGCAACGTCTCGCGCGCCTCGATCGAGCTCGGTACCAGCCGTCCCACCCTCCACCACCTGCTCAACAAGTACGAGATCACCGCCAAGGAGTACGCGCGACGGTAGGGGCGCGCAACGCGCGTAGGGATGAGGGGTGGGGGATGGGGGGTGGATCCGGCCTGCGGCCGGCAGGAAGATCATTCGGGGATCGCTTCGAGCGGCATCTCAATCAGCCCGCAGGGCTGTCCTTTTCCCATCCCTCGCCCCTCATCCCCCATCCCCGCGCGTCCTACCGGGCGGCGAACTCCCAGCCGAGACGGTCGAGGAGACAGAGAAGGCCGTGGTCGCTCTTCAGGTGGGGGGCGACCGAGTCGAGGGTGCCGGGGGCGATGGAGAGGATGTTATCCGCACACTCATCGGCGGTGCGCCGTACCTCCCTGGCGACCGGTCCCCACACCTGGCCATGTTCCCGGTCCCAGGTGACGGTGGCGCGTCGCCGGCTGGCGCGGTGGACGATCTGGTAGGTGTAG
>JAJRSX010000130.1 GCA_024278555.1 bacterium | reverse complement strand
GGTCGGCGCGGAAGCGGGCGATCGCCCGCTCCTCCAGGGCGTCGGCGCGGTTGGCCGGGTTCATCGGCCGGTCGCTCACGTTGTTGAAACGGATGCCGCTCTCGCGCCAGCGGGCGAGCTCCCCGGCCATCTCGCCGGTGGCGTGGTACGGCAGCAGGGGCAGGGTCTCCTCGGTGATTGGGATCCCCGCCTCGGCGAAGCCGCGCTCGTAGTAGGTGCGCAGGGCGCGGAGGAAGCGGTCGAGGTCACGCGCCTCGCGCAGGGCCACCGCCTCCGCCGCCTGTACCTCGCGGTGGTAGTACTCGGCCGCGGTGAGGAGGAAGGAGCAGGCGAGGATCGCTCCCACACCCAGGAGCGCCTTGGTTTGCAGTTTCACCGGTGGCGTCTCGGTGCACACCGTCGCCCCGAGAAATGGGCGCTGCGGCGGTGGCTGGGTGGGGTGGGTGAGGGTTTTGGAGGCGACGCCCGGACTCGAACCGGGGATAAGGGCTTTGCAGGCCCCTGCCTTACCACTGGGCCACGTCGCCGCGGAGACAGAACCGGCCGGAGCAACCCTGCGATCACCCCGGCCGCGCAACATGAGATATGGAGCGGGAAACGAGATTTGAACTCGCGACCCCAACCTTGGCAAGGTTGTGCTCTACCCCTGAGCTATTCCCGCTCTGTGCACGGGAGATTATCGGCAAGGGGGGGAGGGGAGTCAACGCGGGCAGGTCCCGCACCTGTTGGTGGAGAACCCATGCGCCGTCAGCCCATTGCCATCCTGCTCCTCATCCTCCTCGCCGCCTGCCATGAGGGGGCGAACACCGACCTGGGGAGCGCCGGGACGGCCGGGGAGCAGACCCTCCAGGTCGGCCTCGCCACCGGCACCGTCGTCCTCACCGTGCCGGCCGGCAGCGTCGCCGCGGGCACCGAGGTGGCGATTGACGCGAGCTCCGGCCCGGTCCCCGAGGGGGTCGGGGTGGTGGGTGGGGTGGTCCACCTGAGCCCCGCCGGTCAGGCGGTGGACCCTCCGGCCACCCTCACCGTCTCCGGCTTCGACTCGGCACTGCCGGCGGGGAGCGACGCCGCCACCCTCACCCTCGCCTACGTGGAGCAGGGTGGCGCCCTGGTCGCCATCCCCACCACCCCCTTCCTCGGCAGCCTGATCGGCAGCCTCGACCACCTCGGCGACGTGGTCCTGGTGGCGCGGGTGCCGCGCACCGTGCGCATCGCCACGACCCGTGACCCCCTCCTCGGCCGCGGCCGCTACGACCTGACGATCACCGTGGGAAGCCAGGTGGCGGGCGGCGACTACCCCCTGGCGGAGACGGTGCAGCTCACCGCGGACGCGGGGCTCCTCTCCACCGACACGGTGGAGACCGGGGCGATCCCGGCCTTCGCCACCCTCACCGCCGACAGCGACGCCACCGCCACGGTGACCGCCACCGTCGACGGCCAGGCGATCACCAACCGGGTGGAGCTGGAGCTGCGCCTACCCGTGGTGCGCATGGAGACCACCCTCGGCGACTTCGACCTGCGCCTCTTCCCGGCCGACGCCCCGGGCCACGTGGCCAACCTCCTCACCTACGTCACCGAGGGGTTCTACGACGGGACCCTGGTCCACCGGGTGATCGACGGCTTCGTCATCCAGGGGGGCGGCTTCACCACCGGCCCGACGCGCAAGACGGCGACCCACGACCCGATCACCACCGAGGCGGACAACGGCCTGTCGAACGTGCGCGGGACGCTGTCGCTGGCGCTGTCGGGCAATGACGCCAACAGCGGCACCTCCGAGTGGTTCGTCAATCTGGCGGACAACAGCTTCCTCGATGTTCCCAGAGATAATTCGCCCCCCTTCACCGTCTTCGGCGAGGTGAGCCGCGGGATGGCGGTGGTGGACGCGATCGGCGGCGTCGCTACCGTGACCCGCGGCGGCCTGCCCGACACGCCGGTGGAGGAGGTGGTGGTCACCCGGGCGACGGTGGCGCCGTGAGGTATCCTGGGTACCCTTGTTCTTGTCACCACCCCGGAGTCTCCACCATGACCAACGAGTTCACCGCGATCATTGAGCAGGATGGTGACTGGTACATCGGCTACTGCCCGGAGGTGGCGGGGGCGAATGGCCAGGGGCGAACGGTAGAGGCGTGCAAGGAGAGCCTGCGGGAGGCTATCGTCTTGGTTCTGGAAGAGCGTCGCGCCGATGCCCTGCGCGGGCTCCCCGAGGGCGCGATCCGCGACGTGGTGAAGGTGGCGTGAAGCGCAGCGCCCTCCTGCGCCACCTTCGTCATCACGGTTGTTACCTGAAGCGGGAGGGTGGGGCGCACTTGTTGTGGGCAAGCTCCATGACCGGGGCCATGGAGGCGGTACCACGCCATTGCGAGGTCGCTGATCGGCTCGCACGGAAGATCTGTCGTGCCCTTGGGGTGCCCAATCCGAAGGGGTAGGAGCCGGCTCCTGCCGGCGATTCCGACCCGCATGGCCGGCGGGGGCTTTGGCCCCGCATCGCGGGCGGGAGTTCGCTCCTCACCGCGCAGGCGAGATGTTGGAGGTCACGCCTGCCTCACTCCGCCCCGGTGATTTCCAGGACCAGCGCCTCGTCCACCTCCTCGACGATCTCCACCTCGCCGATCCTGCGGGCGAGGACGAAGCGGGGGATCCCGGCCACCGCCTTCTTGTCGTGGGTGAGGGTGGCCAGGAGCCGGTCGGCCGGCAGCGCCGGGAAGTCGGTGGGCAGGCCGGCGCGGGTCAGCAGCCGCTCGATGCGGGTCGCGCTCCCCGCCTCGCCCACCCCGAGGGCCTCGCCGAGGCGGGCGGCGGCCACCATCCCCATGGCCACCGCCTCGCCGTGCAGCACCTCGCCATAGCCGGCCAGGGCCTCCACCGCGTGGCCGAGGGTGTGGCCGAAGTTGAGGATCGCCCGCAGCCCCCCCTCGCGCTCGTCCCGCGCCACCACCTCCGCCTTGATCGCGCAGCAGCGGTGGATGACCGGCGCCAGGGCGTCCGGGTCCAGCGCCAGGATGGCGTCGAGGTCGCGCTCGAGTTGGGCAAAGAGCTCTGCGTCCCAGATCACCCCGTATTTCACCACCTCGGCAAAGCCGGCGAGGAGCTGGCGCCGCTCCAGGGTGGCGAGGGTGGCGGTGTCGGCGACCACGAGCCGCGGCTGGTAGAAGCAGCCGATGGTGTTCTTCGCCAGGGGGTGGTTGATGGCGGTCTTGCCCCCCACCGAGGAGTCGACCTGGGCCAGGAGGGTGGTCGGGACCTGGACGAAGGGGACGCCGCGCATGTAGCAGCTCGCGGCGAAGCCGGCGAGGTCCCCCACCACCCCGCCGCCGAGGGCGATGACCGGGGTGGCCCGGTCGGCGGCCATCGCCACCAGGGCGTCTTGGATCGCCATGAACCGGTCGATCGACTTCGACGGCTCCCCCTCGGGGATGGTGTGGCGGCTTATGGTGAAGCCCGCCGCCTCCAGGCTTTCGCAGGCTGCGTCGCCGTAGAGGGGGGCGACCCGGGTGTCGGAGACCAACAGGCAGCGGCGCGCCTCCAGCCGCGCCCCGACAAAGGCGCCGAGGCCACGCAGAGCGCCCTCCCCGATGTGGATCGGATAGGAGCGTTCACCGAGGTCGACGGTCAGTGTGTGCATGGGGGAGTGAGGTTGGCTGCAGATGAATGTGACGGGTTAGCCGCAAATGAACGCAGATCGTACACGCGAGTCTGGATTGTGTGTTTACCACGTCTCCCCGTGTCCCCCGTGGTAACAATCGCTCCATTCGTGCGTTTCCGAGGTCGCTCCATAGGCACCCAAGCTGCAAATCAGAAGCCCCGGACCCGCGCCATGTAGGCGGCGTGGCGCTCCTGGAACTCGGCGACGGTGTCGCCGCCGAACTTTTCCAGCACGGCATCGGCGAGGGTGAAGAGGATCACCGCCTCCATGATCACCCCGGCGGCGGGGACCGCGCAGGTGTCGGAGCGCTCCACCGAGGCGCGGTACGGCTCGTGGGTCGCCATGTCC
>JAJRSX010000129.1 GCA_024278555.1 bacterium | reverse complement strand
CCTCGACCCGGACGACGCCGCCCCCCTGGTCAACCTCGCCCGCCTGCAGGCGGCCCACGGCGAGAGCGAGGCCTCGCTCCTGACCCTCCGCCGCGCCCTCACCCGTGCGGTGGTGGAGCCCCAGGCCCATCTGCAGCTCGCCCTCCTCCTGGAGGCGCGCGGCCGGCGCGCCGAGGCGGCCACCCACCTCGAGCTCTACCTTGCCACCGCCGCGCCCCACGATGCGGAGCTCACCGGCCGCCTGCGCCGCCACCTCGCCGCCCTGCGCGGCGGGCAGGGTACGCCGGGCGAGCCAGTGGCGGGGGTAGGGCTGGCGAGCGGCGACGACTAGGGGCGCGAGGCCGGTTGTGCCGTGGCCGCGGGCGGCTGAAGATTGGTGCCGTCGTGGAGATCAGCCGGGAACAGCGGGCGCGTGCCAACAGCGACCTCGACCTGGCGGTGCGGTTCGCAGGCGTCGTCCCGAAGATGGCCGTGGTGAGCCGGGTGCAGATGGCGCTCCAGGAGCTCTTCCCCGAGCGCAAGGTAGATCTGGCGATCATCAACCGCGCCGATCCCCTCTTCCTGAAGCAGATCGCCGAGGGGTGTGTGCTCCTCCACGGCTCCGAGCGGGAGCTGGCCGAGCTTCAGATGTACGCCTTCCGGCGCTACCAGGACCACCGCCCCTACCTGGTGATGGAGCGTGAGTATGTGCGCCGTTTTCTTACCCGGGCGGGAGTGACACCGTGATCGACAAGGCGCTTGTGGACCGCAAGATGGTCCTCATCGCCGCCGACGTGGAGGCGCTCCGTGCGTATGGGGCGATGGATCTGGAAGACTATCTGGAGGATCCGGTCACCGAGCTGGTGGTCGAGCGGTACATCGAGCGCGTCGTGGGGCGGATGGTCGATATCAACTACCACCTCCTCACCGCCCTCGGGGAGCCTCCGCCGCGCGATTACTTCACCTCCTTCACGGCGCTGTCGAAGGTCGGTCTCTTGCCCGGACCGTTCGCGCGTGAGATTGCCCCGGCGGCTGGGCTGCGCGACCGGATCATCCACGAGTATGACGAGGTGGAGCCAAGCCGGGTCCGCGAGGCGCTCACCTCGATCCTCCGTGACGTGCCGCGCTACCTGGCCCACGTGCAGGCGTTCCTGGACGCGAAGGCCGCAGAGGGTGACGCACCTACCCGGTGAGCCGCGTCACCAGCCCCGGGAGGTGGGCGGCGATCTCCGAGCGGGCGACGACCTTGTCGGCGCCGAGCTCCATCGCCTGCCGCATGCCGTCGACGTTGGCGTGGTTCGTATAACAGAGGACCGGCAGCGTGGCGGTCGCCTCGCCCGCCTTCCAGCGGCGGAGCAGGTCGAGGGGGTCGAGGTGGCTCGCGTTGAGATCGACGATCAAGAGGTCGGGCGGGGCGGTCTCCGCCGCGGCCAGGGGGTCACCACCCCCCTTCTGCGGGGTGTGGCCCGCCTGGCGCAGGAGCGTCTCCAGCTTGGCGGTGAAGAAGAGGTCGTTGACGGCGAGCAGGACGGTGGCCATGGGGTCTCCCGGAAATGTACCCCCCTCTCTTGCCCGGTCGCGGCCCTCTCCACAACCAGCGGCTTTGGGGTCAGCAGCGGCTTTGGGGTCAGGTCTTGCCTCGTCACATTTGTTCAAGAAATGTGACGAGTCTTCAAGAAATGTGACGAGGCAAGACCTGACCCCAAAGCCGCAAGAAATGTGACGAGGCAAGACCTGACCCCAAAGCCGCAGAGCCGCTGCTGGACCCCAAAGCGGCTGCTCCATGTCCCCCATGGTGAGCCGACGATGATGGGATTGGGGAGCGGTTGAGGGCAGGGCCGCGCTCTGCGACCCTCGGCCGATGGACCTCGACACCAACCGTGCCCGCCTCATCGAGCTCCTCGCCGAGCGCTCCTTTCGCCACCAGCCCGACGCCCCCTTTCGCCTCGCCTCCGGGCGAACCTCGCCCTACTACTTCAACTGCAAGACCACCCTCTACCACCCGGAGGGGCTGGTCCTGGTGGGCCGCTGCCTCTTCGAGGTGGTGGCGCCCATGAGGGCGGCGGCGATCGGCGGCCTCACCCTCGGCGCCGACCCCCTCGCCTTTGCCTGCGCCTACTGCTCGGAGATCCACGGTACCCCCATCGAGGCCTTCGTGGTCCGCAAGCAGCCGAAGGACCACGGCACCCGCCTGCCGATCGAGGGTAACGTCAGGGAGGGCGACCGGGTGGTGGTCGTGGACGACGTGATCACCACCGGCGGCTCCGCGATCCGGGCGATCGAGGCGTGCCGCGACGCGGGGTTGAAGGTGGTCCACTGCTGCGTGGTGGTCGACCGCCAGGAGGGGGGGCGCGAGGCGATCGAGGCGGCGGGGGTGGAGGTCACCGCCCTGGCGACCCGCGAGGCGGTGATGGCGGCGTCTTCCTGAGGGGAAGACCGTCTTCCTTCTCCCTCTCAGGAGTCGGGGTCTACCTTCGGACATAATCCGAAGGTAGACCCCGATTTTGACCCCGACTCCGCCTGGCCCTGGGGGTCGGGATCGCCGCCTACGACTGCACCACCAGGACCGCGCAGCCGTGGGCCTCGTGGAGGATGCGGTTGGAGGTGGAGCCGTAGAGGAACTCCTCCTGCTTCGACAGCCTGCGCCTGCCCACCACCACGGTGCAGCACCCCAGGCGCTGGCGGGCGGCGAGGATCGCGTCGGCCACCGTCGCCACCTCGATGGCCTCGACCTCCACCGCGATCCGCGCCGCCGGGATTCCGCGCACCGCGAGCCGCTCGCGTGCCCCGTCGAGGATCGCCTGCGCGGCGGCCGCGTGCGCCTCGGTCCACGCGATGCACGCGGCCTCGTCGGCGAACTGCTCCGCCGCCGGCCGCTGGACCACGTGCAGGAGGGTGATCCGGCAGTCGTCCCGGCCCCCGAAGAGGTCGCCGACGAAGTCGACCGCGTGGCGGGCGTAGGGGGATGCGTCGACCGCGAGAAGGAGGTGGCGGTCGCTTACCTCGGGGCAGGTCGTGGGCTCGCTCATGGCTCGATCCTCGTCGATTAGCGGAAGACCACCTCCTCCAGCTCTTCGAGCAGGGCGTCGGTGGTCTCGTAGAAGAGGTTGGCGCCGGCGGAGAAGTGGCGCAGCACCCGCGCCAGCGCCGGGTCGATGTAGGGGTAGACCCTCTCCAGGTTGGCGACCCGGTGGCCGAGGACGATGTTCATGTCTTCGGGAGCCAGCCGCGCCAGGGCCGGGGAGCCGGCCGCGGCGAGGCCGTGGCGGGTCACGTCGCCGCCACCGACCAGGAAGATGAGGATGTTGCCGAGGCCGAAGAGGTCGTAGCCGAAGGGGTTGGCGCCGCTGCTGTAGTCGTAGTCGAAGTCGATCCACCGCCAGCGGCCGGTGTCGCGGTCGTGGATCACGTGGTCGCGGCGGATGTCGCCGTGGCGGAAGCCACGGTTGTGGAGGAACTGGATCGCCCGGCAGATGTCGCGGTAGCGGTCCAACAGCGGCGCCAGCTCGGTGAAGTAGTACCGCTCGTGGTCCTTCGCCAACCGCTCGACGACCCGGTCGAGGCGCGGGCCGGGGATGTAGTCGATCACCCGGACCACGTTGCCCGCCGCGTCGACCACCGAGTGGCCGTGCATGAAGCTCGGGTGGTCGCCGACCAGCTCCAGGATCGCCGCCTCCTTGGCGGCGGAGCGGACACACTCGATGGTCATCGCCCCCAGCCGCGTCTCGATCCGCTCCTCGAAGACCAGCTTGATCACCTTGGTGGCGCCGGTGGTCAGGTCGATGGCGCGCCGCACCCAGTACTTCGGCTCGTCGTCGAGGCCGAACCGCCCCTCGCGCTCGTAGTTGCGCATCAGGTACGGCGTGCCGCCGAGGACCACCACCGCGTTGTAGTCGATCTGGAAGAACTCGGTGGTGTCCTCGACCACGACGATCCGCCGCGGCACCGCCCCACCCCCGAGGTGGCGGCCGATGAGCGCTCGCAGGTTCGCCTCGTCGGGGAGGCGGCGGGTGGTCGCGACAGGGGTAGCCATGGCCCAAGTGTAGGTGGTCGGAGCGGGGGGCGACCGGGTGGAGGGCTGAAAGGCGGGGGGCGAGGTGGTAGCCTCCGCGCCTTCTCAATCCAGGTTGTGGGGGTGCCGAGTGGACGAGCGGTACGAGCCGAAGCGGGTGGAGGCGCGGTGGCAGGAGCGGTGGCGGGAGTCCGCCGCCTTTCGCGTCGCCGAGGGCCACCCGGGGAAGAAGTTCTACTGCCTGGAGATGTTCCCCTACCCGTCGGGGCGCATCCACATGGGCCACGTGCGCAACTACGCCATCGGCGACGTGATCGCCCGGCTGCGGCGACGCCAGGGGTTCGACGTGCTCCACCCGATGGGGTGGGACGCCTTCGGGATGCCGGCGGAGAACGCCGCCATCGAGCGCAAGATCCACCCGGCCAAGTGGACGCGCGAGAACATCGCCTACATGCGCGGCCAGCTCGACAAGCTCGGCCTCTCCATCCCGTGGGAGCGGGAATTCGCCACCTGCGATCCGGCCTACTACCGGTGGGAGCAGCTCCTCTTCACCCAGATGGTGGAGCGGGGGATCGCCTACAAGCGGTACGGCGAGGTGAACTGGTGCGACACCTGCGCCACCGTCCTGGCCAACGAGCAGGTGGAGGACGGCGCCTGCTGGCGGTGCGGCGAGCCGGTGCGGCTCAAGCCGCTGGACCAGTGGTTTCTCAAGATCACCGACTACGCCGACGAGCTCCTCGCCGGCCTCGATCGTCTCGACGGCTGGCCCGAGCGGGTGCGGACCATGCAGCGCCACTGGATCGGCCGCTCGGAGGGGGCGCGGATCCGCTTCCCGGTGGTCGGCCACGAGGCGGTGGTCGAGGTCTTCACCACCCGCCCCGACACCCTCTTCGGGGTCACCTTCCTCTCCATCGCCCCGGAGCACCCCCTGGTGGAGGAGATCGTCAGCGACGCACAGCGGCCGGCGGTAGAGGCCCTGCGCGAGCGGCTGGCGCGCGAGCGTGCCGAGCAGAGCGGCGCGGAGGAGGTGGAGCAGGAGAAGGAGGGGGTCTTCACCGGCGCCTACTGCCTGCCGCCGGGGGCCCGCGAGCCGGTCCCCATCTACGCGGCGAACTTCGTCCTCATGGGGTACGGCACCGGCGCGGTCATGGCGGTCCCGGCCCACGACCAGCGCGACTTCGACTTCGCCCACAAGTACGGCCTGCCGATCCGTCCGGTCATCCTCCCCCCCGACCCGGAGCGGCCCGGTGCGGGGCTACCCCTGGACCCGGCGACCATGGAGGGGGCGTACGAGGAGGCCGGCATCATGGCCGCCTCCGGCGACTTCGACGGCCTCCCCTCATCGGAGGGCAAGCAGGCCGTCATCCGCTGGCTGGAGGAGACGGCCCAGGGGCGGGCGGAGGTCACCTTTCGCCTGCGCGACTGGGGGGTGTCGCGCCAGCGGTACTGGGGGACGCCGATCCCGGTGGTCTACTGCGACGCCTGCGGCATGCAGACGGTCCCCGCGGAGCAGCTCCCGGTGCTCCTCCCCGAGGCGGTGGCGCTGACCGGCGAGGGGGGCTCGCCGCTCGCCGCCTCCGAGGCCTTCGTCCACACCACCTGCCCGAAGTGCGGCGGCGCGGCACGGCGGGAGACCGACACCTTCGACACCTTTGTCGAGTCGTCGTGGTACTTCCTCCGCTACGCCTCCCCCGACCCGCGCGCCCACGCCACCGGCGAGGCGCTGCGCTTCACCGCCGACGAGCTCGCCCGCGGCCCCTTCGAGCGTGACGAGGTCGACTACTGGATGGGGGTCGACCAGTACATCGGCGGTATCGAGCACGCGGTGCTGCATCTGCTCTACGCCCGCTTCTTCACCAAGGTCTTGCGCGACCTC
Source organism: bacterium (assembly GCA_024278555.1). Classification (GTDB taxonomy): domain Bacteria; phylum CG2-30-53-67; class CG2-30-53-67; order CG2-30-70-394; family CG2-30-70-394; genus CG2-30-70-394. The sequence goes on along the minus strand of JAJRSX010000129.1, from coordinate 1,118 downwards.
GGCCACGTGGGGGTGGATGAGCCCTTCGAGCGGCTCCTCACCCAGGGGATGGTGTGCAAGGAGACGTGGCGGTGCGCGACCCACGGCTGGCTCCTGCCCGAGGAGGTGGCCGAGGGGCGCTGTGCGCACTGTGGTCAGGAGGCCGAGCGCGGCCGGGTGACCAAGATGTCGAAGTCGAAGAAGAACGTCGTCGACCCCGACGCCCTCATCGACCGGTACGGCGCCGACACCGCCCGCCTCTTCTCCCTCTTTGCCGCGCCGCCCGAGCGAGACCTGGAGTGGAACGAGGAGGGGGTGGAGGGGTGCTACCGCTTCCTCGGCCGGGTGTGGCGGCTGGTGCGGCAGGTGGTGGCGCTGCCCGAGGGGGGGGGTGGGGAGTCGGAGGGGGGGCGCGCCCTCACCCGCCGCCTCCACCAGACGATCCGCAAGGTCACCGGTGACTGCGCCACCGGCTTCCACTTCAACACCGCCATCGCCGCGACCATGGAGCTCGCCAACGCCCTCCAGGCCTATCTCGCCGGCGACGCCGTCGCAGCGCCGGTGGCGCGGGCGGCGGTGGAGGGGATCGTCCACCTCCTCAACCCCTTCGCCCCCCACATCACCGAGGAGCTGTGGGCGAGCCTCGGCCACGACGAGCCCCTCTACGCGACCCCTTGGCCGAGCTTCGACGCGGCGCTCGCCAAGGAGGAGACCCTCGAGCTGGTCTGCCAGGTCAACGGCAAGGTCCGCGCCCGCCTCACCGTCGCCGCCGACGCCGACCGCGACGCCCTGGAGCAGGCCGCCCTCGCCGACCCCACGATCCAGAAATGGCTCGCCGGCAAGCCGCCGCGCAAGGTCATCGTCGTCCCCGGCCGGTTAGTGAACGTCGTGGTGTAGAGCCGGCCGCGCCATCACACCACCTTCGGGCGGCGCGGAGGGTCCAGGTGTCGTCAGTGTTGCAATGCAGTGCCGATGTGGCCCGGAAGGCCAATTCCTAGATCGAGCCGCGAACAGGGCGCGAGTTGGCGCGAATGGTGGGTGCCGCCAGTCTGACGTCATCGGCGTAGACCACCGGCGTGCAATGGCCCGGAAGGCGATTTTTTGGCCACGGAATCCACGGAAGGGCACGGAAGTAGGGG
>JAJRSX010000128.1 GCA_024278555.1 bacterium | reverse complement strand
GAGGAGGCGCCCTCAGGGAGCCTTTCGGTCCCCTCCGAGGCCGCGGTTGGGGTGGTCGAAACGGGCGGGGAATGTATCTATAAGTCAATAAAAACATTGAGATATTTTCGCTGATCCTCTGAGAGCTGAGAGCTGCCCCACCGCCCGGTGGTGTGCTCCTTGGGGCGGTGGTATCGTGCGCCCCTCTTCTTGCGGGGGTCGTGCCGGATTGGCTTTCGGCGTAGAACGTCTCCCCGCATCTTGTCTCTCCATCCGCCGGTAATCGCCTATGCCCTGGGAACCTCCGCCCCGTAATCCGTGGGGCCAGCGCCGTCCCCCCACCCCGCAGGAGGTCGCTCAGCAGGTGGAGGAGACCTTCAAGCGGTTTCGCTCCAACCTTCCCGGTCTCGGCATGGTGCTCGTCGCCGCCCTGGTCCTGTGGGCGGCGAGCGGGGTCTACATCATCAGCCCCGACGAAGAGGGGGTGGTGCGGCGCTTCGGCAAGGTGGTGGCCATGCTGCCGTCCGGTTTCCACCTCCAGTTCCCACGCGGCATCGACCGGGTGGACAAGGTGAAGGTGACCCAGGTGAAGCGGCTGGAGATCGGCTTCCGCACCATCACCGCCGGCCCGCCGGCGCGCTATCAGCCGTTCCCCAAGGAGTCGCTGATGCTCACCGGCGACGAGAACATCGTCGACTGTCAGGTGATCGTCCAGTATCGGGTCAAGGATCCGAAGGAGTACCTCTTCAACGTCGCCCGCCCCGACCTCACCCTGCACAACGCGGCCGAGGTGGCGATCCGTCAGGTGATGGGGGAGTCGACCATCGATGACGCCCTCACCACCGGCAAGCTGGTGATTCAGGACAGCACCCGTGAGCTGCTGCAAAAGATCGTTGACCTCTACCATGTGGGGATCCTGGTGACCGCGGTGAAGCTGCAGACGGTGAACGCGCCGAAGCAGGTGGAGGATGCCTTCAAGGATGTGGTCCGTGCCAAGGAGGACCGCTCGCGGTTGGTGAACGAGGCGGACGGTTACAAAGAGGACATCCTGCCGAAGGCGCGCGGTAAGGCGGAGCAGATTCGCCAGGCGGCGGAGGCGTATCGCCAGGAGCGGGTCGCCCGCGCCAAGGGTGACGCGGCGCGCTTTACGGCGGTCCTCACCGAGTATCGCAAGGCCAAGGAGGTGACCCGTCGCCGTCTCTACCTGGAGGCGATGGAGGAGATCCTGCCGCGGGTGAACAAGGTGGTGGTCGATCCGAAGGCGGGCGGCAACATCCTCCAGACCCTGCCGCTCAGCGTTGCCGGTGGCGCGCTCTCCAATAGGGACATGGCACCCGGGGGGAAACGATGAAACGGCTCAACCTGCTCTTTCCGGTGGTGCTGCTCGCCCTCTTCGGGGTGAGCCAGCTCTTCTTCATCGTCGACGAGACCCAGGTCGCCCTGGTGACCCAGCTCGGTAGGTTCAAGCGGTCGGTGGAGGATCCGGGGCTCCACTTCAAGCTCCCGTTTATGGAGCAGGTCCACCTCTACGACGGGCGGCTGCTCAACTACGACGCGGCCCCGGCGGAGGTCCTCACCCGCGACAAGAAAAATCTGGTGATCGATAACTACGCCCGCTGGCGGATCGAGGACCCCCTGCGTTTTTATCAGCGCGTCGGCACCGTGGCCGGCGCCCAGTCGCGCCTCGACGACATTGTCTTCTCCGAGCTGCGCCAGGAGCTGGCGCTCCACGACCAGAGCGAGATCATCGATATCCACCGTGAGACGATCATGGACAAGGTGGCCAAGGCGTCGGCGAAGAAGGCAAGGGAGTACGGCATCAAGCTCGTCGACGTGCGTATCAAGCGGGCCGACCTGCCGCGCGAGGTAGAGGAGTCGGTCTACGCCCGGATGGCCTCGGAGCGGGCGCGGATCGCCAAGCGGTACCGCTCCGAGGGGGCGGAGCAGGCGGCGAAGATCCGCGCCACCACCGACAAGGAGCGCACCATCCTCCTGGCCGAGGCGAGTCGCGACGCCGAGGAGATCCACGGCCGGGGTGATGCGGAGGCGGCCCACATCTACGCCGCCGCCTACGAGCAGGACCCCGACTTTTACGACTTCGTCCGCTCCCTGGAGGCGTATCGCAAGCTTCTCAACAGCGATACCACCGTCGTCCTCGACGCCCACTCGCCCCTCCTCCGTTTCCTGGAGAGCGAGGGGGGGGCGCCACTAACCCCCAGCCGTTGACCGTTGCCGCGTGGCGCCGGTGTTGCAGGGGTGAGGTAGGAGGGGGCTCCCGCTCGCCAACCGCGGCCGTTGGCCGCGGCCGGCCCATCGGGCCGGAATCACCGGCGGCAGCCGGCTCCTCGCGGCTGCCCGGCGCTGTGCTTGCGGCAGTCGGGGCTCGCCTTCTCCGCCCCGGCTTCACCTCACAGGCATGAGCCGCGGCCGGAGTAGTCGTCCAGGAGGCGGACGATGGTGCGGGCGGTACGGGCGTAGCCGAGGCGGCTGGTGTTGAGGACCGCGTGGAAGATGGTGGCGTCCTTCAGGTCGACGCCGTAGTACGCCTTCACGTACTCCCGCCGCTCGCGGTCGATCCGCTCGGTCCGTTTGAGCACCGCGTCTCGGTCCTCACCGGTCATCCGGCAGGTGTAGCTCACCCGATCCTCCAGGGGTGCCACCAGATGGACATTGAGGCCCCCCTTGATCCCCTTGGTCGACGCCATGCCCCCGCGTCCCATGATGATCGCCCGACCGCGCATGGCCAGCGACCGCACCGTCACCGCGGTCTTCTCCACCAGGACCACCTGCGGCGGCTTGTGCTCGAAGACGCTCGCCACCCAGTCATCGAGCTTCGAGAGCTGGTGCTCCTCCAAAGAGGAGCGCAGCTCGTCGGCGAGGCTGTGGTCGGCGATGATCTTGTCCACCAGGTTACGGTCGTAGAGCTTCCACGGCTGCGGCGGGTTGCCCCGGTTGAGGAGCTGGAGCATGAGCTCGCCGATGGCGTAGCCCCCTGAACCGTACTCACGGGAGATGGTGATGAAGCGGTGGTCGGCGCTCATCTCCTCGGAATGGCCTTCGGCACGGACATAACCTTGGATGTGGGCGGGAAGAGTCATGGTGCTCCTCGTACCGGGGCTGAAGACGGCCGCCGGGTGCCCCGGCTCCCAGCGCGGCCGGCTGCGCGCCTCCACGCAGCTCGAACCTGCTCCCGAACCCAACTATAGCAACAAGCCGTTTCTGAGCCGTGGGCTCAAAGATCCTGCGCCGACTTGGGGTACAGGGCGTTGCCCTCGCGTATCGGGGTCAACTCGGGAGGCCGGAGCCATGATCGTCGGGTCGGAATCTCGCGCAGAGGCGTAGCGCGAAGAGGCCAAGGGCGCGAAGGCCATGAAGGGGAACTGCTCAACGCAAAGGCGCAAAGACGCTAGGGCGCAAGGGGGAGGCGGGGCCGGGGGCGGGCGTCTCCGGCGACTCACCGAAGAACGGCGGGTGCCGGGAAGGCCATAATCAGCCACGGAATCCACGGAAGGGCACGGAAGGGGCGCGCCCGGGAGATGTGGGTGGTAGGAGCGGGTTGCACCCGCGATCCGCGCCGCCGGCGCGGCCGGCTCGTGGGGCCGGGGTCGGGGGTGCAACCCCCTCCTACCGGGGGGGCATCGGCGGTGAGCCGGGGACGGCGTGGGCCTGGACTCGATTGTCACCGCCGGGGGCACGGAGGACGCAGAGGGCTTGTCGAGGCGGCGCGCAACGTCGCGCCCCTTTCCGTGCGATTCCGGGGGCTCCGTGGCCAAACACCCTGCCGGGAGCTCCCCGCCTCGGGGAGACCGCCTGCGCCGCCACCGTTCGGGACAGCTCTCTGCGCGCTCTGCCTCTCTGCGCGAGGTCCGCCTTCCAGGCGCAGACACCTGTTTTGTGCGGTTGCCTGCGACGCCGGTGCCTCCCTCCTGCACCCAGGGGGTGAGGACCACCCGGACTCCGGCGATCCCCCATCAGTTTGGGGGATCTACCCATTCGCCTCGGATGGGATCCAGTGAGCCGACGATGTTGGCCGGAGGAGGTCGCCGGGGTTCGCGGCGGCGGCTGCCCGCCGGGGCGTCGTTCACCTCTCACAGGTGGCGAGCGAGCCATTCACGCAGGGCGGCGGGCGCACGGGGCGCGCCTACCAGGCGGTCTACCTCGCGGCCATCCTTGAAGAGCACGAGGGTGGGGATCGACTTGGCGCCGAGGCGGGCGGCGGTGGCGGGGTTCTCATCTACGTTGAGTTTCGCCACCACCAAGCGATCCGCGAACTCGCGGGCGACCTCTTCGAGCATCGGGGCTACCATCCGGCACGGACCACACCACGGCGCCCAGCAGTCCACCAGGAGCGGCACCGGCGTGGTGGCCACCAGCGAGGCGAAGGCTCCATCGGTGGTGGTGACCGGCCTGGCGGGGAGGGGGTGGGTAGGGAATCGCTCACCACACCGGCCACACAGAGCCACCTGGCCGACGCGCTCGGCGGGGATCCGGTTCTTCGTACCGCAGGCGGGGCAGGGGACGACTGGCATGGTGGCTCCTTGATCGTCTCGCCATGCTTCGACGCGCACAGCGCGCCGTCAGCCCTCGCGCAGCGAGGGCTACTCGACGATCTCCCCCTCCACCACCTCGGGCTCATCGTCGGTTGCCGCGGTGGCGGCGGCCGGCTCCACCTGCTCGGCGCGGAAGGTGAGGCGGTCGTCGCTCACCGCCACCGCGACCCGGCTCCCCTCGGGGACCTCGCCGCCGAGGATCGCCCGGGCCAGGGGCGTCTCCAGGTGGCGGGTGATGGCGCGCTTGAGCGGCCGGGCGCCGTAGGTGGGCTCGTATCCGCGCTCTACGAGAAATTCACGCGCCTCGCCGGTGAGCTGCAGCTCGATGCGCTGCTCCGCGAGCCGTGCCCGCAGGCGGTTGAGCTGGATCTCGATGATCTCCCCCATCTGCCCGCGGGTGAGGGCGTGGAAGACGACGACCTCGTCGATCCGGTTCAGCAGCTCCGGACGGAAGCGGCCGCGCAGTTCGGCCAGGACCTGCTCACGCATCTGCTCGTACTCCCCCGACTCCTCCCGGTAGCCGAGGATGTGGTCCGAGCCGAGGTTGGAGGTCATGACCACCACCGTGTTCTTGAAGTCCACGGTGCGGCCGTGGGAGTCGGTGAGGCGGCCGTCGTCGAGGAGCTGGAGGAGGGTGTTGAAGACCTCCGGGTGGGCCTTCTCGATCTCGTCGAAGAGGATCACCGAGTACGGCCGGCGGCGCACCGCCTCGGTGAGCTGGCCGCCCTCGTCGTGGCCGACGTACCCCGGCGGTGCCCCGATCAGGCGGGAGACCGTGTGGCGCTCCTGGTACTCGCTCATGTCGAGGCGGACCATGTTCGACTCGTCGTCGAACAGGGCCGCGGCGAGGGTCCGACACAGCTCGGTCTTCCCGACCCCGGTGGGGCCGAGGAAGATGAACGAGCCGAGTGGCCGGTTCGGGTCCTGGATGCCGGCACGGGCCCGGAGGATCGCGTCGGCCACCGCGTCGATCGCCTCGTCCTGGCCGATCACCCGCTGGTGGAGGAGTGCCGGCAGGTGGAGGAGCTTCTCGCGCTCCCCCTCCATCAGGCGGCTCACCGGGATGTGGGTCCAGCGGGCGACGATCTCGGCAATCTCCGCCTCGGTGACCTCCTCCTGCAGGAGGGCCGTGTCTCCGCCGGCGGTGGCCACCTGGGCCTCGTGCTCGGCGAGCCGGCGCTCCAGGTCGGCCAGGGTGCCGTACTTCAGCTCGGAGGCGCGGTTGAGGTCGTAGGCCCGTTCGGCGCGCTCAATCTCGCCGCGCACCTGCTCGATCCGCGCCTTGATCTCCGACACCTCGCCGATCGCCTGCTTCTCCTGCTGCCACTGGGCGGTGAGGAGGTCGAGCCGTGCCTGGGCGTCGTCGAGCTCCGCCTCCAGGGTCTCCAGCCGCCGGCGTGACTGCTCGTCTTTCTCCTTCTTCAGGGCCTCGCGCTCGATGGTGAGCTGCATGACCCGGCGGTGGAGCTCGTCGAGCTCCGCCGGCATCGAGTCGATCTCGGTGCGGAGCTTTGCCGCCGCCTCATCCATCAGGTCGATCGCCTTGTCCGGCAGGAAGCGGTCGGCGATGTAGCGGTGCGACAGGGTGGCGGCGGCGACGATCGCCGCGTCCTGGATCCGTACCCCGTGGTGGACCTCGTACCGCTCCTTCAATCCACGCAGGATGGAGATGGTGTCCGCCACCGTGGGCTCCTCCACCAGCACCGTCTGGAAGCGGCGCTCCAGGGCCGGATCCTTCTCGATGTGCTTGCGGTACTCGTCCAGGGTGGTGGCGCCGATGCAGTGGAGCTCCCCGCGGGCGAGCATTGGCTTGAGGAGGTTGCCGGCGTCCATCGCGCCTTCGGCCGCGCCCGCGCCGACCACCGTGTGCAGCTCGTCGATGAACAGGATGATCTGCCCCTCGGCCGCCTGCACCTCCTTGAGCACCGCCTTGAGCCGCTCCTCGAATTCGCCGCGGTACTTCGCCCCGGCGATGAGCGCCCCCATGTCGAGGGCCACGAGGCGCTTCTCCTTCAATCCCTCGGGGACATCGCCGGCGACGATGCGGCCGGCGAGCCCCTCGGCGATCGCCGTCTTGCCGACCCCGGGCTCACCGATCAGGACCGGGTTGTTCTTCGTCCGCCGGGAGAGGATCTGGACCACCCGGCGGATCTCCTCGTCGCGGCCGACCACCGGGTCCATCTTCCCCTCGGCGGCCAGGGCGGTGAGGTCGCGGCCGTATTTCTCCAGGGGCTGGTAGGTCGCCTCCGGGTCTTGGCCGGTGACCCGCTGGGCGCCGCGGATCTGCTGGAGGGCGGCGAGCACCGCATCGCGCGTCAGGTTCGCCTGCTTCAGCGCCGCGGCGGCGGCGCCGCCGTGGCGGCCGAGGAGCGCCAGGAGGAGGTGCTCCACCGACACGTACTCGTCTTTGAGCGCCTTTGCCTCCTTTTCCGCCTGGTCCGCCACCCGGCTGGTGGCCTGGTCGAGATAGGTCTGGCCGGCGCCGCTGCCGCCCACCACCGGGAGCTTCGCCAGCTCTGCCTCCACCTGCCTCTGCACCGTTGACGGCGCCACCCCGGCGACGCCGATCAACTTCGGCACCAAGCCGTCGTCTTGCTCCAGGAGGGCGGCGAGGAGGTGGATCGGGGTGAGCTGCTGGTGGCTGTGGCGGGCGGCGATCGTCTGCGCGAGCTGCATCGCCTCCTGGGCCTTGTGGGTGAAGCGGTCGAGGTTCATGGGTGGCTCCTTTCGCGGAGAGGGTCTCCGCACGCCCCCCAAGGTGGCGCCGTGGCTCGGGGTGTCAACCTGCGGTCTGCCGCGCAGACCGCAGAGACGCCGCAGGGCGCCGCCGGGGGGGGCTAAGGAAGGTCAGTCCTTCGGGCTGATGAGATGCCGATTGAACCCCACCAACCGGCAAATGGTCCGGCCGCGTGAGCGGCCGACCTCCCCCTAACCCCTAACCCCTGGGGCGCAGCCCCCCTACCCCCAGTGGACCAGCCGGGTGTGGTGGGGATTGGCGAGGTAGGGGTGGTGGGGCATGAGGCGGACGGTGTAGCCGTGCGGGCCGCAGTCGTGGCACGGGATGGAACCCTCGTAGGTGGCGGTGCCGTCCCCGTTGGCGTGGATCAACGCCATAACACTGGGGCGGCCATCGACCAGCTTGCCGTCGCTGTCCAGGGAGCCGTGGTAGATCTCCACCCGTACCTCTTCCGGGGTGAAGGGGCCGAGGTGTACTTCGGCGTGGACCGCGAGGTCGGTACCCACCTGCAGCTCGCCGCCGCCGTGCTCCATGCGGCCGATCGCCACCTGGCCCCAGTGGTGGCGGATGCGATCGAGCCAGTCGGCGAGCTGGTGGGCCCCGGCGTAGTCCGCCTCCGCGAGCTGCATGAAGAGGCGGGCGGAGGGTAGGTAGTACTGCTCGCAGTACTCGCGGACCATCCGCTCGGTGTTGAAGGTGGGGCAGATCGATTTGATAGAGGCGCGCATCCGATCGATCCAGCCGCGCGGCAGGTCGTCGGCGCCGCGGTCGTAGAAGAGCGGCACCAGCTCCTGCTCGATGAGGGCCAGGAGTGCCTGCGCCTCGACCTCGTCGCCGTAGGCGGGGTCGTCGTAGCTCTCGCCGTTGCCGATTGTCCAGCCGTTGTTCGGCCGGTGCGCCTCGCACCACCAGCCGTCGAGGACCGAGAGGTGGAGGCCGCCGTTCGGGACCACCTTCATCCCCGAGGTGCCCGATGCCTCCAGGGGCCGTCGCGGGGTGTTGAGCCACACGTCGACCCCCTGCACCAGGTGGCGGGCGACGTCGATGTCGTAGTCCTCGATGAAGACGATGCGGTTGCGGAACCGCTTCTCCTGGGCGAGGTGGACGATGTCGCGGATGAGCTCCTTGCCGGCGGTGTCGTGCGGGTGGGCCTTGCCGGCAAAGACGATCTGCGCCGGCCGGTCACGGTCGCCGAGGATGGCGGCCAGCCGGTCGAGGTCGCGGAAGAGGAGGGTGGCGCGCTTGTAGGTGGCAAATCGCCGGGCAAAGCCGATGGTCAGGGCCTCCGGATCCAAGACCTCGTTCGCCCGCGCCACCTCCGCCTGCGGCAGACCACGCTTGATGAGCTGGCCGCGCAGGCGGTTGCGGGCAAAGCTCACCAACCGCTCGCGCATGCGCGAATGTCCCGTCCACAGCTCGGCGCCGGAGATCCGGTCGGTACGCTCCCACAGCGACGGCTTGCTCACCTGCTCGCGCCACTGGGGGCCGAGGTAGCGACGGTAGAGGCGCTCCATCTCCTCCGACACCCACGACGGGATGTGGATGCCGTTGGTGATCGACTGGATCGGCGTCTCCTCCTCGGGCAGCTCGGGCCACAGCCCCTGCCACATGGCGCGCGACACCTTGCCGTGCAGGTGGCTGACGCCGTTGGCGTGGGCGGAGAGCTTGAGCGCCAGGATGGTCATGCAGAAGAGCTCGTCGTCGTCGGTGGGGTCCTCGCGCCCGAGGGCCAGGGCCTCTTCGGGCGACAGCCCCATCTCTTTGCAATAGCCGCGGAGGTACTCGAGGACGAGGTCGGGGGGGAAGCGATCGTTGCCGGCGGCGACCGGCGTGTGGGTGGTGAAGACCGAGCCGGCGGTGGTCGCCTCGCGGGCGGCGGCGAAGCTCATGTTGTAGTTGCGTACCAGGCAGTGGCAGCGGGCGAGTCCGAGGAAGGCGGAGTGGCCCTCGTTCATGTGGCATACCGCCGGGTCGATCCCCAGGGTGCGCAGGACGCGGATGCCGCCGATCCCGAGGAGGATCTCTTGGAGGATGCGGGTGCGCGCGTCGCCGCCGTAGAGCTGTGAGGTGATGGTGCGCTCCTCCGGGGTGTTCGACTCGACGTTGGAGTCGAGCAGGTAGAGGGGCACGCGGCCGATCTGCACCCGCCAGACATGCACCGCGATCTCCCGTTCTCCGGCCGGCACCTCGACGGTGAGCGGTGCCCCCTCCTCGTCCCGGACCAGCTCCATCGGCAGGGTGTGAAAGGTGTTCTCCGGGTAGGTCTCCTGCTGCCAGCCGTCGCTGGAGAGGTACTGGCGGAAGTAGCCGTGGCGGTAGGCGAGGCCGACCCCCACCATGGGCAGGCCAAGGTCGCTCGCGGACTTCAGGTGCTCCCCGGAGAGGAGGCCGAGGCCGCCGGAGTAGATGGGGAGACACTCGTGGAAGCCGTACTCGGCGGAGAAGTAGGCGATGATCCCCTGCGCGCTGCCGTGGTGCTTGGCGAACCACGGGGTGGCGTGGAGGTACTCGTGGAGCTTCTTCGCCACCGTGTCCATGTGGCTGGTGAACGACTCGTCCTCCGCCAGGGCCTTCAGCTGTCCGCGAGAGACCCGTCCGAGGAGCTGCAGGGGGTTGTGGTGGGTGGCGTGCCACACCTCCCGGTCGATGCGCTGGAAGAGCTCCACCGCCGCCGGGTGCCACGTCCACCACAGGTTGCGGGCGATGGTGAGCAGCGGCGCGAGGCGCTCGGGGAGGGCGGGGACGATGACGAAGGTACGAAGGGTCTTCATCAGAGAGTGGGGCTCCGGAGGGTGGAAACGCCGTCGCGGCGGGGGGACGCGACCACGGCGGGGACAGGGGCTCGATCGTATGGGAGGAGCGAGAGCTTGAGTCCTTTTTGTGGCGTACGGAAGTGCGTGCGGTCTGCTGCGCAGACCGCAGAGGCGGCGCGGTGCGCCGCCGGGGGGCCGGGACCACGACGCCGATCCCGCGGGAGCGGTGGTAGGAGCGAGCTCCCGCTCGCGAACCGCGCCGCCGGCGCGGCCGGCCCTTCGGGCCGGAATCGCCGGCAGGAGCCGGCTCCTACCGGTAGCGCGGCACCGCCGGGTCGACCTGCCTCGACCAGGCGTCGATGCCGCCGGCCATCGAGTAGACCTCCGCAAACCCCTGCTGTTGCAGGAAGGCGGCGGCGTAGACGCTGCGCACGCCGGTGTGGCAGTAGACCACCGTGGGGCGGTCGGGATCGAGGTCGGTGAGGTGGTGCATGAAGCGGCTCAGGGGGGCGGGGGCGGCGCCGTCAATCCGGCACAGCTCCCACTCACGCGGCTCGCGCACGTCCAGCAACAGGACTTCGTCGGCGGCGTGGCGGTCGGCCGCCTCGGCCGGGGAGAGCTCCTCTACCCCGTGGGTGCGGGCGAGGGTAGAGGGGGTGGGGGGCTGGTGGGTCATGGTGGGGCTCGTGGGATGGGAGGGATGGAGGCGAGAGCCACGCCGGTCGGTCACCGGTTCGCCCGTGGCCCCGCCCGGGTGGAGCCCGGTGCGTCAGAGCGGCTCGCACCCCCAGGGCTCAGTTGAGCGACACCCCCTGGTAGTAGCGGCCGTTGGCGTAGAGGGTGAAGAAGCGGCGCACCAGCCGGTGGCGGATGCGGCTCACGTCGTCGCTGGTGGCGAGGTTCTCCTCCGCCACGTAGGTGGTGTGGTCGCCGCCGTCCACCAGCACGTGGTACCACGGCTGGTCGCGGTCCGGCTGGGTCCGGTTGTGCTGGTACCACTGCTCATCGGCCTCGCAGGTCGCGTCGACCGAGACGATCACCCCACGGTAGCCATACCGCCGATGGCGGACGATCTGGCCGAGAAAGAAGTGGCAGGTGGGGAAGGGGAGGTCTGCCGGCGGCCTCACGCCACCGCCCCTTCGTCTTTCGGCCACGCCTTCTCCCCGGCCAGGTAGGCGTCCCAGTCCGCCGGCGCCGGCGGGATCGCACGCAGGGAGTCGTAGCCGTAGTAGCCGGTATCGTGGCCGTCGGACCAGACGATCTGGACCGCGTAGTTGCCCACCGGCGTCGCCTTCTTCGGGACGATGTCCGCCGGGATGGTCGCCGGGTCCACCAGGCGGGTGCCGGCCCACTCGTCCACGCAGTGGGCGCAGGCGCAGTGGAAACGGACCCAGCTCGCCGGGAAGGTGAAGGCGGCGTTGTCCGCCCACTCGATCTGGATCTGGCCATCCTCCTGCACGGTGAAGGCGGTGAGGGTGGTTGCTTCGGATGAGGTGCTCATGGGGTGCTCCTGAGAGGTCACAGGGAGGGGCCATTGTGGCGATGGTGGCCAGACAGAGAAAGGCACCGCCTCCTGACCATCCGCGCTATCCTCCGCCCCCATGGCCCCACGACGGCGACAGCGAAGTTGGCGGACGACCTTCGGCGAGCCCGCCTTTATCACCGGCAAAGGGGAGGCGACGTCGCAGCCTCTACCGGCGCCGCGCCGCGGCCCCGGATGGTTCTACCCCCTGGTGGCGGTGGTCGCCGTGGCCCTCGTCTACCTGTGGGTGAAGCCGGCGGTGCACGAAGAGCCGACCGCGCCGCCGACGGCCGCCAGCGATGCCGTCTCTCCGGAGATCGTCCAGCTCCTCCAGGTCGCCCGCCGCCAGCACGCCGACGACCGTCTCACCTCGCCGCCCGGCGACAACGCGGTGGAGACCCTGCGCGAGGTGCTCAAGCGCGATCCCAAGAACGCCGCTGCCAGGGCCGAGCTGCGGGAGATCGCCGAGACCTACGGCCGCTGGGCCAAGATCGCCGCTGCCAAGGGCGCCCGCGGCCGCGCCCGTCGCTACGTCGAGCGCGGCCTCATGGTCGATCCCACCAACGACGTCCTCCACGCCCAGCTCCACGAGCTTGGAGGGGAGTGACGGGGGGCGCAGCGGGGAGTAGCACTTTCGCCCTGACTCCCGTAGCTTTTCCCCGGCGTGACCGACGCTGCCAGAGGTTCGTGAATGGATAAGGCGGTTGTGCAGTACGAGACGATCAACCTGGACATCCTCTACACGATCATTACCCAACATCTGGACGACTTCCGGCAGTACGCGGCCGCGGTAGTGCAGTGGATGGAACGTGAGTCGGCGTAGCGAGGGGGTGAGAGGCGGGGTTTCGCGATGGACAGAAGGATTGCAGAGGCGAACCTGAAGCGCCTCGGTCGCCTGGTGAAGGGGGTCGAGGACGCCGTGCAGGAGGTGTCGAGACTCTTTCCTCTCGATCCGAACACCTTCTCCCCCGAAGAGATCGTCCCCCGTGACACCCTCCTTCTCGATGGCTTTCGAGCGCGTTTTTCGGATCTCCAATACATGCTCGGGCGGACGATGTTCAAGACGGTGGCCCAGCTCGACGAAGACGAGCGTCCGGGAGCCGAGCTGACCACCCGCGAGCGGACCGTGCTGATGGAGAAGCGGGGGCTGCTCTCGGTCGAACAGTGGCAAGAGATACGTGAGGTCAGAAACCGGTTTGCCCACGAATATCCGGACCAACATGCGGAAAAGGCCGTGAACCTGAACGCCGCCTGGACGGATGTTCCGGTGCTCATCTCGGTGGCACAGGGAGTCGAACGCTACCTCGTGGCGAAGCACGGGCTGACGAACTGATCGGATCGAAGATGCGCATTCGACCCACTCAGGTGAGGACGATCGTGCGCCTCATCCGTGCGGCCGCCGCCGGATCGGTGCGTGACATCCGCCTCTTCGGCTCTCGCGGAGACGATTCGGCTCAGGGTGGTGACGTGGACCTCTACGTCGAGGTCGAGGGGCTCGATGTCACTCAGGCGGCAGCACTCCAGAGATACCTCCGTCCGCGACTAGAAGATGCCATCGATCTGCCGGTAGACCTCGTCGTGCAGCAGACTGAAAAGGCTCCCATGCTGGTCTCTACGGTTGCGAGAGAGACCGGGATTTCCCTTTTGGACGCGGGCCGGGAGTAAGCGATCGGCGGCTGCGCCGCCCTTCCACCGTCGCGCGGCGATCCCTACACTCCCGTCCTCTTGTCTGACCTACCTCTCCCCTTCCCGCGCCGGTCGGCGCGACCCCCCTCTTCTTGATGCCCTCCGTGCCCGTCGATCCCCAGGTACCCGATCCCGAGACCTCCGAGCCTGCTGCCGCGCCTCTCGAAGGGTGCGAGGCGGGTGGGGTGGCCGCGCCGCCGCCGGGGTGGACAGGCGGTCCGGCGGCGCCGTATCCGTATCCCCCCTACCCACCGCCGTGGGAGGAGGAGGAGATCGACCTGCGCGAGTACTGGCGGGTGCTGCTTCGCCACAAGCGGATGGTCCTCACCACCACCCTCGTGGCGGCGGTGGTCGCGGCGATCATCTCCCTCATCGTCCCCGAGACCTACACCGCCTCCGCGCGCATCCTGCCGCCGAAGGAGCAATCGGGCGGTGGCCTCGCCGCCGCCCTCTCGGGGCAGCTCGGCGGCCTCGCGGCCCTGGCCGGCTCCGCCCTGGGCGGCGCCACCAACGCCGACCTCATGGTCGGGATGCTCCAGTCGCGGGCGATCACCGACCCGATCCTCGACCAGTTCAAGCTCCAGGAGGTCTACGACACCGAGTACCGCGTTGACGCGCGCGAGAAGCTCCTCGACAACCTCAACGCCTCGGTCGACAAGAAGAGCGGCATCCTCACCGTGGAGGTGGACGACCACGACCCGGAGCGTGCCGCCACCATGGCCAACGCCTTTGTGGATGAGCTCGACCGCCTGTCGCGCCACCTCAACCTCACCGAGGCCTCCCGCCAGCGGGTCTTTCTCGAAGGGAGGCTGGTGCAGGTGAACAAGGACCTCGCCAACGCCGAGGACGCCCTCCGTGGCTTCCAGGAGAAGCACGGCGCAATCCAGGTCGACGAGCAGGCCAAATCAATGATCGACCTCCTCGGCGAGCTCAAGGGACAGCTCATGGCCGCGCAGGTGCAGCTCGGCGTCACCCAGCGCTTCGCCTCCGGCAACAACCCCGACGTCGACCGCCTCAAGACCCAGATTCGCGAGCTGCGCACCCGCATCCGCGACATGGAGCAGGGAAAGGGCAAACGCGCCATCGGCGACATCTTCCTCCCCACCCAACAGATCCCCGACCTCGGCCTCCGCTACGGCCGCCTCCTGCGGGAGGTGAAGGTGCAAGAGACCATCTTCGAGCTCCTCACCCAGCAGTACGAGATGGCCAAGATGCAGGAGGCCAAGGACTCCCCGACGATTCAGATCCTCGACAAGGCGGTGGTGCCGGAGAAGAAGAGCAAGCCGAAGCGGTCGCTGATCGTCGTCCTCACCGCCATCATGGTCCTCCTCGGGGCGTCGATGGTCGCCCTGATTCGCGACGGCGGCGGTGACACCACCCGCGAGGAGGCGATCCGCGACGGGAGGGGTGAGGGGCGCGATCAGTAGTCCCCCGGCCGGTGGTAGCCTGCGCCGATGCGTCGGGTGGTCGACTGGTTTCGGGAGGGGTTGCTCTATCGGGTCTTGCTGGCCCGGTACGGGCGCCATTTTGTCCTCGGGGTCTTGGCGCTCCTGTGGGTCGACGCCATTGAGGTGGCCCTGCCCCTGGTGATCCGCGAGACCGTGGATTCTCTGGTGGGCGGCGTCGCCGTGGGTCACCTGGCGTGGCTCGCCGGGGGCTACCTCGGCCTCGTCTTTCTCCAGGGGGGCGGCCGCTACATCTGGCGGATGCAGCTCGCCGGGACCTCGTTCCGCTGCGACTTTCGCCTGCGCCAGGGGTTCGTGCGCTCGCTCCTGCGCCAGGGGCCCGACTTCTTTTTGCGCCACCCCACCGGCGATCTCATGTCGCGTGCCACCAACGACCTGTCGGCGGTGCGCTTCGCGGTCGGGCCGGGGGTGGTGATCTCCATGGATGCGGCCGTCTACTTCCTCGTCCTGCCGCCGATCCTCCTGTGGCTGTCGCCGTCGCTCACCCTGGTGGTGGCGGCGCCGATGGTGGTGGTCCCCTTCTTTGTCCACCGGATGCGCCACCTCATCGCCACCCGCTTTCGCCGGGTGCAGGCGGCCTTCTCCGCCATGTCGGGCAAGGTGCAGGAGAACCTCGCCGGGATCCGGGTGGTGAAGGGGTACGAGCTGGCCGCCGAGGAGACCGCCCGCTTCGACACCCTCGGCCGCGAGTATGTGGAGGCGAACATCCGCCACGCGGTGCCCAACTCCCTCTTCTCGCCGGTCTTGGAGCTCACCACCTTCGTCGCCCTCTTTCTGCTCTTGGTGGTCGGCGGCGGTCGGGTG
>JAJRSX010000127.1 GCA_024278555.1 bacterium | reverse complement strand
GAAAAGTCGGCGGCCAGGTGCAGCAGCGTCCGTTGCCGGACCTTCTGACCCACGCGAGTCGATTCCACCAACCGATGGGTCGTGTAGGGGGAACCGTCCTTCTTGCGCCGAGTGGCCGTCTGACGGATGAACATGCCGCCAGGGTGCCGGCGGCGGGGAAAACATCAATATTAATAAATAACCGTAAGGCACTACATTCGGATCCCGCGACACGCTCCTAACAAAATCAACACCTTACCCGAACGCCACCCCCAAATCCGCACCTTTGCGAGCGGAAAGTGACGAAGATGGGCCAGGCCCGAACTGTGCTCTGGCGTACCACCGGTGACACCTCCCCCCCAGCCATCCCCTCCTTTGCGCCCTGGCGCCTTTGTGCCCGATATGGAGGGGGACGCCACGCGCCCCCCTCGCCAGCCGGCGCAGGTCCGGCTGGCTTCACCCCCCGTGGTCGGAGGGCTGACGCCCTCCAGAAGACCGCGTGGCGCGTCCTGCGCCATGCGGTCTTTGCGTTCAACAACCCACTCGGCACGAGCTCCCGGCCCACCTCGCGCCCCGGCGTTGCGCTGACTCTCCCCCGTTCCTATGCTGCCCCCGAGCGTGGGGGTGCCTCCCGAAGTCAGAGGCTGAGAAGATACCCCTTGAACCTGATCCGGGTCATGCCGGCGAAGGGAAACGCCCCTTCCCCTGCCTGGCCCGGTCCCTCCTCTTAGAAGGATCGACCGATGTCTTCCACCCAAGCCCCCTCCCCCCCCGGCCCCCTCACCACGCCGCGGGACTACCCCGCCTCACGCAAGATCTACGTCGAGGGGCGGCTGCCCGGGGTGCGGGTGGGGATGCGTGAGATCACCCTCTCTCCGACCCGTCGCGCCGACGGCTCGGAGGAGGCGAACGCGCCGGTGGTGGTCTACGACACCAGCGGACCGTACACCGATCCGGCGGTGGAGATCGACCTGCGCAAGGGGCTGCCGCCCCTCCGCCACCCCTGGATCGTCGGCCGCGGCGACGTGGCGGAGGTCGACGAGCCGACCGTGTCGGGACGCGCCGCGACTCCGGAAGCGACCCGCTTCCCCGGCCACCGGCGCCCCCTGCGGGCGCTCCCCGGGGCCAACGTGAGCCAGATGCACTACGCCCGGCGCGGCATCATCACCCCGGAGATGGAGTTCGTGGCGATCCGCGAGAACCAGCGCGCCGAGCAGCTCGCCGAGGCGACCGGCGACCGCGCCCGCCACCACCCGGGCGACCCGCGCGGCGCCGCCGTCCCGAAGGTCATCACCCCGGAGCTCGTGCGCGATGAGATCGCCCGCGGGCGGGCGATCATCCCGGCGAATATCAACCACCCGGAGCTGGAGCCGGTGATCCTCGGCCGCAACTTCCGGGTGAAGATCAACGCCAACATCGGCAACTCCGCCCTATCGTCCTCCATCGAGGAGGAGGTGGAGAAGCTGTGCTGGTCGATCTACTGGGGTGCGGACACGGTGATGGACCTCTCCACCGGCGCCGACATCCACGAGACCCGCGAGTGGATCCTCAGAAACAGCCCGGTGCCGATCGGCACGGTGCCCATCTACCAGGCCCTGGAGCGGGTGGGCGGGGTGGCGGAGGAGCTCACCTGGCCCATCTTCCGCGACACCCTCATCGAGCAGGCGGAGCAGGGGGTGGACTACTTCACCATCCACGCCGGCGTGCGCCTGGCGCATGTGCCGCTCACCGCCAAGCGGGTGGCGGGGATCGTCTCGCGCGGCGGCTCGATCATGGCGAAGTGGTGCCTGGCCCACCACCAGGAGTCGTTCCTCTATACCCGCTTCGCGGAGATCTGCGAGATCATGCAGGCATACGACGTCGCCTTCTCCCTCGGCGACGGTCTGCGCCCCGGCGCCATCACCGATGCCAATGACGCGGCCCAGTTCGCCGAGCTCGACACCCTCGGAGAGCTCACCCGGATCGCCTGGGACCACGACGTGCAGACGATGATCGAGGGGCCGGGCCACGTGCCCATGCACCTGATCGCCGAGAACATGGAGCGACAGCTGGCGAGCTGCCACGAGGCGCCCTTCTACACCCTCGGGCCCCTGACCACCGACATCGCGCCGGGCTACGACCACATCACCTCGGCGATCGGTGCCGCCCAGATCGGCTGGTACGGCTGCGCCATGCTCTGCTACGTCACCCCGAAGGAGCACCTCGGCCTGCCGGATCGGGAGGACGTGCGGCGCGGGGTGGTCGCCTACCGGATCGCCGCCCACGCCGCCGACCTGGCCAAGGGGATCCCCGGCGCCCAGGTGCGCGACAACGCCCTCTCCGCCGCGCGCTTCGAGTTCCGCTGGGAGGACCAGTTCAACCTCGGGCTGGACCCGGACCGGGCGCGCAGCTACCACGACGAGACCCTGCCGGCGGAGGGGGCGAAGAGCGCCCACTTCTGCTCCATGTGCGGTCCGAAGTTCTGCGCCATGCGGATCACCGAGGAGGTGCGCGAGTACGCCGCCAGCCGTGGCGTGGAGGAGGGCGAGGCCCTCGCCGCGGGGTTGGCGGACAAGGCGGCGGAGTTCCGCGAGACCGGCGCCGAGGTCTACCTCAGGGAGTGAGTTTGCCCTGTGGAAGACATCACCACGGGGACGATGGGATGGCCGCAACGGCGGCTTCCGACCGGCGGCGCAGGTGGGAGGGGCCGGCTCCGGCCGGCGATTTCCGACCACCACACGGGCCGGCCCTTTGGCCCCGTATCGCGAGCCGGACCACCTTCCGGCGAAAACAATAAAGGCGGGACGGCCTCCGGCCGTCCCGCCTCGTCTCTTCACCCCTGTGGGGTGCGTGGACTCAGCCTACCTTGGTGACGTTCTCCGCCGCCGGCCCCTTGGCGCCCTCGACGATCTCAAACTCCACCTTCTCGCCCTCGGCGAGAGAGCGGAAACCCTCCGCCTGGATCGCGGAGTGGTGGACAAAGCAGTCCTTTTCTCCGTCATCCGGCGTGATGAATCCAAAACCCTTGGCATCGTTGAACCACTTGACTCGTCCGGTAACACGCATTGCTACTTACCTCTTTGCTAAGCCGCCGCTCGGCCTCCTTGGGCGTAATGACCGACGACTGATTGTGCTTGGCGTCCGGCCCCAGCACCGTTGCTGCGACCCCGCCGAAGGCGACGGTAGGGGGAACGTGTCGACCTGTCAACAAAGTTGATCTTCGCCGACGACGATTCAGCGCGGCCACGGCGCCACAGAGTTGTGACAAAGACGCCACCAGGCTGCCACCGGTCTGGAGCAAGGTTCTCCGCATCGAAAGAGAACCCGAACCCGGAGAGGCCATGCGCAGACTGCTCGTCACCCTCGTTGCCCTCGCCGCTTTGGCGCCCCTCGCCGCCCCGGCGGCGACCACCATCACCGGCGCGGGCGCCACCTTCCCCTACCCGATCTACGGCCGCTGGGCCTATGCCTACCAGAAGAAGAGCGGGGTGCAGCTCAACTACCAGTCGATCGGCTCCGGCGGCGGGGTGAAGCAGATCAAGGCGCGCACCGTCGACTTCGGCGCCTCCGATGCGCCGCTGAAGCCGGCGGCGCTGGAGAAGCACGGCCTCCTCCAGTTCCCCATGATCATGGGCGGGGTGGTGCCGGTGGTCCACATCGCCGGGGTCGAGGCGGGCGCCCTGAAGCTCGACGGCGCCACCCTGGCGGCGATCTACCTCGGGGAGATCCGCCAGTGGAACGACCCGCGGATTGCCACCCTCAACCCCGACCTCTCCCTGCCGGACAAGGGGATCACCGTGGTCCACCGCGCCGACGGCTCCGGCACCACCTGGATCTTCACCAACTACCTGACCAAGGTGAGCGAGACGTGGGCCAAGGAGGTGGGCAACGCCAAGGCGGTGAGCTGGCCGGCGGGGCTCGGCGGCAAGGGCAACGAGGGGGTCGCCGCCTTCGTCAAACGGATCGACGGCGCCGTCGGCTACGTGGAGTATGCCTACGCCCTGCAAAACCGGATGGCCTACTGCCTCCTGCAGAACCGTGCCGGCCGCTTCGTCGCCCCCACCGCGGAGAGCTTCCAGGCGGCCGCGGCGAACGGGGACTGGGCGGGCGCCGACCACTACTACCTGGTCCTCACCGACCAGCCGGGCGAGGGGTCGTGGCCGATTACCGGTGCCTCCTTCATCCTCATGTACGCCCGCCAGGCGCAGACGGAGCGGGCCCAGGCGGTGCTGCGCTTCCTCGACTGGTCGTATCGCAACGGCGCTGCCGCGGCCCTGAAACTCGACTACGTGCCGATGCCCGAGGCGGTGGTACGGATGGTGGAGCGGACCTGGACCGACCAGATGCGCGACGCCAAGGGCCAGCCGATCTGGCCGGCGCGGTAGGCCTTGGTGGAGATGACCGCCGCCCCACCGGCCGCCCTGGCCGCACCCGGTTCGCGATCGCCCCGCCGGCGCCGGCGGGGCGATCCGCTCTTTCGCGGCCTCACCCGCGCCGCCGCCGCCGCCCTCCTCGGCCTGGTGGTGACGATGGTGGTCCTCTTGCTGATCGCGGCGCGGCCGTCGATCGACGCCTTCGGCTGGCGCTTTCTGGTTACCGCGTCGTGGAACCCGGTGACCGAGCAGTTCGGCGCGGTGACCCCGATCGTCGGGACGCTGCTGTCCACTGCCATCGCCCTCGCCGCGGCCCTGCCGGTCGCCCTGGGCATCGCCCTCTTTCTGGAAGAGATCTGCCCCGGCCCCCTCCGCACCCCCTTCTCCATGGCGATCGAGCTCCTCGCCGCGATCCCCTCGATCGTCTACGGCATGTGGGGGCTCTTCGTCCTCGCCCCGCTCATGGCCGACCACGTCCAGCCCGCCCTCCAGGCGACCCTCGGCCGCCTGCCGCTCCTCAGCCACCTCTTCGCCGGCCCGCCCATGGGGATCGGCATGCTCACCGCCGGGCTGGTCCTCGGCCTGATGGTCCTCCCGTTCATCGCCTCGGTGAGCGGCGACGTCCTGGCCATGGTGCCGCGTCAGCTCAAGGAGTCCGCCTACGGCATGGGGGCGACCCCGTGGGAGGTGGTGCGCGACGTGATGCTGCCGTACGGCCGCAAGGGGCTCTTCGCCGCGGTGGTCCTCGGCCTGGGGCGCGCCATCGGCGAGACCATGGCGATCACCTTCGTCATCGGCAACGCCCACCGGCTCAGCGCGTCGCTCTTCGCCCCGGGCAACTCTATCGCCTCGACGCTGGCCAACGAGTTCACCGAGGCGGACGGCGACCTCTACCTCGCCGCCCTCATCGAACTCGGCCTCATCCTCTTCGTCATCACCTTCCTCATCCTCGGCGCGGCGCAGCTCTGGCTGCGGCGGATGGCGCAACCGGAGGCGGGCCGATGATGAGCCACGTCGGCCGCCGCCGCCTCACCAACCGGGCGGTGATGGCGCTGGCCACCGGCGCCGCCGGCCTCGGCCTGGCGATGCTCCTGTGGATCCTCACCGACGTGGCTATGCGCGGGGCAACGGCGCTGAGCTGGAGCTTCTTCACCGCGCTGCCGGCGCCGCCGGGGATGGAGGGGGGCGGCCTGGCCAACGCCATCGTCGGCACCGTCTTGATGACCGGCCTCGCCGCCGCCATCGCCACCCCCATGGGGCTCGCCTGCGGCACCTACCTCGCCGAGGTGGGGCGCGGCCTGATCGCGACCGCGGTGCGGCTGGTGAACGACATCCTCGTCTCCGCCCCGTCGATCGTCGTCGGCGTCTTCGTCTACCTCCTGCTGGTGAAGACCACCGGCCACTTCTCCGGCTACGCCGGGGCGGTGTCGCTCGCCATCCTCATGGTCCCGGTGGTCACCCGCACCACCGAGGAGATGCTCCGCCTGGTGCCGGTCGCCCTGCGGGAGGCGGCCCTGGCCATCGGCTGCCCCCAGTGGCGGATGACCGTGCAGATCCTCTTCCGCGCCGCCCGCTCGGGGCTCACCACCGGCATCCTCCTGGCGATCGCCCGGGTCGCCGGCGAGACTGCGCCGCTGCTGTTTACCGCCCTCAACTCCCCCTACTGGGTCCGCTCCCTCTCCGAGCCCACCGCCAACCTCACGGTCACCCTCTTCAACTACGCCATGTCCCCCTACGACGACTGGCGGTTCCTCGCCTGGGGCGCGGCCCTCCTGATCACCGGCGCGGTCCTGACCACCTCCATCGCCGCCCGCCTCGCCCTGCGCGGAGGGGAGCGCCGATGAGCGGCCCGAGCGTGAAGATCGCGGTGCGCCACCTCTCCTTTACCTACGGCGACCACCGGGTCCTCGACGACAACACCGTCGATATCCTCGAAGGCCGAGTCACCGCCTTCATCGGCCCCTCCGGGTGCGGCAAGTCGACCCACCTGCGCTGCTACAACCGGATGTTCGACCTCTACCCCGGCCACCGGGCCGAGGGGGAGATCCTCATGGACGGAGAGAACCTCCTCGACCCGGCGGTCCCGGCCCTGGAGCTGCGCCAGCGGGTCGGGATGATCTTCCAGAAGCCGACCCCCTTCCCCATGTCGATCGGCGACAACGTCGCCTACGGCCTGCGGCTGAAGGGCAAGATCAGCCGCACCGAGCTCAACGACCGGGTCGAGGCGGCCCTGAAGAGCGCCGCCCTCTGGGACGAGGTGCGCGACAAGCTCCACGAGCCGGGCACGGCGCTCTCCGGCGGCCAGCAGCAGCGGCTGTGCATCGCCCGGGCGATCGCCGTGGAGCCGGAGGTCCTGCTCATGGACGAGCCGTGCTCGGCCCTCGACCCCATTGCCACCGCGAAGATCGAGGAGCTCATCGACCGGCTCCGCGGCCGCTACACCGTGGTCATCGTCACCCACAACATGCAGCAGGCCTCCCGCGTCTCCGACCGCACCGCCTTCATGTACCTCGGCCGCCTCGTGGAGGTCGGCCCCACCGACCAGCTCTTCCAAAACCCCCAGTGCAAAGAGACCGACGACTACATCACCGGGCGGTTCGGGTAGCCGCCGGCCTCACCGGGGACCAGGGAAAACCACGAAGGCGCAGAGGGCGCAGAGAACGGCATCGGCAAATATTGATTTCCCCGCCTCCTGGGCCAACCCGATTTTGGCCCACCGTCGGTGACACCCCACCCCTGGCCCAACTACAGCGCCCCAAGTGGCAGCGCGGTGACCCCGCCGCCGAGGGGGAGGCGCACGTCACCGGGGTGGATGACGTAGCCGGCGGCAACCTGTTCACCGAGGAGGTCGCGGAAGGTGAAAATCCCCGCCGCCATGGCCGGGCGGGGGGTGGCGGAGAGCTTCACTTCGATAGGCACAAGCCGCCCCTCGGACTCCACCACGAGGTCTACCTCAGCACCCGTGGCGGTGCGCCAAAAGTAGACCCGCGGCTGCTCTCCGTGCGCAACCAGCCGCTTCACAACCTCGGTAACGACCGCGGTCTCGAGAATCGCCCCACCCAGGGGGCCGGCGGCCGCGTGGTCCGGCGAATGGAGCCCCGCGAGGTGACAAAGAATCCCGGTGTCGGTGAAGTAGACCTTCGGCCGCTTCACCAGCCGCTTGCCCACGTTGGCAAGGTAGGGGCGGAGGATGACCACCTGAAAGGTCGCCTCCAGGATGGAGAGCCATGCCCGCGCCGTGTTCACCGCCACGCCGAGGTCGCGGGCCACGTCCGAGAGATTGAGGAGTAGGCCGCTGCGTGCCGCCACCGTCCGCAAAAAGCTTTGAAAGAGGGTGAGGTCGCCTACCTGGCGCAGGGCGCGCACGTCGCGCTCCAGATAGGTCTGGATATAGCTCGCCTGCCAGAGTGGGCCGTCCCGCCCGGGGTCAGCGACGAGCTCCGGGTAGCCACCACGCAGGAGGTGGCTCCACAAGGCGCCATAGGCGAGGCCACCCTCTCCCGTGCGGGCCTTCTTACGCTCCCAAGGCAGGGCGATGCCGGGGTGGCCGGCCACCTCGGCGAGAGAGAGAGGAAGCAGGCGCAACACCGCGGCACGGCCTGCGAGGGACTCGGTGACCCCCTCCATGAGGAGGAGATCTTGTGAACCGGTCAGGAGGTATTGCCCCACCTCGCTCCGATGGAGATCGATCCGCTCCTTGATGTAGACGAGCAGCTCCGGTGCGTGCTGCACCTCATCGAAGACCACCGGTGGCGGGTTGTCCTCCAAGAACCCCCGCGGATCCGCCGCCGCCGCCGCACGCACATCGGGTAGCTCAAGGGATCGGTAGGCATGGCTGTGGCCAAAGAGGCGCCTGAGCAGCGTGGTCTTCCCCGCCTGCCGTGGCCCCGTGAGGACCACCGCCGGGAACTCCTCGGCCGCCCGCCGCAGCGCCGGCTCCAGCCCCCGCTTGATGTACCTGTCCGCCACCATGAACCTCGTGCGCTGCAAATTTGCATTTCAAATGCACGTTTGCAAGCCCCACTCAGACCAAGACCGAGTCCGGGAGCCCCCGGTAGTGTCCGACCCTGGAGCGCCACCCATTCACCGTCTTCGTGGTGTTCTCCAGTAAGCTCGGAGGCTGGTAGTGGAGGGGGGAGCTAGTACCTAGATTCCGCAATCCTCCGGCATTCGGCCGCCGACTCAGACCCTCACCCCCGTGAGCTCGGCGGCTGGTAGTAGAGGGTTCCGCTGCCGCACTCCTCGATGTGGCGGAGGACGTCGTCGAAGTCGTCGGGGTGGTCGGCGAAGTTGATGTCGGTGGTATTGATCACCAACAGCGGCGTCGAAGCGTAGTCGAAGAAGTACTGCTTGTACGCCTCGTTCACCCGATCGAGGTAGGCACGCTCCATCTGCCGCTCGTAGTCGATACCGCGCGACTCGATGCGGTGGAGGAGCTCGTCGGTGGTCGCCTGGAGGTAGACCACCAGGTCGGGACGCACCACCTGCGGAGCAAGCAGGGCGTAGAGCTGGTCGTAGAGGTCGCGCTCGTCGCCCTTGAGGTTGAGGTGGGCAAAGAGGCGGTCCTTGGCAAAGAGGTAGTCGCAGACACACGGCCCCTCGGGGAGGTCGCGGTGGCGCAGGAGGTGCTGCTGGCGGAAGCGCGAGGCGAGGAAGAAGAGCTGGGTCTGGAAGGCGTGGCCCTCGGGGTCGTCGTAGAACCGCTCGATGAGCGGGTTCTCGTCGAGGCGCTCGCCGATGAAGCGGGCCGCGCGGGCGTCGGCGAGCTTGCGCGCCAGGGTCGTCTTGCCGACCCCGATGGGCCCCTCCACCACCACGTACCGTTTCATCGGCGCACCTCCGCGGGCAGGGGGAGGAGCGGCCGGACGCCGCCGTCCCCCGGCAGCCGCGCCAGGGCGGCGACAAAGGGCTCACCGCTCACCGGGTGGCGGCCGTGGGGGGCGAGCTGGAGGAGCGGCACGAGGACGAAGTGGCGCTCGAGCATCCGCGGGTGGGGCAGGGTGAGGGTCGTCTCGGCCAGCCGGGTGTCGCCGTAGAGGAGGAGGTCGAGGTCGATGATCCGCGGGCCGTTCTTGACCAGCCGCACCCGCCCCATCTCCGCCTCGATCTCGATGAGCCGGTTGAGGAGGTCGATGGGCGCGAGCGTCGTCTCCACCTCGGCGACGCCGTTGACGAACCACGGCTGATCGACGATCCCCACCGGGTCGGAGCGGAAGAGGTCGGAGAGGGCCGCCAACCGCACCCCGTCGCTCGCCGCCAGCCGCGCCAGCGCCGCCTCACACGCCGCAACCCGATCGCCGATGTTGCCGCCGAAACCGATGAATGCCGTAGCCATGGGGGTACCGTGCTCTAGGAGTCTGTCGGACTTATGCGATCGTTGCGAGGGAAAGCGGGCTCGAGTCCGGATTGCGACCCGTTCGAGCGCTACGTGGGCCTATGTAACGAAGAACGGGGCGCGATCCGGGCCGAGATCCGCGAATCAAGCAGTAGATCGTGCATAAGTCCGACAGGCTCCTAGCCGCAAAGAGGAGCCTACATCACCTTCCCGATGCGCTCGATGGCCTCTTCCAGGCGCGCCTCGTCCACGGTGAGGGTCATGCGGACGTAGCCCTCGCCGCCGGAGCCGAAGCCGATGCCGGGGGTGATGACGACACCCGCCTCCTGGAGGACGCGGGCGGCGAACTCCGCCGCGGTGCCTCCTTCCGGGCAGTGGATCCAGACGTAGAAGGCGGCCTCCGGGGTGACCGGCTCAAGGCCGATCCGTTTTAGCCCCGCCAGGGCCACGTCGCGGCGCCGCTGGTAGGTGGCGCGCAGGTCGGCGACGCAGCTCTGGTCGCCGGACAGGGCGGTGATCCCCGCCTCCTGCACCGCCTGAAAGACCCCCGAGTCGATGTTGGTCTTGATCTTCCCCAGCCCCGCGACCACCTCGCGGTTGCCCGCCACCCAGCCGAGGCGCCAGCCGGTCATGTTGTAGGTCTTCGACAGGGAGTGGAACTCGACCCCCACCTCCTTGGCACCGGGGAGGTCGAGGAAGGAGAGGGGCCGCTGGTCGTCGTAGTAGATCTCGGAGTAGGCGGCGTCGTGGCAGACGATGATGTCGAAGGCCTGCGCCACCTCGATGGTCTCCTCGTAGAAGCTCTTGGGGGCGCAGGTGGCGGTGGGGTTGCACGGGTAGTTGAGGAAGAGGACCCGCGCCCGCTCCAGGATCCCCTGGGGGATCTTCGAGTAGTCGATGAGAAAGCGGTCCTCCTCGCGCAGGAGGATCTCCACCACCTCGCCGTGGGCGAAGAGGGTCCCCGCCTCGTAGACCGGGTAGCCCGGGGTGGGGCAGAGGACCGCCTCGCCCGGGTTGACGAAGGCCCACGGCAGGTGGCCGATCCCCTCCTTGGAGCCGATCAGGCTGACCACCTCGGTGGCCGGATCGAGCTTGATGCCGGTGCCGCGCGCCGCGTACCAGTCGGCCACCGCCCGGCGGAAGCGGAGCATCCCCTCGTAGGAGGGGTACTGGTGGTTCGCCGGGTCGCGGGCGGCTCGGCACAGGGCCTCGATGATGTGCGGCGGGGTGGGCAGGTCGGGGTCGCCGATGCCGAGGGAGATGACGTCGACACCGCGCGCCACCACCTCCTGCTTGAGGCGATCGAGCTCGGCAAAGAGGTAGGGGGGAAGCTGGCCGAGACGGTCGGCGAGCTGGACGTGGATGGGGGTCATGGGGTGGCTCGGGGGCTGGGTGAAGGCAACAAAGTCCGGAGACCGACGCCGCTCTGGGAGGGGATGGGGCTCGCCTTGCTCGCCGGGATGGGGGGTGGGGGATGGTGGCCGCTGCGCGGCCGGCAAACTTTTTCGTGGCGCTCTCGGTTATTATCTCACCCGGCCCGTGGGGCCGTCCTGCCCTCATCCCCCAATCCTCACCCCCCATCCCCGCGAGCAAAGCGAGCCCCTACCGCAGCCCCAAAACGTCCTGCATGTCGAAGAGGCCCGGCGCCTGGCCGCGGATCCACTTGGCGGCGGCCAGCGCGCCGGCTGCAAAGGTGTCGCGGGAGGTGGCGCGGTGGGTAAGCTCCAGCCGCTCGCCGGCGCCAAAGAAGTAGCAGGTGTGGTCGCCCACGGTGTCGCCGCCGCGCACGGTGGCGAAGCCGATCTCCCGCTCCGGCCGCGGCCCGATGACCCCGTGGCGCTCGTAGGCAGCCACCTGGCCGAGGTCGCGGCCGAGGGCCTCGGCGACCACCTCGCCGAGGCGCAGGGCGGTGCCCGAGGGGGCGTCCTGCTTGGCGCGGTGGTGGGCCTCGACGATCTCCACGTCGAAGGTGTCGCCGAACCGCTCGGCGGCCACGGCGGCGAGGCGAAAGAGGAGGTTCACCCCGAGGGACATGTTGGGGGCCAGCAGGTGCGGCTCCTTGGCGGCGAAGGAGCGGATGAACTCCACCTCCTCCTCCTTGAAGCCGGTGGAGCCGATCACCATGGAGCCGCCCTCGGCGGTGACCAGGGGCAGGAGGTTGAGGGTGACGCCGGGGAAGGTGAAGTCGACCACCACCTGCCAAGGCTCAGCCACCTCGTCGAGGGTCGGGGTGATCATCACGTCGACCTCCCCCACCCCGGCCACCTCCCCGGCGTCACGACCGAGGAATGATGAGTCGGACCGCTCCAGGGCACCAACGAGGCGGACCTCCGGATCTTCGGCGGCGAGACGCACGAGGGTCTTGCCCATGCGGCCGGCGGCGCCGGTGATGACGATCGGGATCGGGGTCATGGTCTCTCCTCCTCGATGAGGCGGGCGGCAAGGTCCGCAAGTGGGTAACGTGCCTGGCTGTGGGCAAGCAGGTCGCGCACCGTCGCCTCCCCCGCGGCGAGCTCCTCCTCTCCGAGGATCACCGCGCGGCGCGCCTTCAGGCGATCGGCGCGCTTGAGCTGCGCCTTCAGGGACCGGTCCGAGTGGTCCATCTCCACCGCCACCCCGGCCCCGCGCACCGCCTCGACCAGCTTGAGGGCGTGACGGTGGGCCGCGTCGCCGAGGGCGGCGACAAAGAGGGGCAGGGGGGGATCCTCCCCGCCGTCCTCCATCAGGGTGACCAGCCGCTCCAGGCCGATGGCGAAGCCGATCGCCGGGGTTGGGGTGCCGCCGAGCTCCTCCACCAGACCGTCGTAGCGCCCCCCCGCGGCCACCGCCGCCTGCGCACCGAGCCCCTCGGCGATCGCCTCAAACGCCGTGCGGGTGTAGTAGTCGAGGCCGCGCACCAGGCGCGGGTTGAGGCGATAGGCGACGCCGAGGTCGGTGAGCCCCTGCTCCACCGTGGCCAGGTGGTCGCGGCAGCCGTCGCACAGGTGGTCGACGAGCTCCGGCGCCGAGGCGGTGATCTCCCCGCAGGTGGGGACCTTGCAGTCGAGCAGCCGCAACGGGTTGGTGGTCAGCCGCCGCCGGCAGTCGCCGCACAGCTCCGCCCGGCGCGCCGACAGGGCCGAGACCAGGGCGTCGCGGTAGGCGGGACGACACTCGGAGCACCCCACCGAGTTGATCTGCAGCTCCACCCGGTCCACCCCGCAGGCGGTGAGCAGCCGTGCGAGCAGGGCGATCACCTCCACGTCGAGGGTTGCCGACGGCTCGCCGATCGCCTCCACGCCGAGCTGGTGAAACTGGCGGAAGCGCCCCTTCTGCGGCCGCTCGCGGCGGAACATCGGGCCGAGGTAGTAGAGCTTGTCGAGCGGGTGGGCGCGCAGGCGGCCGTGGTGGACGCAGGCGCGCACCACCCCGGCGGTCCCCTCCGGGCGCAGGGCGATGCGCCTGCCCTTGGAGTCGGCGAAGGTGTACATCTCCTTCTCCACGATGTCGGTGGCCACCCCAACGCTGCGTTCGAACAGCTCGGCGCGCTCGAACATCGGGGTGGCGATCTCCCGGTAGCCGTAGAGCGGCAGGATCGACGACGCCGCCGCCCGCACCCGCCCCCACACACCCTGCTCCTCGGGGAGAATGTCGTGGGTCCCCTTGACCGGTTGGATTCGCTCGCTCATGGATCTTTCAGAGGAGGGACAAAACCATGAAGGGCGCGAAGGTCTCTCTTCGTGTGCCCCTTCGTGGTCTTACCCTCTATTCAGTTGCGTTCATCCGCGGCTCAATCGAAAAAATATCCCTACCCCTGCGCCCTTTCCGCGGCGGCGTTGCCGTGGGCGCGGCCGTCGGGGATGAGCTCTTCGGCGATCTGGATGGCGTTCAGGGCCGCCCCCTTGCGCAGGTTGTCGGAGACCACCCACAGGTCGAGGCCGTTGTCCACCGACGGGTCCTCGCGCAGCCTCCCCACCAGCACGTCGTCGTGGCCGCTCGCCTCGAAGGGCATCGGGTAGATGAGGTCCTCCGGGTGGTCGTAGACGGTCACCCCCTCGGCAAAGGCGAGGAGCTCGCGCGCCTGCTCGACGGTGATCTTCTTCTCCGTCTCCATGTTCACCGACTCGGAGTGGGCGCGGAAGACCGGCACCCGGACGCAGGTGGCGGATACGCGGATGGTGTCGTCACCGAAGATCTTGCGGGTCTCGTTGACCATCTTCATCTCCTCTTTGGTGTAGCCGTTGTCGAGGAAGACGTCGATGTGCGGGATGACGTTGAAGGCGATCTGGTGCGGGAAGACCTCGGGCGACGGGAAGCGGAAGTCGCCCACCGCCTTGACCTGCTCCAGGAGCTCCTCCATGGCCCGGCCGCCGGCGCCGGAGACCGCCTGGTAAGTGGCGACGACGATCCGCTTGATGCGGGCCACGTCGTGGATCGGCTTGAGCGCCACCACCATCTGGATGGTGGAGCAGTTCGGATTGGCGATGATCCCCGGGTGGTCGGGGATCGCCGCGCGGTTCACCTCCGGGACGATCAGGGGGATGTCGTCGTCCATCCGGAAGGCGGAGGAGTTGTCCACCACCACCGCCCCCGCGGCCACCGCCTTCGGGCCGAACTCCTTGGAGCGGGCCGCCCCGGCGGAAAACAGGGCGATATCGATGCCGGCGAAGGCGCCGTCACCGAGGAGCTCCACCTTCAAGGTCCGCCGACCGAACTCCACCTCCTTGCCGACCGACCGCTCCGAGGCGAAGGCCTTGATCTCCCCGACCGGGAAGTCGCGCTCGGCGAGGATGGAGAGCATCTCCTGGCCGACGGCGCCGGTGGCACCGACGACCGCGACGTTGTATTTCTCCTTCTTCTCTAGCATGGCGTCATTCCGTTTTGGGCCTCGCGCAGAGACGCAGAGGCGCAGAGAGGCAACAGGCTCACCCTTCTACTGCGTCTCTGCGCGAGGCGGTCAGGTGGCGGACCACCGCGTCGCCCATCTCCGCGGTGGTCACGGTGGCCTCGCCGGGCTGGGCGATGTCGGCGGTACGCAGGCCGTCGTCGAGGGTGGCGCGGACCGCATCTTCTACCGCCTCCGCCGCCGCCGCCTCACCGAAGGTGAAGCGGAGCATCATCGGAACACAGAGGATCTGCGCCATCGGGTTGGCGATGCCCTGGCCGGCGATGTCCGGGGCCGAGCCGCCGGAGGGCTCGTAGAGGCCGAAGCTCCCCTCCGCCAGGCTCGCCGAGGCGAGCATGCCGAGGGAGCCGGTGAGCAGCGCCGCCTCGTCCGAGAGGATGTCGCCGAACATATTGCCGGCGAGGATCACGTCGCACTGGCGCGGCTCGCGCACGAGCTGCATGGCGGCGTTGTCCACGTACATGTGGGTGAGCTCCACGTCGGGGTACTCCTTGGCCACCCGCTCCACGGTCTCGCGCCACAGGACCATCGAGGTGAGGACGTTCGCCTTGTCGACGCTGGTCACCCGGCGGCTACGCTTGCGTGCCGCCTCAAAGGCGACGCGGGCGATGCGTTCGATCTCGAAGGTGGTGTACTCGAGGGTGTCGAAGGCGCGCTCGCCCCGCTCACCCGCCGGCTCGCGCCCCTTGGGCTTGCCGAAGTAGATGCCGCCGGTGAGCTCACGCACGATCAGCAGGTCGAAGCCGTCGCCGACGATATCCGGCCGCAGCACCGAGGAGCGGGCCAGGGCCGGGAAGACCCGCGCCGGCCGGAAGTTGGCGAACAGGCCGAAGTGGGCCCGCAGGGGGAGCAGCGCCCCGCGCTCCGGCTGCTCCGCCGGCGGCAGTCCGTCCCACTTGGGACCGCCCACCGAGCCGAAGAGGATCGCGTCGGACGCCTCGCACAGGGCGAGGGTGTCATCCGGGAGCGCCTTGCCGGCGGCGTCGATGCCGGCGCCGCCCACCGGCGCCTCGTCACGCTCGAAGGTGAGGCCGAACCGGTCCGAGACCGCGTCGAGGACCTTCAGGGCCTCAACCATCACCTCGGGACCGATCCCGTCACCGGGCAGGACAGCGATCTTCGCCATGGCGCATCTCCACGAAAAAAAGGGGCGCGGATTGTAGCCGCCACGGTTCCACGAGGCCACTCGGCCTGCGGCCCCATCACCGTCGGTTCCATCTTCAGCCAGCCGGGGAAGAGCGCCCGCGCCGGACAAAACCACGAAGGCCACGAAGGGGGAGCAGCTTGGAGGGTGCGGCGTACAACGCGGCGCGAGGCGAGATCGTGGCGGGTGGGCGCTCAACGCAGAGCCAGAGAGGGGCGGGAGGCGGAGCGGGGCCTGACCGGGGGAATAGTGTCGTATGGAGGATCAACGAAAATAATGGCGGTGTACTAGGTGACGGAACGCTCAGGGACCTTTCTGCTGACCCTCTCTACGCCCGCCGTGCCCCCGGCGGTGAAAATCGCTTCCGGCCCACGCCCTCCCCCGCTCCACCGCCGATGACGCCGCTACCCCCGCCCCCCGGTAGGAGGGGGTTGCACCCCCGACCCCGGCCCCACGGGCCGGCCGCGCCAGCGGCGCGGATCGCGGGTACAACCCGCTCCTACCCCCCTCCCCGGCGCGCCCTCTCCGCGCCCTTCTGTGGATTCCGTGGCGGATGTCGCCTTCAACGACGCCGCCCAGGTCAACGTGG
>JAJRSX010000126.1 GCA_024278555.1 bacterium | reverse complement strand
GGGTGGGGCGGGGTGGCACAGGGGGGGGGTGAGGTGACGTTGGAGGCCACCGAGGTGGCAGAGGCCCTCGCCGCGGAGGTGGGGGCTCCATGGCTCGACTGGGGGGCGCAGCTCCTTCGCGGCGGCTCCCTGGTGGCCCGGAGTGAGGTGGCGGCGGCCCGCCCGGTGGTGGCGGCGGCGGCGTCCCTCGCAGACCGCCTCGGCGGGCCGGTCGCCTCCCTCTCCACCGCCCTCACCGAGGCGCACCTGGCGGCGACCTCCGGCGACGCCGTGGCGTGTAGCACCGCCCTGGCCCATGGCCTTGGCGTGGCGCGCGAGAGTGGTGTACGCCTGTGGTTCGGACAGCCGCCGGCGGTGGCGTCGCACCTGATGGCGGCGGCCCTGCGGGACCGCATCGAGGTGGAGGAGGCACGCGGCTGGGTACGCGACTGGGAGCTCACGGCGCCGGCGACGGGTGAGGAGGTGGCCGAGTGGCCGTGGTCGATCCGGATCGAGACCCTCGGGCGGTTCCGTATCATCCGCGACGGGGTGGCCGTGGGGCTGGGGTCGTCGGCGCAGCAGCGCCCCCTCGACCTGTTGCGCGCCATGCTGGCGTGCGGCGGGCGGGAGGTGCGGCGCGAGCGGCTGGCCGACCTCTTGTGGCCGGAGGCGGACGGCGACGCGGCCCAACGGGCCCTGGCCACCACCCTCCACCGGCTCCGCCGCCTCATCGGCGAGGCGGTGGTGGTGCGGCCGCAAAACGGCATGGTCGGTCTCGATCCGACGCGCTGCTGGGTCGACGCGTGGGTGGTGGAGGCGCTGCTGGCGCCGATCCTCAGCCGCCGGCACGGCAGCGGGGCGGGGATGCGCCAGCGGGTGGAGGCGGCGGAGGGGGCGATCGACCTCTACCGTGGCCCCTTCCTGCGCGCCACCGGGGGCGAGTCGTGGCTCCTGGGGCCGCGCGAGCGGTTCCACGGCCGCCTCCTGCAGGCGGTGGAGCGGGTGGGGCGCTTCTGGGCGGAGGAGGGTGAGCCGGAGCGGGCGATCGCCACCTTCGAGCGCGGTCTGGAGATCGACGACCTGGAGGAGGGGTTCTACCAGGGGGTGATCCGTGGTTGGCTGGCGCTGGACCGGCGCTCCAAGGCCCTGGTGGCCTATCGCCGCTGTGAGGCGGCCCTCGGTGAGGGGCTCGGCGTGGAGCCGTCGCGGGAGACCAAGGCGCTCCTTCACCAGTCGACCCCCCTGGGGCGCAAGCGGGTCGATCCGCCGCGCCGCCGCCTGTAACGCCGGAGGCGGCCGGCGGGCAGTGGGGGTGGCGGTCGGCTCGGTCGCGGGCGGCTGTCGAAGGGGTCGTCGATTGGTTCCGCCGGCGGTTTCTGCCGATCTGTGGGGCCATGGACCGCCCCGCCTACCTCCTCGCTCTCCTCCTCTCTGTGACCCTCGCCTGTAGCGGTGGGGGTGGCTCCGGTGGCGGCGGGGCGGCGGACCAGGCCACCGGTGGTGGCGCGACCACCGCGCCGACCGCGGTGGAGCTCTCCGGCGCGGTCGGCGAGGTGGCGACCGCCGCCCTCGAACCCATCGCCGCGGCCGCCGTCGCCCTGCCCCCCATCGACCTCTTCGCCGTCGGGGTCACCTCGCGGGCGATCATCGCCGGGCCGGTGCGGATCGGCGGCGACGGCTCCTTCCGCCTGCGCATCCCGGCCGGGGAGGCGGGGGTGGTGGTGGTCTTTGCGATCAACGGCCAGCCGGTGGCGATCCTCGCCCTGGCGCCGAGCCACGACATCCTCCCCACCCGCCGCGGCGGCAAGGTCGAGCTGGGGGTGGTGCGCATCGACGGAGACCACCGGGCGCGCCCCGAGCGCGACCCCCTGGCGCAGCTCGACTCGGACGGCGACGGCACCCCCGACGCGAGTGATCCGACCCCGGGCACCGCCGTCGGGCCGCTCCCGGACAGGAACGGTGACGGCCTCCCCGACCTGGTGCAGGGTGACACCGGCAGCGGCGATCGCGACGGCGACGGCGTGGCGGACAACCGGGACGCCTTCCCCGACGATCCCACTGAGACCCTCGACACCGATGGCGACGGCGTCGGCAACCACGCCGACACCGACGACGACGGCGACCTGTTGCCGGACACGGAGGAGCAACAGCTCGGGACCGACCCCCTGAAGGCGGACACCGACGGCGACGGCGTTGATGACGGCCTGGAGGTGGCCCAGGGGAGTGACCCCCTCGACCCGACGAGCACCGCGCCGCCCGAGACACCGGTGCCGGACGACGGCGACAACCGCCGCGCCGATGCCACCCCGCTCACCCCCGGCGCGGCGGTGGCCGCGAGCCTCGGCACGGCTGGCGATGTGGACTGGTACGCGGTGGCGGTGGAGGCGGGGGAACACCTGGTGGTGCGGGTGGCGGCGGCAGGTTCACTGGCGGACGCCACCCTCGTGCTGGTGGGGCCGGATGGGACGACCCTCGCCACCGCCGACGACACCGACGGCCTCGATCCGGCCCTCGGCGGCTTTGTGGTTGCCGCCGGTACCTATTCGGTGGAGGTGGCCGATGCCCGCGGCGCGGGCGGCGACGGCTACACCTACACGGTCACGGCGACCGTGGAGGTTGTCGATCGGTCGCAGGCGACCGCCTTCGGCCACACCCTTGACGGTCAGCCGGCGGGCGACGAGGCGGGGGGCGATGCGGCCACCGCCGCCCCGATCGGGTCGGCCGACATGGTGGAGGGGTGGATCGGCCACGCGGGTGACCGCGACGTCTACGCCGTTGACCTCGCCGCGGGCACCCCCCTCACCGCCGGCGTGGCGGCGGAGGTGGACGGTTCGGAGCTCGACGCCACCCTCACCCTCCTCGATGGTGACGGCACCACCGTGCTGGCCACCAACGACGACAGCGACGGCCTCGATCCGCGGCTGTCCTTCACCGTGGCCACCGCCGGGACCTATTACCTGGTGGTCACCGACCTCTTCGGCGAGGGCGGCGACGACTTCTTCTACCGGTTGCGGGTCCAGCGGTAGGAGCGGGTTGTACCCGCGATCCGCGCCGCAGGCGCGGCAGGTCCTGCGGGCCTGGGTCGGGGGTGCAACCCCCTCCTACCGGCGTGATCCACCGTCGTCCGTGAGGCGGGCGGCGATGGCGGCGAGCCCCTCCAGGCAGAGGTCGGGGCGGTGGTCGTGGGGGGTGGCGAGGTGGGGGCGGATCCGCGGGGCACAGCCGCCGGTGACGATGACCGCCGCGGTCGCGCCGGCAGCCGCCGCCACCAGCCGGGCGACCACCGCGTCGACCATCCAGGCGTGGCCGGCGACCCCGCCGAGGGCGAGGGCGATCTCGGTGGTGGTGCCGGGGATCTCGACGGTGTCGGCCGGCTCGGGCAGGTGGGGGGCGCGCCGGCGCAACCCCGTGAGCGCCGTCTCCACCCCGGCGGCGATGGCACCGCCGCGATAGCGCGGCGCGTGGTCGCCTCGGTCGATGAGGGTGCAGGTGGTGGCGGTGCCGCAGTCGACCACGATCAGCGGCGGCGCGGCGTGAACCAGTGCCCCGACGGCGGTGGCGATCCGGTCGGCGCCTGCCTGGCTCGGGTGGGGGACGTCGAGGGTGAGGCCGTGGGGGGAGTCGCGCGACACAAGGTGGGGTGGCGCGCCCGTCGCCACGGTGAGGGCGTCGACGAGCATCGCCGTCAGCGCCGGGACCACGGAGCCGAGGAGCGCCCGGGAGGCGCCGCCGAGGGCGTCGATTGCCTGGACGACCGACCCCGGGGTGATCGACTCCCGCTCCAGGTCGATCCGCGCGCCGATCGTGGCCCCGTCGAGGCGGGCGAGGGTGAGGCGTGAGTTACCGGCGTCGGCGAGGAGCATTTGCGTTTCTTGGGTACGGCGTCTCTCCATGCCTCGGCCCGAAGATGGAGGGCTCCCGGAAGGGATTTTTCACCACAGAGACACAGAGGACACAGAGAGCTGCATCAGAAAACAACACGATCTTGCGCCATCCTCCTTCGTGGCAACCCCATGGCGGTCCCTCGCGAGACAGATTTTCCCCCGATCAAAAGAGCGCTCCATCACGACAATCGATGGAAGCCGTGAGAGGAAGAAGTCACCTTTTCTTGCGGTTCTCTGTGCCCTCCGTGTCTTCCATGAGGAGGCCGCTCCCTGTCAACACCGTGGAGGCCGGGTGGCGGGATACCGGAGGGGGAGACGAGATGCGCGACCGCGCAGCGAGTCGTCCCCCGAGAAGGAAAAGAACTTCTCCTCCGTCG
>JAJRSX010000125.1 GCA_024278555.1 bacterium | reverse complement strand
GCGTGGGAGTACGGGGGCGGTGGGTCAGATGGATCACTGGGGGTAGGGCAGTGCGCTGCCAGCGTGGTGGCGGCGAGATTTGCTGAGGCTCGTTGCCGCCATGTCCTCCTTCCGCCCCTCCCCCTTTCTACCTTCTACCTTCTACCTTCTACTTCCTACGGCAGTTCTCACCACGATGTCGGCTTCATCTGCAGCGCCTTCTCCACCTTTTTCACCGCCTTCTTCACCGCCACGATCACCACCCGGTCGTTCTCCTCCACCACGTCACTGCCGGTGGCGATACGGGACTCCCCCTCGTGGAGGATGGCGCCGACGATCGCCCCTTTGGGGAAGCTCACCTCAGACAGCGGTTTGCCCACGAGCTCGGAGCCGGCGATCGCCACCGCCTCCATGATCTCCGCCTGGTCCTCGACGAGCTGGTCCACCGCCAGGACCTTGCCCTTGCGGATGAAGCGCAGGACCGCGCCGACGGTGGAGAGGCGCGGGTTCACCGCCGCATCGATCCCGAGCGACGGCGCCAGGGGGACGTACTCCGGGCGGTTGAGGAGACAGAAGACCTTCCGTGCCCCGAGTCGGCGGGCGAGCATGGAGGTGAGCATGTTGTCCTCCTCATCCTGGCTCACCGCCAGGTAGAGGTCGCAGCTCCCGACATTTTCCTCGCGCATGAGGTCGACGTCGGTGAGCTCGCCGTGGAGGACGATGGCGTGGGAGAGACTCTCGGAGAGGGCGTTGCAGCGCCCCTCATCCGGCTCGATGATCTTCACCGTGATGTTGCTCTCCTCCAGGTTGTGCGCCACGGTCTCCGCCACCTTGCCGCCGCCGCCGATCACAATGTGGGTGATCGGCGGTGCCGCCAGCCCCAATTCGGGGAGGCGGCGGTCGAGATCGTCGGGGCGGCCGAGGAGGTAGATCTGATCCTCGGCGTGGAGGCGGTCGGCGCCGCGCGGGATGAGCACCCGGCCGTCGCGCAGGACGGCGCACACCAGGACCCGCGCCTCGGCGCGGGGCGGAAAGCTCTGCTCCAGGGGCCGCCCCACGAGGGGCGAGTCGGCCTGGAGGTGGAAGGCGGCGAGGCGCAGGGTGCCGTCGCCGAATTCGAGGACGTCGGTGGCGGCGGGAAAGTCGATGAGTCGCTGGAGTCGGCTCGCCACCTCCATCTCCGGGTGGATCACCATGTCGATCCCCACCACCTCCGAGGCGAGCATCTCACCCACCTCCGCGTATCCCACCTCGCGGATACGCGCCACCTTGTGGGCGATGCCGAAGCGGTGGCCGGCGACGAGGCAGGCGACCATGTTCACCTCGTCCGAGTTGGTCACCGCCACCAGGATCTCCGCATCCTCCGCGCCGGCGTCGGCGAGGACCTGCGGAACACTGCACTTCCCCACCACCCCCTGGATGTCGAGGAGCTCGCCGGCCCGGGCGACACGGGCCGGGTCGACGTCGATGAGGCTCACCGAGTGGCCGTTTCGCGACAGCCAGCGGGCGATGTTGAAGCCGACCTCACCGGCACCGGCGACGATTACGCGCATGGGGAGGCTCCGATATCGGCAACACCACGAAGATCACGAAGGGGGATGCCCGCCCGCGGTATGGGTGCGCCGCGCTGCGCTTGGCGCCCCCTACGGCCAGCTCGGGAGCAACGGATTGAAGGCGTAGGGTGTGCCAAGCGCAGCGCGGCGCACCGAGGGGATCCGAGACGCCGCCGTCTCGGTTGCCCCTCCCTCTGCGTCACCGCGCCTCGGCCCGCGATCCGTTCCCCGGACGGTGGTATCGACACTCCATGCATCTCTTCGTGCCCTTCGTGTCTTTCGTGGTTTTGCTCCCCGCGCATGACCGCGGGCTCACCGCGCGATCGGTTCGAGGTCCACCGTGCGGATCTCCCTTTCCGTGGCGGCGCGAATGGTGATGTGCAACTCCGGGAGCTGCAAGCGCTCGCCCGCAGCGGGGATGTGGTGAAACTGCTCCAGGAGGAAGCCGGCCACCGTATCGTACTGGTTGCTGATCAACTCGATTCCCGTCTCCTCCTCCAGCTCGTCGAGGGTGAGGCGCGCCTCCACCCGCCAGCCGCCCCCGTCGAGGGCGGTGATGAGCGGTGTTGCCACCACGTCGTGCTCGTCGGTGATCTCCCCGACCAGCTCCTCGATCACGTCCTCGGCGGTGACGATGCCGGTGGCGCCGCCGTACTCATCCACCACCACCGCCACATGGATCTGGCGTTCGCGCAGGGAGTCGAGGAGGAGTTCGGCGGTCATCGTCTCCGGCACGTAGAGCGGCGGCTGGGTGAGCTCGCCCACCTTACGCTTGGGGTCGCCACCGGTCAGGAGGTCGAAGGCGTTGAGGATCCCGACGATGTTGTAGACCCGGTGGCGGAAGACCGGTAGCCGCGAGAAGCGGGTGCGGTTCACCGTCTGGATCGCCTCCTCCACCGTCTGCTCCTCTTCCAGGGCGACCACGTCGACGATCGGGACCATGATCTGGCTCACCTCCGTCTCCTTCAGGTCGAAGATGCGGCCGATCATCTCCTCCTCGTCCGGGGTCTCCTCGCGGCGGAAGCGGTCGAGGTCGCGCAGCGACTCGAGCTCCTCCCGGTTGAGATAAACGAGGTGGCGGTGGTTCGCGCGTCGCCCGGCGAGGAGACGCTCGACCCGCAGCAGCGGTAACACCACCGGCCACAGGGGGCCGAGGGCAGCGGCAAAGTAGGAAAGCTCGGCGGCGGCGCGAGCCGGCGTACTCCGGCGACTCACCCCGGCGGTCACCACCACGACGGCTGCCAGGGCCGCCAGGGTTCCGGCGCGGGCCGCCCCGGCCGGCGGCAGGATCGGGAAGAGGGCGGCGAGGCCGACCGCCAGGAGGGGAAGCTGCGCCAGGCGCAGGGTCGCCTCCAGGGCGACCGGCTCCTTCAGGGCGGTGAGCAGCGGCGCCACCGCGCTAGCCTCGGCGGCCGCGTGTTGCAGATCGATCTTGTTCACCACCGTCAGGTGGTGGTCGAGGCGGCCGATGGCGAGGAGCGCCGCAAGCGCCGTACAGGCGACCACCGCCAGCAAGAGCGTCACCACGATCACGCCTCCACCCCGCGCGTCGACGGAGTGATGACCTCGACAGTGACGATGCGCAGCCCCTCCACCTCGGTCACCACGATCTCCACCCCCTCCACCGCCACCCGCTCGCCGACCGTCTGGAAGTGGTCGAGGCGGTGAATAACGAAGCCGCCGAGGGTCTCGAAGTCTTCACCCTCAATGTGGGTGGCGAAGGCGTCGTTGAACTGCTCTGGCGTGGTCATCGCCGAGACACGGAAGCGCCCTTCGCCGATCGGCGTGATGGTCCGCTCCTCCCCCCCCTCGCCGACCTCACCCACCAGCTCCCGCAGGATGTCCTCCATGCACACCAGCCCCGAGGTGGTGCCGTGTTCATCGACGACGATGGCGATGTGGACATGGCTGGCCTGGAAATCACGCAGCAGCTCGTCGATGGCGCGCGTCTCCGGCACAAACAGGGGTGGTTGGGCCAGCTCAGTAAGGGGCGGCAGGGTCCCACCGCCGGCGGCGAGGAGGTCCTTGGCGTAGACGATCCCCACCACATGGTCGAGGTCGCCTTCGATCACCGGCACGCGCGAGAAGTGGCCGCGCAGAAACCGCTCCACGATCTCCTCCGGCGCTGCATCCACCGGCAGGGTGAAGATGTCCGGCCGCGGCGTCATCACCTCCCGCACCCGGGTCTCCCCGAAGTCATAGACGTTGTGCAGCAGCTCACGGATCGTGTCATCAGACTCCTCCTCGATCGCTGCCGCGGGCGACGACTCGGCCTCCGGGCGCCGCCAGCGGCCGACGGGGAGGGTGGCGACGAGGGGGGCCAGACAGAGATCACCGGCGCGGCCGACCTGCGCGCACGCCGACTCCGAGAGGCGCGCAGCCAGCCGCAGGGGGAGCGGATCGCGCACCAGCGCCACCACCGCGAGGGCGACAATAGCGCGCAACGGCCGCGGATCGCCGCCCAGGAGGCCCCCCATGCACAGGGCGGTGAAGACCGCCGCGACGGTCACGGCGAGCTCCACCAGGTAGTGGGCTGCCGCCTCCGCGGAGGGTGGTGCGGTCGGCTCGACCACCCGGCGACGGCAACGCAGATAGAGGTTCTCCGCGAACAGCAGCGCCGACAGGAGGAGGAGGAAGATCCCCGGAGGGTCTGGGTCCAAGCCGATCAGTCCTTATGCAATAGACAAGACGCGCGCCCCCCAACCTCTCGGCCGCGGTGAATCAGAACTTAACCATGGGGCGGCAATGGTGGGCAATCGGCGTCGGCACCGTTGGAAATCTCGCCCAGAGAGGCGGAGGACGGCGGGGGTGGGGAGGGGGGGGCAGGGGGCGGAGCGGTGTCGCGGGTGGTGGGCCGGGGGGTCGCGGGGAGTGGGATTCTTAACGCAGAGACACGGAGAGGCGGGAGATGGCCAAGTGCTCTGGGGTCAGGCTTGCAAACTTGCAAGATTGCCCGTCGATGGCCGACAGCGAGATCCAAACTTGCAAGTTTGCAAGCCTGACCCCAATTTGACCCCAATTTCTGCCTCGGTCGAGGGAGCGGAGCGCCATCGGATCCTGCGAGAACGGATCGGGAAGGCAACCGAGATACGCGAGTACCTCGCCGGCGACTCCATCCTCCTCTACGCGGTGCGCGACGAGACCCTCTACCTCCTGTCGATCAAGCTCCATCGTCAGCTCTCCTTTGACCTTCTGGGCGAGTGGTCTTGATGCACGGTTCGGTCAATGGCGGTGAGGGGGCGCGGCGCGCGGTGAGAGGAGGAGTGCGGCGGCGGCAAGCAGCAGCGGGTGCAGGGGCGGGGCCGGGGCGGCAGGGGGTGGCGGGGGTGGCTCGCCCTGGGTGAGGAGGCGGCCGCCGGTGGCGCGGGCGAGGCGAGCGAGGCGGGCCTTGCCGGCGGCCGGGGAGATCGCCCACTCGGGGTCGCCCACCTCCACCAGGCGGCGGGCGATCGCGCCGGTGGCGGATCCCACCTCCACCGCCCACCTCCCGCCGGCGGTGAGGGTGGCCTCGCCGCTCCAGCCGCCGGCTACCTGGTGGAGGGGGAGGGGGCGCTCGGTGGTGATCGCGGAGCGGAGGGTGCACGGTGGTGGGTCGCCCGCCGCCTCGGCCGTTGCCACCCCGACCCACAGGTGGTCGTCGGCGATGGTCGTCTCCACCCCCCCCGGTCGCGGTGCGAGCCAGGCGAGGAGGGGGTGAAGGAGGTCCGCCCGGCCGGTGAGCTCCGTTGCCGGCCCCACCCACTGGGCGATACGGCCGAGGCCGTGGCGGCCGATGGCGAGCAGCGGGGTGTTGCCGGCAAGGAGCAGCGGGCGGCCGGTGGCGAGGCGGGCGGGCCAGCGGTGGGAGATGGTGCGATTCGCGGGGAGGGGAAAGGGGGTGTCGGCCGCGGCGGGCATGAGGGGGAATGGTCCCACCTCCGGCGCCCCCCCCGGGGCGGCGCGGAGGAGCGCGGTCGGGAGCTCTGCCGCGGTGGCGGCGCGCAGGAGCCGGCCGCCGGTGGCGTCACAGAGGCGCTCGAGTCGCGCCTCAGCCGGACGCGCCCCCACCTGGATGGCGGTGATCCGCACCCCGGCGACGGGTGCTGCCTTGGGCGGCCCCACCCGGCCGTCGGTGATCAGGACGATCTCACGCTCTTCGGGGGCGGCAGCAAGGAGCGCCTCGGCGGCGGCCACCGCCCGCCACGGGTCGGTGCCGCCGGCGCTGGTGAGGCGGGCGAGGCGGTGGCGCAACGTTGCCGCCGCCGGCGGCGGACCAAGGGGGTCGAGGAGGTGGACGTCGCGATCGAAGGCGATCAGCCCCCACCGGTCCTCGGGGCCGAGCCCCCGGCGTACCGCCATTGCCGCGGCGACCCCGAGGTCGAGGGGGGCGCCCCCCTCCGCCATGGAGCCGGAGCGGTCGAGGACCACCACCACCGCCACCGGTGGCCGTCCCGCCTCCTGCCTCGGCCGCAGGGGGAGGATGCGGGACAGGGGGTCATCCGGCGTTGGTACCTCGGGCGGCCCCACGACGAGGAGCCCCATCCCTGCGGCGACCGCCCGGGCGATCGCCGACCGGACCGCCGCCCCCGCGGGCAGCCCGGCCGCCACCAAGGCGGCCGGGGGCGCCGTGGCGAGACGATGGGCGAGCGACGCGGGGGCTACCGGCTCGACACCGGCGAGGCGGGCGAGGGCGGTGTCGCCGACCACCACCACCCGCGGCCCTCCCTCCACGTCGATGAGGGTGGTCGCCCCCACCCCGCCCGCCGTCGCCTCGATCCGGTGGCGGCCCGGTGGGAGGGCGAGGGGGAGTCGGGCCTCACCGGCCACCACGGTGCTCTCGCCGG
The DNA here is from genome assembly GCA_024278555.1 of bacterium. Classification (GTDB taxonomy): domain Bacteria; phylum CG2-30-53-67; class CG2-30-53-67; order CG2-30-70-394; family CG2-30-70-394; genus CG2-30-70-394. The sequence continues at coordinate 5,937 of JAJRSX010000125.1, read as the reverse complement.
CCGTCTCGCCGTCGATCCGCCAGACGACGCGACGGGCATCCGCTATCCCGGAGAGGCGCGCCACGGCGACCGTGGTTCCCCCCTCGGGGAGACGGCTCGGGAGGTGGAGGGTGAGGCCGGCCGAGGGGAGGAGGCGACAGTGGAGCCGCACTCCCGGCGGCGGGGGGGCCACCGGCGCGGCGCGGCCGTCGCTCACCACCACCACCTCCGAGGCGAGGGTAGCGGCCCGCACCACCGCCGCGCCGAGGGCGGTGGCGCGGCTCGGCGGCCGTGGGGTGGCCAGGAGGCGGCGCACCGCGGTGACCGCGTGGCCGGGGTTGCTCCCCGCCGGGACCCACACCTCGGCCTCGCCGCCTGCCGCCACGACCGCGACCCGGCGGGCGCCCGCCGTCGCCTCCTCAAGGGCGGTTGTCAGGTCGCCACCGGTACTGCTCGGCGAGATGTCGAGGACCACCGCCCGCCCCCCGCCGGCCGGCAGCAGCAGGGCGGCGGCGAGGGGGAGGGTGGCGGCCGCGGCCCAGAGAGGCCGGCGCGGCCACGGGAGCCAGAGGAGGCTGAGGGCGGCGATCGCCGGCCATCGCCACCGGGGGGCGCCACCGGGGGGCGGCGGTGGGGCCACCGCGCCGCGGATCTCCTCCGCCCAGGCGGCGAAGAGGAGCGGCAGGGCAGGGGCATCGCGGAGGGGGGAGGCGTCGAGGTCCGCGCCGACCACCAGGCGGCCGCCGCGATTGGTCGGATGGAGAACCACGACCGGCCCCGCCACGGTGTCCGCCAGCACCCGGTCCCACGCCCCCGCGGCCACGGTGCGGAGGCCGTGTCCCGCCACCGGGTCGGCGGGAGCGCCCACGAGCAGGGGATCCTCCACCGCCCAGCGCACGGTCGCGGACCCATCCCCGGGACGTACCACCACCGTCCACGGCGAGGTGGCGACGCACGGCGTGTCGAGGTCGGCGAGGTAGGCGCGCAGGGGTCCATGGACCTCCCCCTCGCACACCACCCCGGTGGTCGCCGGGGGCGCCCCATGGTCCGGGGCGGTGCGGTGGCCCTGGGGCGCGGCGAGGCAGAGGCAGAGGAGGGCGAGGAGGAGGGGTACGCGCACCCCGCCGGGGCGGAGCGCCAGGCGGCGGCCACGCCCCCCCGCGATCGCCCCCTGCCAGAGGAAGAGGGCGGCGACCGGCCGCTCCCGGCCGCCCCGCGGCCGCACCCACCAGAGGAGGAGGAGGCCGGGCAGGGCGGCGAGCCAGAGGGGGTGCAGGAGGGTCACCGTCCCTCCCGCGGCAGGCGAAGGTAGGCGAGCAGGGCCTGCTCCGCGCCGGCGGTCGCCTCCGCCGCCACCCACCCCATGCGGTGGCGGCGGGTGAGGGCGGCCACCGCCTCCTGGTGGCGGGTCAGCGCCGTCTGGTAGCGGACCACCGCCGCCCCATCGACCACCGCCTCGCGGCCGTCGCCCGACTCCGCGTCCTTCAGACGGCACGGGCCGGTGGCCGCCGGGGCGAGGTCGGCGGGGCCGAGAATTTGAACCACCTCCATTGGGTGGCCGTGGCGGGCGAGCCGGCCGAGGGGGGCGAGGCGCTCCACCGGCTCCAGGAGGTCGGAGAGGAGGACAACCTGGGTCCCGGGCGGCCACCCACCGGCGCAGCCGTAGAGGGCCTCGGCCACCGCCACCGCGCCGCCGGGGCGGGCCCCCTCCAGGGCGGCGACCACCCGGCCTAGGTGGCCACGGCCGCGCCCCATGGGGACGGTGGCCCCGCCGAGGAGGTGGAGGGAGAGGCGCGCCTCCCCCTCCAGGGCGAGGTAGGCGAGGGAGGCGGCCACCTCCGCCGCCACCTCAAACTTGCGGTCGAACCCCATGGAGGCGGAGCAATCGAGCGCCACCGCCACCGCGCCGGCCCCACGCGCCTCCCCCTGGCGGACAAAGGGGCGGCGGAGGCGGGCGAGGAGGCGCCAGTCGAGGTAGCGCGGGTCGTCGCCGGCCTGGTACGGCCGGTGGTCCACCAGCTCCGCCGCCGGGGCTCGCAGGCGGCCGGTGAGGCCGGGCCGGGTGGCGCCGCGCCCCTCCCGCAGCCACCGATCGAGGCGGCGCAGGCGGGCGAGGAGGGTGGGGGAGAGGGGCATGGCTGGTGGTGCTCGCAGGTGATTTGGGGATTGCGAGACTCGGTAGGAGCCGGCTCCTGCCGGCGAAACAGGCCCCATCTTGAGATCGGGGGTCCTGCCGCGGCCGGCGGCCGCGGATCGCGGGAAGGAGCCCGCTCCTACCAAGCCCCGCATCTCAAGGCTGAACCTCCTCCAGAAGCTCTCCGATCACCTGGTCGGCGGTGGTCCCGTACATCTCCGCCTCCAGGCGCAACAGCAGCGGGTGGCGCAGGGCGGGGAGGGCGATCTCGCGCAGGTCGGTGAAGTCGACCTGGTGGCGGCCGCGGGCGAGGGCCACCCCCTTGGCCGCCCGGACCCAGAAGCGGCCGCCGCGCGGCGAGACCCCGAGGCGCAGGGCGGCGGCGACGGCGGCCGGTCGCGCCCCGTCGGGGCGGCTGGCGAGGAGCAGCCGGGTGGCGTAGGCGGCCACCGGGGTGGGTACCAGGACCTCCTCCACTGCCGCCTGCAGGGGGGCGAGGTCGATGGGCGCCACCTCCGCCGGGCCGTTGTCCGGCCCCAGGGTGAGGACCGCCTGGAGATCGGCCTCCGCCGGATCCTTCAGGCAGATATTGAAGAAGAAGCGGTCGAGCTGCGCCTCCGGTAGGGGGTAGGTCCCCTCCATCTCGATCGGGTTCTGAGTGGCCAGGAGCAGGAAGGGGTGGGGCAGGGGGTGGCTCTCCCCCATCACCGTCACCTGGCCCTCCTGCATCGCCTCCAGAAAGGCGGACTGGGTGCGCGGGGTGGCGCGGTTGATCTCGTCCGCGAGGCAGAGGTTGGCGAACAGGGGGCCGGGCTGGAACTCGAACCGCTCGTGGCCGCGCTCGTCCACCAACAGCGCGGTACCGGTGATGTCGCCGGGCATGAGGTCCGGGGTGCACTGGACGCGGGCGAAGCGCAGGCCGAGGCAGCGCGCCACCGTGTGCACCAGCAGCGTCTTGCCGAGCCCCGGGACCCCCTCGATGAGGGTGTGGCCGCCGCACGCCAAGGCGACGGTGAGCTCGAAGAGGGGGCGGCGGTGGCCCACCACGCGCGCGCCCACCTCCTCCTGGAGCTGGGCCATGGCGGCGGCGGCGCGGTCGGGGGAGAGGGGGGTCATGGGGTGGCTCCCGGGGTCGGGTAGAGGAGGGCGAAATAGTGGGCCACCGCGGCGCGGCGGTGGAGGGGGAGGTTGGCGACCGGGTCGGGGGCGAGGTGGCTGTGGTCCGCCCCCGCGGGGCGGGGAGCGGCGGCGGTCGGGGCGGGGAGGGGGCCGCGGCCGCGGGTCGCCAGAGCGACCGGGCTGTCGGTGGCGGCGATCGCGGGACGCGCCGTCTCGGCGAGGAGCGGCCCGGCGACCGGGGCGTCGCCGAGGCCCCCGCCTCGGCCGCCGCCGCCGTGTGGCTGAGAGGTCGCCTGGCGTTCGGGGCGCTTCGCGGACTCGCTGGTGGCGACCGCGTTGCCCGGCGCACGGTCATCCGGTGGCCCGATGGCCCGTGGGTTCGACGACGGTCGGAGGCGTGGCCGTGGAGTGGGGGCGGTGCGGGGCGGCCGGGTCGTCCCGGTGCCGGCGGCGAGGCGGGCCGGAGCCGCAGGTGTCGCCCGGCCGGAGTCGACGGTGGGGGTGACGAGGGCGAGCACGACGAGGGCGGCCGCGACGATCCCCCAGCCACGGCCGCGCCACGGCAGGAGGGTGGCCAGGTCGAGGTGGTCGAGGTGGGGGGCGACAGTGGCCCGCTGGGCGGCGGCCCACGGATCGAGGCGGTCGCGGAACTCGACCGCCGCGGTGAGGGCCGAGCCGAGGCCGGCGGCGCGGTCGAGGCGGGCGGCGAGGCCGAGGTCGTCCGGCCGCCGCCGGGTGGCCACAGCAACGAGGAGTCCGGCAACGGCGGGGGCAGCCGCCCACGGGAGGGGGAGGCCGACGAGGCGCAGGGCGATCGCCGCCGCGCCCCCGGCGGCGAGGCCGATGGCGCCGCGCCGTACCGCCTCGACCCACCCGTGGCGGCGGCGGGCGCGGTCGAGAAAGTGGTCGATCTCCCGGCTCATCCGAGACCCCCGAGGAGGGCGAGGAGGGCGGCGGTCGCGGTGTAGGCGACGGCAAGGCGTGGGGCCGGGGAGAGGCGGCGCCCGAGGGGCACCGCCGCGCCCGCCACGGCGACGACGCCGCAGCCGGGAAGGGGGGCAGCCGCCACCGCCCCTGGGGTCGCGCCGAGGCGGTAGGCGAGGGCGGCGGCGGGGAGGACGGCGGCGAGGGCCACGAGGGCGAAGGCGAGGGTGGCGGCGACGGCGCGCCTCCGGTTCCCGACCATCGGACCAAGGGCGGCGTGGCCCACACCCCCCGACTCCATCGCCGCAATGAGGAGCGGGGGCAGGCCGACCCCGACCACCACCGCCACCGCCCAGCCGCTCCCGGCGGCCAGGGTGCTCGCCATTGCCACGCCGTCCACCCCCGGCGCCAGGCGCGCGAGGAGGGGCAGGGGCACGGCCGCGGCCGCGAGGAGGGCGGCGGCAGGGAGGAGGGCGGGCTTCACCGGGTCGCCTCCGCGAGGGCGGCGGTGATCGCCGCCGGGTCGGCCTCCACCTCCACGAGGGCGCGATCGCGGACCACCCGGCAGGTGGTGGCGCAGGCGGCAAGGGGGGCGAGGCAGTTGGAGGCGACCACCACCGTCCGCCCCGCCGCTGCCACCGTTGCCAGGTGGGTGGTGAGGTGGGTCTGGGCGACCGGGTCGAGGCGGTCGAAGGGGTCGTCGAGGAGGAGGAGCTCGGGCTCGCCGAGGCGCGCCCGGACGATCGCCACCACCCGCCGCTGTCCGGGGGAGAGGCGGTCGAGGCGGGTAGACCAGAGGGGGGTGGGGCTCAGATCCCGGACCTGGTCGGCGGCGGCAGTGAGGGGGCTGCTTCCCGATAATCCAATGGTTTTGGCGTACCCCTTCAGATAGTCGCTGACTCGCTGCTTTGGGTACGGCTCCTCCTCCTGGAGGAGGATGCCCACGCGGCCGCTGAGGGGGCGGGCGTTGGGGGGGGCGTCGAGGGTGTGGACCGTGCCGCCGGTCGGGCGAAGGAGGCCGGCGAGGCAGGCGATCAGAGCCGACTTGCCGCTGCCGATGCGGCCGGCGATCCCGTGGACCCCACCGGCGGCGAGGCGGAGGGTGACGCCGTCGAGGAGGGGGCGGCCGCCCGCCGCCAGGGTGAGGTGGTCGAGTTCAACCGCCACGGCCCACCTCGCGGAGGGGGGGGGCGCCGGGGGGCCCCACGGCAGTGGCCCGGACCGGTACTGCCAGCGGCCCGGTCTGCTCCAGGACCAGGCTTTCGTCGCCCACCACCCAGCGCAGCCCCGGCGCCGCCGCCGCCGGCGCCCACGCCGCCGCCGCCGTGCGCAGGAGCGGACCGCGGCCGAAGCCGGCGGCAGTGACGGTGGTGCGCTGGAGAGGGGAGGCGTCGCCGTTGCGGAGGTCGGTCGTGGTCGGCGGGGCGAGGCGGGGTGCCGCAACCAGGGCGGCGAGGGTGGCCGCCGCCGCCCCGGCGAGGGCGACGCGGCCGAGGGCGGTAGCGATCAGGGCGAGGCCGGCGGCCGCCCCGAGGAGGATGGCGAGGCGCCGGAGGGTGGTGGCGAGGGGGGCGGGGTAGGCAGCCGCGGCGGAGGGGGGCGGGGGGGGGAGGAGGGGGGCGGCCACCTGCCCCTCTACCACCGGGGCGACGCTGGCACCGAGGCGCCGGGCAGCGGCGACGGCCGCTCTCTGGGCCTGGCTGGCCGCGGCGAGGGTGGCGCCGTCCACGGCCCAGCCGCGATAGGCAAGGAGCGGCGCCCAGTGGTCCGGGAGGGCGTGG
>JAJRSX010000124.1 GCA_024278555.1 bacterium | reverse complement strand
GGCGGCCGCGACCGTGCCCACCGGCCGGAGGGAGGCGAGGAGGTTGTTGCGGCGATGCTGATCCTCGATCGCTATGTCCTGGCCACCTTCGGCCGCTACCTCCGTCTCACGGTGGCCGCGGCCATGGGGCTGGTCTTCGTGGTCGAACTCTTTGACCGGATCGACGAGATCATCGCCAACCACGCGGGGCTCTTCACCGCGGTGGAGTACTTCTTCTTCCAGGTGCCGGTGGTCGCCTTCCGGCTGGTGCCGATCCTCGCCATGCTGGCGGCGATCCTCGCGATCAGCAGCCTGTCGCGCGAGTCGGAGGTGGTGGCGATGCGGGCCGCCGGCATCTCCCTCTACCGTATCGTTTGGCCGATTCTGCAGGCGGGGCTCGTCCTCGCCCTGCTCCTCTTCCTCGTCGGGGAGATGGTGATCCCACAGTTCCACCACCAGGCCGACCTGATCAAGCAGACCCGCATTCGTAACCGCGAGGCGAACGAGGAGCTGCGTACCCGGAACATCTGGCTGCGCGGTGAGGGGGGGCGGATCTACTACGCGCGGCGGTTCTTGCCCGAGACCGCCACCCTTGCCGGGGTCACCTGGTTCGACTTCGATCCCAGCTTCCGGATGGTGGGCCGCACCGATGTGCAGCGGATGGTGTGGGAAGGGGGGGCGTGGCGCATCGAAGGGGTGACCGAGCGGCGGTTTCTCACCGGTGGCGAGGTGGAGGTGGCCCATATCGACTCCGCCACCCGCTCCCTCCCCGAGGGGTTGAAGGCGTTTCGCCGGGTGAAGAAGCGGCCGGGGGACATGAACCTGGTGGAGCTGCGTCGCTACATCCGTCGTACCGCCGCCGAGGGGGGTGATGTGGTCAAGCTGCGCGCCGATCTCCACGCCAAGCTCGCCCAGCCCTTCTCGGCGGCGATCCTCACCCTCCTGGCGATCCCCTTCTCGATCCACCGGCCGCGCAGCGGCGGCGCCGGCCGCTCCATGGCCCTCGGCCTCGCCCTCGCCCTCGCCTACTGGTTCCTCCTCCAGGTCGGCCTCTCCCTCGGCCACGCGGGCAAGCTGCCGCCGATGGTGGCGGCGTGGATCGCCAACCTCTTCTTCGCCGCTCTCGGCACCTTCCGGCTGTTGCACCTGCCGCAGTAGGAGGGGGTTGTACCCCCGATCCGCGCCGCGGGCGCGGCAGGCCCTTGCGGGCCCGTTTCGCCGGCGGAAGTCGGCTCCTGCCGGGTGGCCGCGGGGTGGCGTCAGATCGCCGACCCGCCGTGTGTCGCTGCGGGCAGGCGTTGAACACCGTTGGCGGAGAGCCGAACGCTACGCCTGGTCGGCGCGCGTGGCCCGCCGCCGGTAGAGGTAGAGGCAGCCGGCAACAACCACCACCCCGGCGGAGATGAGCTGCGAGGTGGAGAGGTGGCCGTGGAACAGGAGGCCGCGCTCGCCGTCGCCGCGGAAGAGCTCCACGGTGGAGCGGGCGACGCTGTAGAGGGCGAGGTAGAGGAGCATCACCTCGCCGTCGAACCGCTTGCGGCGGCGGAAGGCCCAGAGGATCGCGAAGATGCAGAGTCCGGCAAGGGAGTCGTAGATCTGGGTTGGATGGAGGCCGACGCCGGTGGGGGCGAGGGAGTTTGCATCGTGAAAGTGGATCGCCCACGCCACGTCGGTCCGTTTGCCGTAGCAGCAGCCGGCGGCGAGACAGCCCCAGCGGCCGATCCCCTGTCCCAACGCCACGGCCGGCGCTAGCAGGTCGGCGTACTGCCACGCCGGGAGACGCCGCGGCAGGAGGTAGGTGAGGGAGGCGACCGCCGCCCCGGCGACGCCGCCGTAGAAGACCAGGCCGCCGTTCCACACCGCGAAGACCTCCCCCGGGTGGTGGAGGTAGTAGCCGGCGTTGATCGCCACGTAGAGGAGCCGCGCCCCGACGATGGCGCCGACGATCCCCCAGAACATCCAGTCCATCACCCGCTCGCGGTCCGCCCCGACCCGCCGCGCCTCGGCGCTCACCACCGCCATCCCCACCAGGTAGGCGGCAGCCAGGAGGACCCCGTAGGTGTGGACGGTGATCGGTCCGAGGCGAAAGAGGATCGGATGCATTGGCGGAGGATACTCCTGAACTCGTGCGCGGCGGAGGGCGGCGGACGGCAGGTCGCCGGCGGGGAGATCGGGATGGGAGGGACGAGTGACGGTAAGGGGGCTGCCTGCCACCCTCCGCTCCGTTCAGGCTCAGTGGCCGAGGAACTTGGTCGGGTACCGCCGCTCCAGGTAGCCGGTGTGGTCGATCATCGCCCGGCCGGTCTCGTAGTCGAAGTCTCCCCCGTGGCCGTCGGGACAGGGGGCGCCATGGCACGGGACACAGGTCTCCTCGGTGGGGATGTCGAGGCCGAGCTGGAGGTTACGGGCGCGGGTCTCGCTGGAGTGGGTCCGTTCGTGGGTCATCGCCTTGACGTAGAGTTCCCCCGGCCCGTGGCAGGTCTCACACTGGACGCCGACGAGTTTACGTGACACATCGCCGCGGAGGATGAAGCCGGTGGTGTGGCAGACGAGGCACTGGGGGGATCGCTGTTTCGACTTCGGCAGGTTCTTGAAGGCACGGGCGTGGGGGCTCTCGGCCCAGACACGGTATTCGCTGAAGTGGCAGTCCTTGCAAAGGGCAGCCCCCACGTAGGCGGCGCGGTGCTCACCGGTCAGAGAATAGGTTGGGGGCACCGGTGTGGTGGTACACGCGGCGCCGATGAGCAGGAGCGGGAGGATGATACGTCGCATGGGATCCTCGTGGCGGGGGTCTGTCGGACACGGGCAATCGCGGCCGGGATGGGGGGCCGAGGGTGTCTGCCGTAGGTTGATCGCTTCGACACAGGGTAGCGTAGCGTCGTGCCCACCGGCGGCGACCTCTCGACGCGGGGGTGGCCGGCGACACCGTGGGTGGGGGAAGTCGACCGGCCGTGCTACCGGTGGCCGGTGTGGCCGAAGCCGCCGGCGCCGCGTTCGGTCGCCGGAAGGGTGGGGGTAGCGACCAGGCGGGGGCGGGCGACGGGGGTGACGATGAGCTGGGCGATGCGGTTGCCGCGCTCCACCACGAACGGCTCACCACCGAGGTTGGCGAGGATGACCTTCACCTCGCCGCGGTAGTCGGCGTCGATCGTGCCGGGGGTGTTGAGGCAGGTGATGCCGTGTTTGAGCGCTAGCCCCGAGCGGGGGCGAATCTGCGCCTCGAAGCCGACCGGCACGGCGATCGCCAGGCCGGTGGGGATGAGGGTGCGCTCGCCAGGTCCCACGGTGACCGCCCCGTCCACCGCCGCCCGCAGGTCCACCCCCGAGGCGTGGTCCGACTGGTAGGCGGGCAGGTCGAGCCCCTCGCCGTGGGGGAGGATCTGGACGGGAAGGTCCATGGCTCGCTGCGCTCGCCGGGGGTGAGGGGTGAGGGGTGAGGGGTGAGGGGTGGTGCCGGCCTTCGGCTGGCGATAAGAGCCGTGGGGGAAAGGTGCCCACGGGAGGCGTGGTGTTGCACTGCGCGCGCCGGGGCTGGAGGAGGCAAGTGGGGAGTTGACCGCTGTGCGGCCGACAGAGTCAGAGGGTTACAGATTCTATCGTCATCTCGTTCGGCCCGCGGGGCCGTCCAGCTCCTCACCCCCCATTCCCCACCCCGCGAGCGAAGCGAGCCCATCCCCGGCGCGCGCAGCGCGCCTCTATTTCTTTTCTTCCTGCTCCAGCTCCTTCATGGAGAGGGAGATCTTGCCGTTGTTGTCGACGCGGATGCACTTGACCCGCACCTTCTGCCCCTCTTTGAGGTAGTCGCGCACGTTCTCCACCCGCTCCTGGGCGATTTGGGAGACGTGGACCAGGCCGTCGGTGCCGGGCATGACCTGAACAAAGGCGCCGAAGTCCATGATCTTGCGGACGATGCCGTCGTAGACCTTACCCACCTTCGCCTCTTCGACGATCCCCTCGATCATCTCCCGCGCCGCCTTTGCCGCCTCGGCGTTGTCGCTGGCGATCAGCACGGTGCCGTCGTCGGAGACGTCGAGCTTGCAGCCGGTCTCGTCCTGGATGCCGCGGATGACCTTGCCGCCGGGGCCGATGATCTCACGGATCTTGTCCGGGTGGACCTTGATGGAGGTGATCCGCGGGGCGTAGGTGGAGAGTTCGCTGCGCGGCGCCGCCAGGGCCTCGCGCATCTTTCCGAGGATGTGGAGACGCCCCTCGCGTGCCTGGTCGAGGGCCTGCTCGAGGACCTCGCGGGTGACGCCGTTGATCTTGATGTCCATCTGCAGGGCGGTGATGCCGTCCTCGGTGCCGCACACCTTGAAGTCCATGTCGCCGAGGTGGTCCTCCACCCCCTGGATGTCGGAGAGGATGGAGATCTTGTCACCCTCCTTGACCAGCCCCATGGCGATGCCGGACGCGGGCTTGGAGAGGGGGACACCAGCGTCCATGAGCGACAGCACCCCGCCGCAGACGGTGGCCATGGAGGAGGAGCCGTTCGACTCGAGGATCTCGGAGAGGACGCGGATCACGTAGGGGAAGCTCTCCTCGGACGGCAGGAGCGGCTTGATCGCACGTGCAGCGAGTGCCCCGTGGCCGATCTCGCGCCTCCCCGGGGAGCGGAGGAACTTCGCCTCGCCCACGGAGAAGGGCGGGAAGTTGTAGTGCAGCAGGAAGCGCTGGTGGATGTCGCCGTAGATGGTGTCCAGCCGCTGGGCGTCGCGTCCCACCCCGAGGGTGGTGGCCACCAGCCCCTGGGTCTCCCCACGGGTGAAGACGGCGGAGCCGTGGACGCGCGGCAGGACCCCCACCTCGCAGGTGAT
>JAJRSX010000123.1 GCA_024278555.1 bacterium | reverse complement strand
CGACGGAGGAGAAGTTCTTTTCCTTCTCGGGGGACGACTCGCTGCGCGGTCGCGCATCTCGTCTCCCCCTCCGGTATCCCGCCACCCGGCCTCCACGGTGTTGACAGGGAGCGGCCTCCTCATGGAAGACACGGAGGGCACGGAGAGCGGCAAGGGAGATCATGGAGGGGCGATCACTTGCCGGTGCTACCAACAGGATCTCTTCGAACCGGCTCCCTCGCTCCTGGCGCCACCGAGGTCCCGCTCCACCTCCCTCTTCGTGCTCTTCGTGCCCTTCGTGGTTTTGTGCCGTGGCCTCTGGCCCACGGGCGCCGCGCGTGGATAATGCCCGCCCCCTTCCTTCGAGGTATGCCGTGATTCCCCCCGCCGAGACCCCTGAGCTTCGCAATATCGCCATCATCGCCCACGTCGACCATGGCAAGACGACCCTGGTGGACCAGATGTTCCGCCAGTCCGGCGCCGTCGGGCAGGGGCGGCGGATGCAAGAGCGGGCGATGGACTCGATGGAGCTGGAGCGGGAGCGCGGGATCACCATCTCGGCGAAGAACTGCTCGGTGGTGTGGCACGAGGTGAAGATCAATATCCTCGATACCCCGGGCCACGCAGACTTCGGCGGCGAGGTGGAGCGGGCGCTCTCCATGGTGGACGGGGCGATCCTGCTGGTGGACGCGGCGGAGGGCCCCCTGCCGCAGACCCGCTTCGTGCTGGCCAAGGCGCTGGAGATGCGCCTGGCGATGGTGGTGGTGTTGAACAAGATCGACCGCGCCGACGCCCGCCCGGCGGAGGTGCTCGATGAGATCTACGACCTGTTCATCGATCTCGGTGCGAGCGACGAGCAGATCGAGTTCCCGGTCATCTATGCCATCGGCCGCGATGGCACCTGCAAGGGGTCGATGGAGGACGAGATGGGTGACCTCACCCTCCTCTTCGACACCATCGTCAAGGCGGTGCCGCCGCCGCGCTACGATCCGGCGGAGCCGTTCCAGATGCGGGTCGCCAACCTCGACTACTCCGATTACCTCGGCAGGCTCGCCATCGGGCGGGTGGTCCACGGTAGGGCGCACGAGTCCGACGCCCTGGTGTGCGTCGGCGAGGCTGGCGCCAACCGGCCGCTCAGGGTGACCCGCCTGCAGGTGTACGACGGCCTGGAGATCCGGCAGGTGAGCGGGGTGGGGCCGGGGGAGATCGCCATCCTGGCGGGGATCGACGAGGTGGAGATCGGCGACACCATCTGCACCCGCGAGCAGCCGCGCGCCTTGCCGCGGATCAGCGTCGACGAGCCGACCGTGGCGATGCGCTTCGGTGCCAACACCTCACCGCTCGCCGGCCGCGAGGGGACGATCGTCCAGGCACGCAAGATCCGCGAGCGGCTCCACAAGGAGACGCTGCAGAATGTCGCCATCCAGGTGGAGGAGCAGCCGGACGACTCGATCCTGGTGAAGGGGCGCGGCGAGCTGCAGATGGCGATCCTCATCGAGACGATGCGCCGTGAGGGGTTCGAGCTCACCGTCGGCCGGCCGCAGATCATCTACAGGGAGGAGGGGGGGCAGCGGCTGGAGCCGATCGAGCGACTCTTCGTCGACTGCCCGGAGCCGCTCATCGGGGTGGTGAGCGAGAAGCTCGCCCTGCGCAAGGGACGGATGCTCAACCTGGTGAACCACGGCACCGGCCGGGTGCGGATGGAGTACTCGATCCCGTCGCGCGGCCTGATCGGCTACCGCAACGAGTTCCTCACCGATACCCGCGGCAGCGGCATCCTCAACGCCTACCTCGACGGCTACGAGCCGTACCGTGGCGACTTCCCCTCCCGCCTCACCGGCTCCCTGGTCGCCGATCGCAACGGCGACGCGGTCGCCTACGCCCTCTTCCACCTGGAACCGCGCGGCACCCTGTTCATCGGTCCGGGGGATGTGGTCTATCGCGGCATGGTGATCGGCGAGCACAGCCGCGACCGCGACCTGATCGTCAACCCGTGCAAGATGAAGAAGCTCACCAACATGCGGGCCTCCGGCCGCGACGACAACATCCTCCTGGCGCCGGTGCAGCCGATCACCCTGGAGCGGGCCATCGAGTTCATCACCGATGACGAGGCGGTGGAGGTGACCCCCAAATCGATCCGCCTGCGCAAACGGGAGCTTTCCGCCAGCGCCCGGTAACGGGTCGCGCTACCGCGGGAGTAGACCGCTTGCACCACGGGGGACACGGGGAAGCTTTGGGGGCATAGGGGGTTGGGTGCGCTCCCTATCCGTGGCGGCGTGGGTGGTTTCCTGTCTTCGTACAACGACGGGGGGGCTGCGGCGGGTGACGGGTCCAGCGAATCCGGCAATGCGGGGAAGCCGCGTTCGCGCCGGGAATTCTCCGGTCCCTCCTGCCCCCTACGTCCCCCGTGTCCTCCGTGGTGAGGCCGTTTATCTACCGCCCGTCGAAGCGGTAAATGAGCTCGCCTTTGCGTACCAGCCCCAGCCGTTCGCGGGCGATGCGCTCCATCTCGAAGCGGCCGCCGGCGAGGTTGTCGAGGCGCTCCTCCAGCTCCTTTTGTTCCGTCTGCAGGCGGGCGACGGTGGCGCGCATGGCGGCGATCTCGCGCGCCTTGGCACGGCGCGGCAGGATCCCGTTCTCGTCGGCCAGGGCGAGGACGACCATCAGCACTGCCGCGCCCACGGTCACCCCGAGCAGCAGAGGGTGAACCCAGGATCGGGTGGGTGGGGAGGGGGCGGCGAAGGGGCTCAACCTGCCTCCGGAGGGGGGGTGCCGAGGAGATAAGCGCGCACAGGTTCTGGCAGCAACGCACCCGGGTCAAGGCCGCGCGCCAGCAGGCCGCGGATCTCGGTGGCGGAGCAGGCTACCGGCGCCATCTGCAGGAGACGGACATGGCGGTCGAAGGTGTCGCCGGGGAGGAGCGCTCTGGTGGCGGCACGGAGCTGCTCCGGCGCCACCCCCGGTCGCGGGGCGACGAGGAGGCGGGCGAGCTCGACCACCCGCTCCGGTCGGTACCAGTTGGGTAGGTCGAGAAGGGTGTCCGCCCCCATGAGCAGCAGGATGGGTCGGGGCGCGCCGCGGCCGACGAGCAGCTCCAGGGTACGGGCGGTGAACGACGGGGCGGGGAGATCCGCCTCCAGCGGGCTCGCCGCCAGGCGCGGGTCGTCTCCGCAGGCGAGCTGCAGGAGGTGGAGCCGTTCCGCAAACGGGCGTAGCGACCGTCCCCCCTTGTGCGGCGGCGTCGCGGCGGGGAGGAAGATGACCCGCGCCACCTCGTCCGTGGCCAGGGCGGCGGCGGCGATCGCCAGGTGGCCGGTGTGGACCGGGTCGAAGGTACCGCCGAAGTAGCAGTCGCGGGGGGACAAGGGGGGAGGGGGGGAAGTAGAAAGTAGAAGGTAGAAAGGGGGCGGCTTCGGGGGCGTATGGCGGGGACAGTGCCCTTCCTCGAAAAGGGTGCCCGCTGCCAGCGACCTCCAGCCCTCTTGTGCGGCGGGGTCGCCACCATCCTTCGAGAAGAGCGTCCCCTTTCTACTTTCTACTTTCTACTTTCTGCTAATCCCTCACAGGGCGCAGCGGCAGCTCGGGCAGAAGGTCCACGCCTCCTCCACAGATCGGTGGCAGTGGGGGCAGACCGGGGAGATGAGCTGCTCCTGACAGTAGGGGCAGTAGATGAAGTCGGAGCGTACCGCCTGCTTGCAGGTGGGGCAGGAGGTGGCGGTGGTCCGGGTCTCCTCTTCCAGGCAGTCGTCGTCGACACACTTGTCGGGGGCGTTGAGGATGGCCTGGGCCTGCTCGGCGAAGAGGTCGACCTGCTTGCCGTCGAACCGGTAGACGCGGGTGCGCGACTGGAGGGTGAGGGCGTTCTCCTCGACGCTGATGTCGCGTACATGGGGGAGGTAGACGCTGATCTCTACCGCCCCTACCGCCCGGTCCACCAGACCACTCGGTGAAAAGATGATTCGCCGGTTGGTGAGGTAGAGGCGGCCATCCTGGGCGATCAGCTTGTTGACCACCAGGCGGACACGGACGGCGTCGACGATCTCCTCGTCGTGGTGAAGGCTAATTTTGTCGGTCACAGCTTGGGCCATTGGGCGCTCCCGTGCTTCTCTCCGTGTCGGTCGAGACGGGTGCTCTCTTGATTGTGACTCACATCGTCGCGGTGACGACGCCGAGCGATCTTCCTCCATCGCCGCGTGAGGTCAACCCTAGGGGGATGCTCATCGTCGGGTGGATCCTCGCGCAGCGGCGCGGAGACGCAGAGGGGGGAATGGCCTGGGGGGGCAGACGTCCCCTCGGCCCGGCAAGGCGGCCAAGCCAAAAGATGGCGCGGCTGGCGCCGCCGTCACCCGGTGCCTTTTCCTTGACCCGCGGGGAGTCCCATCCCTATCCTCTCGCCCCCTTTGTGCGAAACGGCCCGCTGCGGGCGTAGGAGTCTTGAGCCATGGCGACGATGCAGGTCTTGTTGATGGATGCGGTGGACCACCTCGGTGAGATGGGCGATGTGGTCACGGTGAAGCGTGGCTACGGTCGTAACTTCTTGATCCCCAAGGGTGTTGCCGTCCTCGCAACACGCGGCAGCCTGCGTCAGATGGAGCACCACAAGCGGATCGTGGCGGAGAAGATGAAGCGCATCCGTCTCGAGTCCGAGGACCTTGCGAAGAACCTCGGCGCCCAGGAGCTCGAGTTTGTCGAGCGGGTCGGCGAGTCCGGCACCCTCTACGGCGCGGTGACCACCATCGATATCGCCCGCGAGCTCGCGGCGCGTGGCTTCGACATCGAGCGGCGCAAGATCTCCCTCGCCGCCCCGATCAAGGAGGTGGGCGAGACCACGGTGGAGGTCCGTCTGCCGCAGCGGGTGGTGGCGACGGTGAAGGTGGTGGTGAGCGCCGAGGCGCCCGCCGAGGCGGAGGCGGTCGATGGCGAGGGTGGGGAGAGCGCCGAGGTTGCGGCGGCGGAGGCCGAGGCTCCGGAGGCAGCGGAGGCGGTGGCCACCGAGGCGGCGACCGAGTAGCGGATCGGGCCGTTTCCGGCTTATCTTCGAGACCCCCCGGCGAGCTCCGCCGGGGGGTCCTTTTTTTCGGGTGATCGTCGATGGAGACGGTGGAACAGAGTCCGGTGAAGGCGGCCCAGCCGCGCAGTCTGGAGGCGGAGCGGGCGGTCCTCGGGGCGGTCTTGTGGCACAACGAGGCGCTCTACACGGCGCTGGAGGTGGTCCGCGCCGACCACTTTTCCGCCCGCGCCCACCGCCACATCTTCGAGGCGATGTCCCGCCTTGGGGCGAAGGGGGAGCCGATCGATGAGCTCACCCTTACCGAGGCCCTCACCCACGAGGGGGTCCTCGGCGAGGTGGGGGGGGCGGCCTATCTGGCGGAGCTCACCGCGGCGGTCGCCTCGGCGGGGAACATCCGCCACCACGCAGAGATCGTCCGCGAGAAGCACCAGCTCCGGCGGATGCTCGGGGCGGCGCAGGAGATCTCCGCCTCCTGTTGCGAGGGGCGGCAGACGCCGGGGGAGATCCTCGATCGGGCCCAGCAGCAGCTCTTCACCCTCAGCGATGAGGGGGCGACGAGCGGCTTTGTGGGGATGAAGCCGCTGGTGAAGGACGCCTTTACCTCCCTCGAAGAGATGGGTCGCCGCGGCAAGACCCTCTCCGGCATCCCGAGCGGCTACGACGACCTCGACCACAAACTCCTCGGCTTTCAGAAATCGGACCTGATCATCCTCGCGGCCCGTCCGTCGGTGGGGAAGACCGCCTTCGGCCTGAACATCGCCGCTAACGCGGCGGTGCGTCACGGCGCCAAGGTGGCCTTCTTCTCCCTGGAGATGTCGAGCCTCCAGCTCACCCTGCGCATGCTGTGCGCGGAGGCGGAGATCGACGCCCACCAGGTGCGCACCGGGGCGATCCCGAGGGAGGCGTGGACCGCGGCGACCAACGCGGCATCGTCCCTGAGCCAGGCGCAGATCTTCATCGACGACTCCGCCACCCTGTCGCCCCTGGAGATGCGCGCCCGGGCGCGGCGGCTGAAGCAGGAGCACGGCTGCGATCTGATCATCGTCGACTACCTCCAGCTCATGCGCGGCAACCACCGCGCCGAGCGGCGCGACCTGGAGATCGGTGAGATCTCCCGCTCGTTGAAGGCCCTGGCCAAGGAGCTCAACGTGCCGGTGATCGCCCTGGCGCAGCTCAGCCGGCGGGTGGAGGAGGCCACCGGCGGGCCGAAGCTCTCCCACCTGCGGGAGTCAGGCGCCATCGAGCAGGACGCCGACGTGGTCCTCTTCCTCCACCGCGACCCGGACAAGATGGAGGAGGACGCCGACGCCTGGCCCACCGACCTGATCATCGCCAAGCACCGCAACGGCCCGGTGGGCAAGGCGGAGCTGTGGTTCGTGCGCCGCTACGCCCGCTTCACCTCCGAGGCCTTCGAGTACGGGCAGCCACAATAGCTCTCAGCTCTCAGCTCTCAGCGGTTAGCCTATGAGGATCCGTGAATCCGGCGGCCAGGAGAGGCGCCGGGGATCGCGATGGTCACTTGCCTCACCCGTGCTGCCATCGTCTCCTCGGTGCCGCCGCTGAAAGCTGACCGCTGAATGCTGGTGGCATCCTCCCCGCGCATGCCACCGGGCCGCTCAACCTGATACCGTCTTGCGGCCGGCGGCGCCCCCGTGCATCGCCCCTCTTTACCATGGCGCTCTCCGATCCCCTCCTCGCCGCCGAGCCCGCCCGCGATCGGTCCGGTGTGGCCCCCGCCACCCGCGCCCTGGTGGACCTCGGGGCGGTGGCACGCAACCTCGGCCGCCTCCGCGCCCGCCTCCAGCCCACCACCCGGGTGGTCGGAGTGGTGAAGGCGGGGGGGTATGGCCACGGCCTGGTCCCGGTGGCGCGGCGGCTCGAGGCGGCCGGTGTCGATGGTCTCGGGGTGGCGGGGGTGGAGGAGGCGGCCGCCCTGCGCGCCGTCGGGGTAGAGATGCCGATCCTGGTCCTGAGCCCCGGCTACGAGACGGCGGCGGCGGCGGTGGTCGAGCTCGGTTTGGAGGTGGTGGTGAGCGATCCGGCCGAGCTCGCCCCCCTGGAGGCGGCGGCCCGGCGCGCCGGCCGGCCGGTGGGGATCCACCTGAAGGTCGACACCGGGATGGGGCGGCTCGGCCTGGAGCCGGCCGCCCTGGAGGCGGCGCTCTCGCGCCTGCGCCACGCCGCCCACCTGCGCCTCGCGGGGGTGATGAGCCACCTCGCCTGCGCCGACGAGGATGCCGCTTTTACCGGCCAACAGATCGACGCCTTCGCCGCCCTGCGGCCGCGGGTGGCGGCGGCGGGCTTCGAGGCGATCCCGTTTCACCTTGCCAACACCGCCGGGATGGTCCGTTTTCCGGGTGCCCACTTCGACATGGTGCGGCCGGGGCTCGGCCTCTACGGCTACGGCGGCGCCGATCTGGAGCCCGCCCTCACCCTGATCACCCGGGTGGTGCGGCTCCGCCAACTGGGGGCGGGGGCGACGGTCGGCTACGGCCGCACCTTCCGCTGTCGCCGCCCCACCCGGATGGGGGTGGCGCGGATCGGCTACGGCGACGGCCTGCCGCGCGCCCTCTCCAACCGTGGTGCCTTCCTCGTCGCCGGCCGCCGCTGCCCGATCCTCGGGCGGGTGAACATGGACCTCACCTGCATCGACCTCACCGACGCCCCCGACGCGGGGGTGGGGAGCGAGGCGGTGGTGATCGGCAGCCAAGGGGGGGAGCGGATCACCGCCGAGGAGGTGGCGGCCCAGGCCCAGACGATCGCCTACGAGGTCCTGTGCGGCATCGGCCCGCGGGTGGCGCGGGTGTACCGAGGGTAGGAGCGGGCTTGCCCGCGAACGGCGGCCAAGGGTTCGCCGCGCGGCGCGCGGATCGCCGGTGGGGGCCGGTTCCTACCCTCTTCCGGTCGTCTTCCGGTTGTCCCGTCGCCTCCGCCACCGTACAGTCCGCGCCGGAGCATTGAGGAGGACCACGCCATCGTCGTCGTCGAACAGATAGGCCGGTTGAGCCTTGGCCTCTTGGAGGCGGCGGGGGAGATGGGGATGCTCCTCCTTAATCTCGTCCGCTGGCTGCCGAGGCGGCCGTGGCGGCTGCGCAACCTCTTGCGCCAAATGGAGGTGGTGGGGGTGAACTCCACCTTTGTTGTCCTCCTCACCGGCCTGTTTACCGGCATGGTCCTGGCCCTCCAGTCGTACAACGGCTTCGCCCGCTTCGGCGCCGAGTCCCTGGTGGGGACGGTGGTCGCCCTGTCGGTCCTGCGGGAGCTCGGTCCGGTGCTTGCCGGTCTCATGGTCACCGCGCGCGCCGGCTCCCTGATGGCGGCGGAGCTCGGCACCATGCGGGTGACCGAGCAGATCGACGCCATGTACACGATGGCGGTGAACCCGATCCACTACCTCCTGGTGCCGCGGGTGGTGGCCACCATCCTCACCCTGCCGATGCTGGTGGTCCTCTCCGATTTTATCGGCATCCTCGGCGGCTACCTGGTGGCGGTGAAGCTATTGGGGATCAACTCCACCCTCTATATCAACAAGACCATCCAGTTCGTCGCCTTCAGCGACATGGCCAACGGTCTGATCAAGTCGGCGGTCTTCGGCCTGGTCTTGTCGGTGGTGAGCTGTAGCTTTGGGATGCGCGCCCGCGGTGGTGCCGCCGGGGTAGGGCGGGCGACGACCCAGGCGGTGGTCTACTCCTCGGTCCTCATCCTGGTGGCCGACTACATCCTCACCTCCCTCCTCTTTGGCCGATGATCCGACTGGAGAAGATCAGCAAGGCGTTCGGTGGTCAGGTGGTCTTTAAGGACATCGACCTGACCATCGAGAAGGGGAACACGACGGTGATCCTCGGGCCGAGCGGTACCGGCAAGTCGGTCCTGTTGAAGCACATCGTCGGGCTGCTCAAGCCGGATAGCGGCCGGGTCTATCTGGAGGGGCAGGACATCACCGATCTTTCCGGCCGGGCGCGTGAGCCGTTCATGCACCGGTTCGGCTTCGTCTTTCAGAACTCCGCCCTCTTTGACTCGATGAGCGTCTACGACAACCTCGCCTTCGGCCTGTTGGAGAACCACCTGTGCGACAAATCGGAGATCCCCGCCCGGGTGGCGCGGGAGCTGGAGCGGGTGGAGCTGTCGGGGATCGAGGAGAAGATGCCGGCGGAGCTCTCCGGCGGCATGCAGAAGCGGGTCGGGTTGGCGCGGGCGACGATCATGGATCCGGAGATCATCCTCTACGACGAGCCGACCACCGGCCTCGACCCCCTCACCACGGTGCACATCAACCGGCTGATCGCGCGCGCCAAGGAGGAGCTCGATTCCACCGTGGTGATCGTCACCCACGACGTGAAGAGCGCCCTGGAGATGGCCGATTCCATCGCCTTTCTTGCGGAGAGTCGAATGGTGGCGGTGGGCTCCCCCGCCGAGGTGTGTGCCAACCCGGAGCCCCTGTTGCAGGAATTTCTCAACGCACGGGGCGATGTGTGCGAACATCGCCCCACTGACGACGACCACGCGGAGGCGCAGGCGGGCCGCTAGGCCCGAGCTACCGGGGAGTATGGGGTGAATCTCGAAACCAAGGTCGGCTTCTTCGTCCTCCTCGTGGGGGTGTTGCTCTTTGTCCTCTCTACCCAGCTCGAGAAGGGGGAGGTGACCGAGGGCTATGAGCTCAGGGTACGCTTCGACACCGTCGACGGCCTGGAGGAGAAGGCGCCGGTGCGCATCGCCGGGGTGAAGGTGGGGCAGGTGGAGAAGATCGACCTGGAGGAGGGCAGGGCGCGTCTCACCCTGCGCGTCCAGCCTGACACCCTTATCCCCGGGGATTCACGCGCCGAGCTGCGCACCGAGGGGATGCTGGGGGAGAAGTACCTGGCGATCATCCCGGGCAAGGACTGGGCCCACCGCCTCATGGCGGGTCAGACGATCGGTGAGTCGATCAGCCAGAAGTCCCTCGACGAGCTCCTCATCTCCCTCGGCACGCTTGCCACCGATTTCAGCAAGATCACCGGCTCCCTGGCCGAGGCCTTCGGCAGCGAGGAGGGGAAGGCGAACCTTCAGGCGATCCTGGCGAACATGCGCGACCTGACCGCCAACGTGAAGACGATCGTGGCGCGCAACGACCAGCGGGTCGACTCCATCATCACCCACCTCGACTCCCTTGCCACCCGCCTCGACAAGCTCACCGCCACCAACGCCGCCGGGGTGACCGAGACGGTCGCCAACCTCCGCTCGGTCACCGGCTACACCCGCGACAACCTGCCCAAGTGGGGTGAGGACTTCGACCGCACGGTGAACGCCCTGCAGGTGGTGATCGCCGAGAACCGCGCCGGGGTGAAGTCCACCATCGACTCGGCGCAGAGGGCGGCACAGAGCGCCGACACCACCTTCGCCGCCCTCGGCCGGGTCGCCCAGAAGGTGGACGAGGGCCACGGCACCATCGGCCGTCTGGTGAACGACGAGACCACCGTGGACAAGCTGAACACGGCGCTGGACAAGATTGACAAGTTTCTCGCCAAGCGGGACCGCTACCGCACCTACGTGAGCTTCGAGGGGGAGTCGCTGGTGGACCGCGGGGATAGCCGCGGCATCTTCACCCTCACCCTCGCACCGAGTAAGACGAAGTCATACCTCTTCGAGGTTGTCTCCCCGGCCAACGGTGACGAGACCATCCATCGCACCACCGAGGTGCGGAAGATCACCAACACCGGCAGCGGCGCGGGCTCGGACTTTTTCCCCACCGACGTCACCCAGACGGTGGTCAGCGAGGAGCACCGGGAGAAGAGCGGCAACGTCCAGTTCTCCGCCCAGATCGCCCAGCGGATCGACAACGCCGCCCTGCGCATCGGCCTGAAGGAGAACACCTTCGGTGCCGGTGCCGACTACTACCTCGCCGACGATCGCCTGCGCCTGTCGCTCGACGCCTACGACTTCGACGGCGACAACACCCCCGGCTCCAGCCCCCACCTGAAGGCGAAGGCGCGCTGGGACCTCTTTACCCACCTCTTCCTCACCGCCGGTTACGACAACCCGCTCAACGACGAGGTCGCCTCCGCCTTCCTCGGCGGTGGGGTGACCTTCTAGGATGAGGATCTGAAGGACCTCCTCGGCATCCTGCCGGCGGGGCTCCTGAAGTAGACCGACGCACCGCCGCCACTTCGCCTGTGCGTCGTCCTGGCCGGCGCCCTGCGGCGCCGGATCGTGGCTGAAGGGATTACCCCCTCCCGGCGATAAGTCACAGATGCATCACGCCGCCCGCGGCCTAGTCCCCGGTCGGCGCTACATTCTCTGTGAAGCAAGGAGGCGGAAATGGTGACCTTTGGTAAGTGGTTGCGGTTCGGTGCTGTGGTCCTGGCAACGGTGGCGGCTGCCTGTGGCGGCGGCGGCGGTGGTGGTTCCAGCGAGACCTCCGGGGCCCTGTCACCATTCACCAGCGAGCCGCCGCCGACCCTGACGGTGAGCGTCAACGACACCTCGTTCCACGATCAACTGGTGGCGGGTGACGCCCAGGCGGCGGTGGCGAGCGTCGAGCTGGTGACCTCCAGCGCCCGCTACTTTGCCGTCCTCCAGGAGGGGGCCGACGCCGCCCCCGTGGGTACCAGCTCTCTGGAGATCGACGTGGGCGAGTGGAAGCTCAACTACGACGAGGACAGCGACGCCGACGGCCTCTTCGCCCAGCGGGGCGCCTGGATCGTCCAGACCCAGAACTTCGGCCCCAACGACTTTCGCTTCTACGTCCAGTTCGAGGACGCGGGCGGTGCCATTACCAAGTCCTTCGGCGACACCCGCACCGACAAGGTGCGCGTCGCCACCACCAAGGCCCGCCTCGGCTTCCTCGGCTACGACCTGATCACCATCACCGACGCCCAGTGGACCCTCTCCACCCTGCGTGCCGCCGACGACATCATCACCCTCGACGGCGAGGGCACGGTCGACCTCTCCTTCTTCCCCGACTTCTTCATGTTGATCAAGGAGCCGCGGCTCGACTTCAGCTCGGTCAACCTGCGCGTCGACCCCTCCACGGGCGAGTCGCTTCGACGTCCCGAGGCGGGGACGCTGCGGCTGCGGGCGAACAACATCGACCCCTTCGGCGACGACATTACCTTCGTGGTCGACTTCCCCGAGGGGAGCAACGACGCCAATGTCACCGTGGAGGGGGGGATCTGCGATGTCGACCTCGACTGGTCCATCTCCACCGGCCTGCCGGAGAGCTTCGAGCTGCGCCACTGCCTCGGCAGCTGATGTAGGGCTGTCGGTGGTCAGGATTGGGGGCTAGGACTCCGTCGCCCGTGCCCAGTCGTCCGTCGCTTGTCAGGGTGCGGGGATCACCTCGATCCGGAGCGCCCATGACCACCATCTTTACCAATGACCTGATCCACGAGACCAGCCCCTATCTCCTTCAGCATGCCCACAACCCGGTGGCGTGGCGGTCGTGGGGGGAGGCGGCCCTGGCGGCGGCGCGGGAGCTCGACCGGCCGATCCTGCTTTCCATCGGCTACGCCGCCTGTCACTGGTGTCACGTGATGGCCCACGAGTCGTTCGAGGACGAGGAGACCGCCCGCTTCATGAACGACCACTTTGTCTGCATCAAGGTCGATCGCGAGGAGCGGCCGGACCTCGATCAGCTCTACCAGACCGCCCTGCAGCTCCTCACCCGGCGCGGCGGCGGCTGGCCCCTGACCATGTTCCTCACCCCCGCCGGCGCCCCCTTCTTCGGCGGCACCTACTTTCCCCCCGACGACCGCCACGGTCTCCCCTCCTTCCGTCGGGTTCTGGCCGGGGTGGCACGCCACTACCAGGAGCAACCGGCGGAGGCGGCGGCGGACGGCGGCCGGGTGGTGGCGGCCCTCGGCGAGATGGAGGCGGCGGCGCCGCGCGGCGACCTCGACACGGGGCTGGTGGCGCGCGCGGTGGAGGAGAGCACCACCCACGTCGACCCGGTCCACGGCGGCGTCGGCGGCGCCCCGAAGTTTCCCCAGACCGCCTGTCTCACCCTGCTCTTGCGCACGGTTGGCCGGCCGCGCGAACTCGCCCTGCTCACCCTCGACGCGATGGCCTCCGGCGGCATCTACGACCACCTCGGCGGCGGCTTTGCCCGCTACTCCACCGACGAGCTGTGGCTCGTCCCCCACTTCGAGAAGATGCTCTACGACAACGGCCTCCTCGCCTCCCTCTACCTGGAGGCGTACCAGGCGACCGGAAAGCGGGGTTACGCCGGGGTGGTGGAGGGGACCCTCCGCTACCTCCAGCGCGACCTCCTGCACCCGGGCGGCGGCTTCTACGCCAGCCAGGACGCCGACAGCGAGGGTGAGGAGGGGCGCTACTACGTCTGGCAGCGAAGCGAGGTGGAGGCGCTCCTCGGCGCCGACGCCGACCCCTTCTGCCGTTGCTACGGGGTGAGCGAGGCGGGCAACTGGGAGGGCAAGAACATCCTCTACCTGGCGCGCCCCACCGGCGAGGTGGCGGCGGAGGTGGGGATGTCGACGGCGGCCCTCGACGGGCTGCTGGCGCGCGGCCGTGAGCGGCTGCTCGCCGCCCGTGGAGAGCGCACCCCGCCGGCCACCGACACCAAGATCATCTGTAGCTGGAACGGCATGGCGATCTCCGCTTGCTCCCGCGCCGGCATCTGCCTCGACCTCGACTGGGCGGTGGCGATGGCGGTGGAGAGCGGCGACTTCCTGTGGGATGGGTGTTGGCGCGACGGCCACCTCTACCGTTGCTGGACCGATGGCGCTCCGCGCCACGACGGCGTCCTGGACGACTACGCCTACCTCGGTGTTGCCTACCTCGACCTCTACGAGGCGACCGGCGAGGGTCGTTTTTTGGCGCGCGCCACCGGCCTCGGCCGGGCGATCGTCGACCGCTTCTATGCCGGCGACGGGGGCGGCTTCTACCTCACCGGTGGCGGCCAGGACCCCCTCGTCCACCGGCCACGCGCCGGCCACGACCAGTCGATCCCCTCGGGGGCGGCGGCGGCGTGTACCCTGCTCCTGCGCCTCGTACCGTTCACCGACGATGTACGCCTGGGCGGCGCGGCGGAGGCAACTCTGGCCCACCACTCCGGCTCCATGGCCGCCCAGCCGGTCGCCTACGGCGGCCTGCTCGCCTGCGTCGCCCCCGCCCTCGACCCGCCCCCGGAGATCACCCTGGTGGGCGAGCCCGCCGCGCGCCGGGACTGGGCCCGCCACCTCGCCCAGCTCCACCTGCCCCACCGCGCCCTCTGCCACCTCCCGTGCGACCCCCCGGTGGCCGGCGCCATCGCCGCCGGCAAGGAGGCGCAGGGGGGCAAGCTCACCGCCTACCTCTGTCGCCACCACACCTGCTCCCCGCCGATGACCACCTGGGAGGAGCTGGAACGGGCGCTCGGGTAGGGGCGGTCAGCGGGGCAAGACCACGAAGGGGGCGGAGGGGGAACCGCTCAACGCAAAGAGGCAAAGAGGGGAGACCCGGGGGCTGGGCATCCTCAGGTGGTGTGGCTGGGGTTGGTGCCGAGTGGGATTTCCACGCAGAGATGCGAAGGGGCGGGAGACGCAGAGAGTAGAGAACGGGAGCTGGGGTGTCGCGGGTGGGGTGAAGCTATAAGGTAAAGAACCGACCCCGAGACGAAATCCGGCTCTTCCGGTCGCTCACGTCCACTCCGATCGTCTGCGTGGTAGCCTGCTTCATGGTCGCTCTCCTTTGCTTGTGGGCTCCGAGCCCGTGGTTAGCATTGAGCCAGGTTAGAACCTGAGCTCGCGAGGAGAGCGGCCTCCT
>JAJRSX010000008.1 GCA_024278555.1 bacterium | reverse complement strand
GGGACGGTGAGGGCGCCGGCGTGGATCGGCCGCCGGAAGATCCACAGGAGCGCTGCCGCCACCGACAGGACGAGGACCCACCGCTCCTCCGGTTGGGTGGGGCCGAGGGCGGCGTGCTCATCGGCCAGGACCTGGCGCGGGATGCGCTCGATCCCCTTCATCGGGTAGAGGAGGCGGGTGAGGAGCAGCCAGGTGATCGCCAGCATCACCAGGGAGATCGGCAGGCCGAGGACCATCCAGCGGGCGAAGGAGATCTCCGGCGCCGCCGGGAAGGTGGTGGCGAAGATCTGCGCGAAGGCGAGGTTCGGCGGCGTCCCGATGAGGGTCGCCACCCCCCCCTCGGAGGCGGCATAGGCGACGCCCAGGAGCAGCGCCACCGCGAAGGGGCGGACCGCCTCGCGCCCCCGTTCTCCCTCCATCTGGCGGATCACCGCCATCGCCATGGGGACGAGCATCATGGTGGTGGCGGTGTTGGAGATCCACATCGAGAGGAAGGCGGTCACCACCATGAAGCCGAGGACCACCCCGCCGGGACTGCCGCCCACGAGCAGGAGGATGCGCAGGGCGATACGCCGGTGCAGCTTCCACCGCTCCATGGCCAGGGCGATGAGGAAGCCGCCGAGGAAGAGGAAGATGACCGAGTTGAAGTAGGCACGCGCCACCACCTTGCCCGCCTCCACCCCCAGGAGGGGGAAGAGGACGACGGGCAACAGCGCGGTGACCGCCAGGGGGACCGCCTCGAAGAGCCACCACACCGCCATCCACACCGCCGCGCCGGCCATGGCGGTGACCGCCGGGTGGGCGGGGTCGAGGTCGGCGAGGGTCCAGACCAGGAGCGCCGCTACCGGTCCAACGATCAGCGGAACCCAGCGCGGACGGGGAGCGGGCGTGGCCATGGGCCGATCTTGCTACCGCGGACCGGGGCGTCGCCAGGGGGAGAACCTTTCGAGGGGAAAGACCGCAGTACCTCTGGGGTCACAGTACCTCTGGGGTCAGGTCTTTACCTTATACTCTAGCGCAGTACCTCTGGGGTCAGGTCTTTACCTTATACTCTAGGGTTTTTCGCATCCTTTTTTGACGGCCAAGACAGGATGGACAGGACTGACAGGATGGGTGGGTCGGGAAGGATAGCCCCTTGGTGGGTGACGGGGCGGTAGGCCCTTCCGATGCCGTTCTCCGCGTCCTTTGCGTCTCTCCGGTGAAAATGGTCTGCCAGTCCGCCCCTGACGCACTCCCCCCCTTTCCGGTATAAACGCCTCCCCTGTTCTTCTGAGGTGGAGGTGGAGATGGCAAAGCGGATCGAGCGCGACACCATGGGCGAGGTGGAGGTCCCGGCGGACCGCTACTACGGCGCCCAGACCGCCCGCTCCCTGGCGAACTTTCCGATCGGCGGCGAACGCTTCCCCCGCGAGCTGATCTACGGCCTCGGGGTCTTGAAGCGGGCCGCGGCCGAGGTGAACGCGGAGCTCGGTGAGCTGCCGGAGGAGGTCGCCAAGCTGGTGGTGGCGGCGGCGCAGGAGGTGATCGACGGCAAGCTCGACGACCACTTCCCCCTGGTGGTGTGGCAGACCGGCTCCGGCACTCAGACGAACATGAACGCCAACGAGGTGATCGCCAACCGCGCCATCGAGATGGCCGGCGGCGAGCTCGGCGCGAAGGATCCGGTCCACCCGAACGACCACGTGAATCGGGGGCAAAGCTCCAACGACACCTTCCCGACGGCGATGCACATCGCCGCGGTGCGCCAGATCCACGACCGGCTTATCCCGGCGCTCACCCGTCTGCGCGACGGTCTGGCGGCGAAGGCGGATGCCTTCGCGGAGATCGCCAAGATCGGCCGCACCCACCTGATGGATGCAACACCCCTCACCGTCGGCGACGAGTTCTCCGGCTACGCCCAGCAGCTCACCAACGGGATTGCGCGGGTCGAGGGGGCCCTGCCACGCCTCTGCCAGCTCGCCCTCGGCGGCACCGCCGTGGGCACCGGGCTGAACAGCCACGTGGAGTTTGCCGAGCGGTCCGCGGCGCGGATCGCCGAGATCACCGACCTGCCGTTCACCTCGGCGCCGAACAAGTTCGAGGCCCTCGCCGCCCACGACGCGATCGTCGAGATGAGCGGGGTGACCAAGACGATCGCCTGCTCCTTGATGAAGATCGCCAACGACATCCGCTGGATGGGCTCCGGCCCGCGCTGCGGCATCGGCGAGCTGCGCCTGCCGGCGAACGAGCCGGGGAGCTCGATCATGCCGGGAAAGGTGAACCCCACCCAGGCAGAGGCGATGACCATGGTCTGCGCCCAGGTGATCGGCAACGACATGACCGTCGCCGTGGCCGGGGCGTCGGGGAACTTCGAGCTCAACGTCTTCAAGCCGGTCCTCATCTTCAACCTCCTCCAGTCGATCCGCCTGATCGCCGACGCCTCCGACTCCTTCCAAGAGCGGTGCGTCGCCGGGATCGAGCCGGACCGGACGCGCATCGAGGAGCTCCTCAACCGGTCGCTGATGCTGGTGACCGCCCTCAACCCCCACATCGGCTACGACAGCTCCGCGAAGATCGCCAAGAAGGCGCACGCCGAGGGGACCACCCTGAAGGAGGCGGCCCTGGCGCTGGGGCTACTCACCGAAGAGGAGTTCGACCGTTGGGTACGGCCGGAGCAGATGCTGGGGCCGCGGGGCCGGTGAGCTACCCCCTGCGCGTGGCGATCCTCGCCTACGGCTCCCTGGTCGCCGACCCGGGGGAGGAGCTGGCGCCGCTCATCGACGAGCGGCGGCCGCGCACCACCCCGTTTGCGGTGGAGTTCGCCCGCCTCTCCCCCTTCCGCGACCACGCCCCGGTCCTCACGGTGGTGGCCGAGGGGGAGGGCGACCCGGTGGACGGCACCCTCCTGCTCTTGCGGCCGGGGACCTCGGTGGAGACGGCCACCTGCTGCCTGTGGCGGCGGGAGACCCACCAGGTGGGCAGCAACAAGCTCCCCCTCGGGGCCGACCGCCACCACGTCCGCATGCTCACCAACCTCGACTCGATCGACGTGGTCCTCTACTGGCAGGCAGAGGCGAACTACCCCCGTCCCGAGGCGGTGGGGCTGGCAAAGCGTGCCATCGAGTCGGCGCGCGGCGAGGCGGGGCAGCAGCGCAAGGACGGGATCTCCTACCTCGCCCAGGTGGTCGAGGCGGGCATCCGCACCCGCCTCACCGACGCCTACGTGGCGGCGGTCCTGGCGGAGACCTCCACCGACACCCTGGAGGCGGCGTGGCAGGCGGCCCGCCAGGGGACGGCCGCGCCGGTGGCGGCGCCGCCGGAGGGGTGATGGGCCCGCGGCAACCGGCCCCTACCCGACCATCTCCCTGAGGGCGCGGGCCAGGTTGGGGGTGGCCACCGGCTTCCCCAGGATTCGCGCCCCGGTGATCTGCTGGGCCCCGGAGATGGCGTCGAAGTCGTAGCCGGTGATGAAGATGACCGGCAGGTGCGGCCGCTCGGCGTGCATCTGCTCCGCCGCCTCCACCCCGCCCATCTCCGGCATCACCACGTCGAGGAGGACCAGGTCGATCGCGTCCATGTGGGTCTGGAAGAGGGCCACCGCCTCGCGTCCATTGCGGGCGGTAAGGACCCGGTGGCCCAGGGAGGTGGCCACCTCGGCCATGCTCTCCAGGAGGTCCTGGCGATCGTCGGCGATGAGGAGGGTCTCACCGTGGCCCCGGAGGAGCGCATCGTCTGCCTGCTCCCCGCGAGGTCGAGCTCGAGGACCGAGACGTTGCCGACGATCACCGCCAGGATGTTGTTGAAGTCGTGGGCGACCCCCCCCACCAGGGTGCCCAGGGCCTCCATCTTCTGGGCCTGGCGGAACTGCTCCTCCAGGTAGCCGGCGTGGGCGCCGGCGTGGGCCAGGGGTACGATGCGCTTCGCCGTGTCCTCCGCCGCCTCGCCGATCCGCGCCAGGCGGCAGCCGCCCGCCTCCACCAGGAGGCGGCAGATCCCCTCCATCAGCTCCGTCTCGCTCGTCGCCCGCACCAGAAACTGGTCGCAGTCGCTGACCATGCGCGGGGTGCGGTTGGTCTTCTCGATCTGCGCCTCGGCGCGGTGCAGGTCCGAGACGTTGGTCAGGGAGACCAGGGCCCGCCCCCAGTCCTCCTCGTGGCCCGGCAGGAGGGCCGCCTGGACCACCACCGACCGTTCCACCCCGTCCACCCCGCGGGTGACGGCGTGGTGGCGCATCGACCGGGTGCCCGCCGCCAGCGCCACCAGCTCGCGGCGGAAGACCTCGTAGGAGACGTCGGCGAAGGTCCGCTCCCGCTCCACGGGCGGCGAGGTGCGCAACCGTGCGCGTCTGGAAGGCGCCGCGACGACAACATCAAGAGGGACGATTTTGGGGAGGTGGTGCCCCCTCCCCCTAGCGCCCCGGCGTTGGTGGCGGCTCCAGCGCCCAGACCGCCGGATCGCCCCGGTCGAGGAGTTCGACGCGCTCCGCCACGGTGGTCGCGGTGTGGCTCATCGCCGACCGCGGCGGGGCCGGCGGGGTCGCCCTGTTGCTGCGCGTCGCGGCCGGCTGTACCGGTCGAGGAAGCGGGCGGTGAAGTCGGCCAGCCGGCCCTGCTCGATCGCCTCCCGGATCGACGCCATGAGGGTCTGGTAGAAGTGGAGGTTGTGGAGGGAGGCGAGGGTGGCGCCGAGGGGCTCCTCCACCGCGAAGAGGTGGTGGAGGTAGCTGCGGGTGAAGGTGCGGCAGGTGTAGCAGGTGCAGCGCGAATCGACCGGCGCGAGGTCGCGGTGGTAGCGGCGCTCCTTGATTCGCACCTTGCCGGAACGGGAAAAGAGCGTCCCGTTGCGGCCATAGCGGGTGGGGATGACGCAGTCGAAGAGGTCGCAGCCGGCCGCCACCGCGGCGAGGATGTCCTCGGGCAGCCCGACCCCCATGAGGTAGCGCGGCCGGTCCGGGGGAAGCTGCGGCGCGGTCTCCGCGACCACGGAGCGGATCAGGTCGCTCCCCTCCCCCACGGAGACGCCGCCGATGGCGTAGCCGTCGAAGCCGAGGGCGGTGATCTCGGCGATCGACCGGCTGCGCAGGTCGGGGAAGGTCCCCCCCTGGACGATCCCGAAGAGGAGCTGGTCGGCACGATCGTGGGCAAAGGCGCTACGCGCCGCCCAGGCGGTGGTGCGTGCCACCGCCGCGGCCACCTCTTCGCGGGTCGCCGGGTAGCCGGGACACTCGTCCAGGGCCATGGCGATGTCGCTCCCCAGCAACCCCTGGACCCGCAGGGACTCCTCCGGGTCGAGCCACACCTCCCGTCCCGCATGCTCCTTGCGCGGGTCGGGGAAGCGGATCCCCGCCTCGGAGACCTCGGCCCCCGGGAGGCTGAAGACCTGGAAGCCGCCCGAGTCGGTGAGGATGGCCCGCTCCCACCCCATGAAGCGGTGCAGACCGCCGTGGCGTGCCACCACCTCCGGCCCCGGCGCGAGGAGGAGGTGGAAGGTGTTGCCGAGGACCACCGCCGGCCCCCCCGCCGCCGCCACCTGCGCCGGGGTGAGGGTGCGCACCGCGCCGTCGGTCCCCACCGGCATGAACGACGGGGTGTCGACCCCCCCGTGGGCGGTCACAAAGCGGCACCGCCGCTCCGCCCCGTCGCCACCGGCAAGCAGGGTGAACCGAATCTCACCAGGCGAACGGCTCATTGGTGAAGATTCACCACCTTCCCCCACCCCCTGTCGCAATATGAGGCGGTGTCTCTATCTGAGACAACACGAGCGATGGCCGGCTGAAAGCCAGTGTTTTCATGAGGTTGAGGTCCCCATCTACAAGCCTGTGCGAAGAGAGGTGTATCGAGAATGGACAGTTTTGCAATGGCGAGCGATCTGCGATGACTTTCCACTTGTGGACGATTGGCTGAAAAAACAAACTGTTGTCCCCATTGTCACGAGACAGGGCCGGGGTTGGAGAGGGTGGCACACGGATTGTATGGGTGGTACTGACGCCGTGAACCCGCAGCCAAAGGCAGGATGCCATGGAACAACGACCCTCAGGAATGCCCGACCTCCCCACCGGTGTGTCCCACGACCGGCGTGCGGGGGATCGCCGGCGCTACCTCCGTCGGGTCTCCGACCGGCTCGCGGCGCGTCTCGCCGAGGAGGAGGACCCGATCTACAAGGGGGACTACTTCAGCGAACGGCGGCGACGGGACCGGCGGGTGGGAGAACGGCGCAACCTCGCCGGCCACGACTGACGCTACCGCCTGCCCAGGGTTGCCTCCGTCCTCCCCTCCACCCCATCGCGGCGATAGTGCACCGCCACCGTCTCGCCCGCCTTGTGGGCGCGCAGGCAGAAGGCGAGGTCGCGGAGGTTGGCGACCCGGTGGTCGCCGAGGGCGGTGATCAGGTCGCCCTTGGCCAGGCCGGCCCGGGCTGCCGGGGAGTCGGCACGGCAGCCGGAGATGCGCACCCCCTCGCCGCCGGTATCGCCGGCGAGCGCCGCCACGTCGGGGACGATCCCGAAGTAGGCGCCGTAGCCGTGGCCCTCGGCACGCTGCGCCAACGGGTGGCCGGTGCGCTGGAGGGTGAGGGGGGCGTCGTCGTCCAGCCGCGCCACCACCGCCGCCGCCACCTTCGCCACCTCGATGGCGCCGGCGCCGTTCACCTTGTCGGCGGTGTCGGTGGGGCGGTGGTAGTCCACCTCGGGGCCGGAGGTGAAGAAGAGGACCGGCACGTCGGCGGCGTAGAACGGCGTCATGTCCGAGGGGCCGAAGCCGTCGCCGCCGGTGGTGCAGGTGAGCGGTGAGGCATCGCACGCCGCAATGACCGCCCCCTTGAGCTCCGTCGCCGAGTCGACTCCGAAGACCGTGAGGCGGTTGTCGTTGAGCCTCCCGACCATGTCGAAGTTGACCATCGCCCGCAGCCGCTTCGCCGCCGGCGGCCGGTGGCGGGCGAAGTAGGCGGAGCCGGCGAGGCCGATCTCCTCGCCGGAGAAGGCGGCCACCACGACCGGGCGGCGCAGGTGGGCGGTGCGCAGGCGGCCGATGAGGTCGATGAGCAGGGCGGTCCCCGAGGCGTTGTCGTCGGCGCCCGGGTGGATGGCCCGGCTGTCCGGGGCGAGCGAGCCGGGGCCGCCGTGGCCGAGGTGGTCGTAGTGGGCGCCGATCAGCACCGCCTCCGCCTGCGGGTCGGAGCCCGGGACGACCCCGACGACGTTGCGCGTCGTCATCCGGTCGCGCTCGAGCGCCACCTCGCCCTTCAGGTGGGGGAGGGCGACGGCGTGGACCGCCGGGTCCCCCGCGTCGACCCGCGCCCGGACGGTGGCCAGGTCGGTCTTGGCGATGCGCAGCCAGCGGACCACCGTCTGGCGGCTCACGTAGAGGACCGGGATCCCCGCCTCCGACTCGGGCCCCGTCGCCACCAGCCGCGGCAGCCTCTCCTCGCCCTCCTCCTCCGGGTTCACCAGGAGGAGGGCGACGGCGCCGCGCTCCCGGGCGATGAACGCCTTGTAGCGCGGGTCGGAGTAGCGCCGCCCGGCAGCGGTGGCAAACGGCCCTGCCTCGCCGTCCGCGGGCACCCCGCGCAGGGCCAGGACCACCTTGCCGGTGACGTCGAGGCCGTCGTAGTCGTCCCAGTGGAGTTCCGGCGCCTGGATGCCGTAGCCGCCGAAGACCATCTCCCCGGCCAGCGGCCCGGTGGAGGAGAAGGGGGCGGGGAGGTAGTCCCTGCCCGGCCGCAGCCGCCGCTGGCCCGATTGCAGCCGGTTGGTGTCATCGAGGCGCACCCCCACGGCCACCTCGAAGGTCTGGAACCAGCTCGGGCCGCCGTCGGCGAGGTCCCCGGCGGGCAGGGCGCCGGCCGCGGCGAAGCGGTGGGCGAGGTAGTCCGCCGCCGCCTCGATCCCCGCGGAGCCCACCCGGCGGCCCTCGCGCGCCGGATCAGCGAGCCAGCGCACATCTTGCATGTACGGGTCGACCGGAGAGGGGATGACCTCCGCCCGGTCCGCCTCGGCGCGCCACTCGGCGACGAACAGATTCGTCTCGTGGGGCCGGCCGCCGTAGCGGTTGGAGGCGAAGGCGAGCCAGCGGCCGTCCGGCGAGAACATCGGAAAGGCGTTGAAGCCGCCCCCGTGGGTGACGCGGGTCAGGCGGCTGCCGTCGATGCCGACGGTGTAGAGGTCGAAGGTGCGCCCCTGGGGGTCCTGCCAGTTGGAGGCGAAGATCACCTCCCGCCCGCCGGGGACGAAGTAGGGGGCGAAGGAGGCGCCCGGCAGGTAGGTGATCTGGCGCGGCTCATCCCCCTCGCCGTCGGCGACCCACAGGCTCATCTCCGACGGGCGCACCACCCCCTGCGCCAGCAGGGCGCGGAAGTCGGCGAGTTTCGCCGGCTCCTTGAAGCGCGAGGCACGCCAGACGATCCGCGTGCAGTCGTCGGAAAAGAAGCCGCCGCCGTCGTACCCCGGCGTGTCGGTGATGCGGCGGATGTTGCCGCCGTCTTTGTCGGCCACGTAGAGGTCGATGTCGCCGTCCGCCACCTGGGTGAAGAGGATCCGGTCGTCCTCGCGGCAGGTGGTCGCCTCGGCGGTGTAGCCGGGCCGGACGATCAGCGGGGCGAGGTGGGCGCCGTCCGGCTCCGCCTGGTAGATCTCAAAGCTCGGGTAGAGGGGCCAGACATAGCCGTGCGAGTGGTCCGGGGCCGGCGGACAGTCCGGGGAGGCGGCGTGGGTCGAGGCGAAGAGGATGTGGCGGTCGTGGTCGAAGAAGTAGCTACAGGTGGTCCGGCCGGTCCCGGTAGAGACCAGGCGGCGGGCGCCGGTGGTGAGGTCGAGGGTGTAGATCTGATCGCAGCCGCCGCCCCTGCCGGTCGCCTGTAAGATCAGCCGCCGGCCATCCTCCGACCAGTACGCCTCCGCGTTGTCGCCGCCGAAGGTGAGCTGGCGCATGGCGCCGAAGTGGACCTCGCCGGGCAGCGGCGCCACCGGCCGCCCGGCGTGGAGCCACCCATGGGCGGGCGGCTCCACCCGGTGGCAGGCGAAGGCAGGGAGGGCGGCAAGGAGGGTGAGGGCGGCGCGGCCAAGGCGAGACAGATCCATGGCGCGCAACCTACCCCGGAGCTCCCACGCCGATCCACTCGGACAAGGGCCGCCGTCACGGCCCACGCGAACCCTCTTCGGCCGCACCGCGACCGCGGCGACACAGGCATGCGGGTCGAGGCGAGGCCGCCTACGGCGCGACCACCGGGGGCGTCGTCTGCAGACGGCGCGCCACGCCGCGCAACCGCCGGTCAAAGGTTGCGAAGGCGTCGACACGGCGGCACGAGGCGAGATGGAGGGCATCGGCGAAATCGAGGCCTTCGCCGTACCAGGCGAGCGCCCGGTGGACCGCATCCCCCTCCTCCACCGTGAGCTGTGCGAGACCGAGGAGCTTCTCCAGCGCGGTGCGGATCACCTCCGGCTCCAGGCCGTAGGCGTGGCGCAGGACCCACACACTCTCCAGGAGCACCGTCTTCGGAAGGTAGACCTCCTCCCGTTCGACGAGCTTGGCGACCCGTGAAGCCTGCCTCGGGTCGTCATTGGTGACGAGGCGGACCACCAGGTTGGTATCCAGCGCGATCACCGCCCCAGCGCCCCCTTGGCGATGGCCGCCTCCATCTCCTCCAGCGACCGCCTCGGCCCCCGGTAGCCGGTGCACCCCCGAACCTCATCCACCTCCGTCCTCGGCAGCGGACGCACAGGACGCAGGACGACCCGGTCACCACGATCCTCCACGATCAGCTCCACCCCCGCCTCCCACCCATGGGCCCGGCGTACCGCCTTCGGGATGATCAACTGCCCCTTGCTGGAAATGCGCGTGGTAAGCATGGGAGAGACTCCAAAAGGTAAGACGATGGTAAGACGTTATCGGTGACACGACGACCCGTCAACCGAGCGCGCCCCCCCCTCTCGGGCGGTCAGAGGCGACGCCGAGCCCCTGCGTCTCATGAGTGCCGAGGAATCCGGTGTACCTGAATGCTCGCGTGGGCAGGAACACGAAGGCACGAAAAATTGAAAACACGAAAGGGTTCGCTTGGCTGTTTTTCGTGTCTTCCCCCTTTCGTGTTTTCGTGTTCCAGCGGTGTGAAGGAGGGGGGGTGCTCAGGGCTATTTCTGCAGCCCCTCTCTGCTCTGAGCCTCTCTGGCCGTCCGTCTCAGTGGCCCTGCTCGGCGAACCCCTCGGTGGCGCGGTAGCGGGCGACGTACTTGAGGTAGTTGGGGACCGTCACCGCCACCCGCGCCCGCTCCGCCTCGGTCAGGGGCCGGGCGATCTGGGCC
>JAJRSX010000122.1 GCA_024278555.1 bacterium | reverse complement strand
GGTGCGGGCGAGCTCGGCCAGGGGCACGATCTCCTCCTCGTTCATCCCCGCCACCACCACCGCGTTCACCTTCACCCGCATCTTCGTGGCGACGAGGGCGTCGAGGGTGGCGAGGACGTCGGCGAGGCGGTCGCGGCGGCTGATCTGCAAGAACCGTTCGCGGTCGAGGGCGTCGAGCGACAGGTTCACCGCGTCGACGCCGGCCGCCCCCAGGCGCGCCACCCGCGGGGCCAGCCCCACGCCGTTGGTGGTGACGCACAGCCGCTCCAGCCCCGGGAGTCGCCGGATGCGGGCGAGGAAGTCGACGGTGCCGCGGCGGACGAAGGGCTCGCCGCCGGTGATCCGCACCTTGCGCACCCCGAGGTCCACGGCGATGCGCACGATCCGCTCCAGCTCCTCCCAGGTGAGGACCTCTTCCCGGGGAACCCAGTCGAGGCCGTCGGCCCCCATGCAGTAGCGGCAGCGGAGGTTGCACCGGTCGGTGACCGACAGGCGCAGGTAGCGGAGGCGGCGACCCTGCGGGTCGATGAGGTGGCGGCCGCCACCGGTGGTGTACCCCCGCCGCGCGGGGGCCAGGACAACGCCCATGGTGCACTCCTTTCCAAACACGGGAGGCGAGGCCGTTTCCAGCCCCACCCTGTCGGCCTGGCGCCCTGTCCCCGTTAGGCGGAGAGGTAGGCGCTTCGGCTCGGAGTGGGTTGTGTGCCGGCGTGAGCCGACTCTCTCTCAAGAGCCGCCGAAGCCGCCGGCGACTCAATTCAGTCTGCCGTCTCCGAAAGGAGGTGTCGAGTGCGGTCCTCCGGGGAGGAAAGGGACGCCGGTGGACGGCAGGCCGCGCAGGCGACCGGCGCCGGGCCCCGTGGTGCGGCAGGGGTCGCACACCTCCCCTGGCGTTCCAGTGAAGCGGGCACCGCACCGAACGCAGGCGCGTGGCGCCACCACCGCCAGCTCGACCTCCGCGCCGGTGAGATAGGCGTCGGAGAGGGGAGGAGGCTGCGCCCCGCCGGTGGCCGGGGTGACCGTGAGGGCGTCCGCGAGACACGCCTCGGCGCAGACGCCACAGCCGCGACACCGTGCCGGAGCGAAGAGGAGGCGGATGGCCGCGCCATCGGCATCGCGCCGCAAGGCCCGGGTCGGGCAGAGGGTCTCGCAGACGTTGCAGCCGAAGCAGGCGCCGGTGACGTGCACCACGCCGGCGTCGAGGCCGGTGGGGAGGGTCGCCCCGACCAGCGGCGTCCCGAGTTCCCGGAGGACGGCGGCGAGCTGCGGCTCGGCCGCGCCCGCCGCCGCCTCCCCCCTCCCCTCCTCCCGCTCCTCCTCCCGCAGGGCGGCCACCGCCCGACCGGCACCGGCACGCAGGCGGAGAAGAAGCTCCCGGCGCCCCACCGCCTCCCCCTGCGCCCGCCCCTCCCGGGGAAAGGTGTCGACCTCGACAATTCGCTCCGGGGCGATCCCGAAGGCGGTCAGCAGCGCCCGTGCCCGGTCGAGGGTGGCGGCGACGGCGGCGCCCGTCGCCGCCAGATCACACCCGCCACAGCCGCCACGCTCCACCTCGACACGCCGGTGCGGCCGGGTCAGGGGGGCGAGGAGGGTGGCGAGGGGGAGGCCGGCCAGGCAGCCGAAGGTGACCGTCGCCGCCCCGCGCCCCGGCTGGCGGACACAGGTAAGACGCACCACCTCCGCGGCCGCGTCGAGACGCTCGCGGCGCTGGCCGACGACCTCCGGCGGCACCGTCAGGGCGTCCGTGGGGCACGCCACGACGCACGCCTCACAGCCGATGCACCCCTCCCCGAGGGAGACGCCGGTTGCCGAGAACGCCACCGCCGAGACCGGGCAGACCCCGCCACACCGGACGCACCGGGTGGATGAGGGGTGGCGGCGGAGACACCGCCGGGGCGCGACCACCGGCACCGGGCCGCAGCCACGCTCGGCGCGCAGGGAGCTCACCCACCGCGTCGCCAGGCTCACGGCGGTGCCCCCGATGACTTCGCCGCCACCGCCGCGACGGTCCGCTTGAAGGCTTCAAGATCGAGGGGCTTGGCGAGCGCGGCCACGGCGCCTGCGGCCTCGGCGCGGGCCCCCACCGAGGCCGACCACGCGGCGGTGATCACAAAGCAGCGTGTCGCCGGCCACCGGCCACGCACCCGGGAGATGAAGGCG
The DNA here is from genome assembly GCA_024278555.1 of bacterium. Lineage (GTDB taxonomy): Bacteria > CG2-30-53-67 > CG2-30-53-67 > CG2-30-70-394 > CG2-30-70-394 > CG2-30-70-394. Next base: position 30,388 of record JAJRSX010000122.1, on the reverse strand, counting down.
ATCCCATCCTCCCCGGGGAGCCCCACATCGGAGACGACCACGTCCGCCGCCGCCTCGACGAGACGCGTCCACCCCTCCTCCGCCGAGTGGGCACACCGGACCCGCCACCCCGCGGCCTGGAGGCTCTTGCCGAGGGCCCAGCAGGTGAGCTCCTCGTCGTCGACGATGAGGACGGAGGGCATGGATGGGCTCTCGTCTCGTCTCGGCCCGGCGCACCACGGGCGCCGCAGGCGGTCGAGGGGGGCGACCATGGCGGTCACCCTGCGGGATCGGGGCTCCCGCCCCCCGCCAGGGGCGGGAGGTCGCGGAAGGTCGCCTCCTCCAGGGCCAGGAAGCTGCGGGCAAAACGGGCCACCGCCGCATAGAGGGGCTGGCCGGCGAGCGCCGCCATCTTGCCGCACAGCTCCGGGAGCCAGCGGCCGGCATGGTCGAGGAGGAAGGTCCGCTGCGCGTCGACGAGGCGACGCGCCCCAGCGGCGTCACCCGCCTCCCACGCCTTCACCTCGCGCGCGGCCAGCAGGCGGAGAAAGTCGAGCTCGACGCCGGCGAAGTCGGGGAGGAGGCGGCGATCTTGGTCCACCTCCACCTCCCAGGCGCGATAGAAGCGGGCCACCTCCGCCGTCTCCGGGCCGTTGAGGCCGCCGAGGCGCGCCTTGCCCCGCGCATCGCGGTGGCGGCCGCGGTAGACCGACTCGTACGGGGTGAGGTACTGGCCGGCGGGGACGAGGAAGAGGTTGTTGTAGTCCCAGCGCAGCTCGTCGAGGTCGGCCTCGGAGGCGGCGGCGACGAGCTCGGCGGAGAGCTCCGCGCCGGCCACCTCGAAGGCGACCACCCGGAAGTCCGGATTCACCACCCATTCCAGGAGCGCCGGTGGCGGCGGCCCCTTGAAGAGGGCAGCGAGCCACCCGTAGCACGCCGCCCGCGCAGGGGCGACCTCACGCATCGGCTCTCCCACCGGCTCCCTCTCTACTATGACGGTCGTGCCACTCATGGACAGGCTCCTTGCGAAGGGTCATGGCGAATACCGGCGCCGGGGCGGTGCGGGGCGACCCTCAGGTCGCGGCCACCGGGTCCCCCGGCTGCACCGCCTCGCTCCCGTCGTGGAGGAAGCGGGTGGAGGGGTGGGTGAGGCCCGCGTCGGCGAAGCCGGTGGGGGCGTCCCTGCCCGAGTCCGCGGCGGTGTCGAAGGAGACGACGTGGCGGATCGCCCGGCCGATGCACGAGGTCTCACACGCCGGGAAGAGCCCCTGCTCGATCCGGTGGATGCAGAAGGTGCACTTCTCCACCTTCTGGGTCGACCCGTTGTAACGCGGCGCGCCGTACGGGCAGGCGAAGACGCAGTACTTGCAACCGATGCACTTGTCCTGATCGATGAGGACGATGCCGTAGGTCGACTCCTTGGTGATCGCGTCCACCGGACACGAGGCGAGACACGCCGGGTTTTCGCAGTGGTTGCAAGACATGGTGACGAAGAGGCGTTGAAGCAGGGGGTAGCCGCCGCTGTCGACGAAGGCGACGTCGCGGTAGTTGGTCCCCATGGGGGTGTTGTTCTCCGACTTGCAGGCGATCGTGCACGTCTGACACCCGGTGCAGCGCTCCAAATCGATGGCCCAACCGATCTGTGCCATGGTCATTTCTCCTTGATGGTTCGTGAGGCGGGGTTGCCGTCAGGCCGCGATCAGAGCCTCTCGACGGTGACGAAGGAGTCGTAGAAGGCGACGCTGCCGCCCACCGGGTCCTGGGGCGCGGCCGGGTAGGTGATGCCCACGGAGGTGTCGAGACGGGTGACCGGTGACGAGGAGACTCCGGCGGCGCGGCTCGCATCCCCCTCGACGGTCTGGGTCACGCCGCTGGCCAGGATGACCTGGCGCGACTGGGAGCTCATCTGCCAGTGGCCGTAGCTGTGGGGGATGGAGATACACCCCGGCCGGATCCCATCGGTCACCTGCAGGTGCGCCCGGTTGGCGAGGAAGGGGTCGTCGGCGTCGCCCATGGTGCGCGAGTACGGCCCGGTGTGGGTGGAGGTGATCTTCACCTTGTCGCCGCTCTTCAGGCCGAGAGCGGCCGCGTCCGCGGTGTTCATCTGGACCATGGGGTCGGGCATCAGGTCCACCAGCCACGGGTCGATGACAGTCCTGCCCTGGGCGTGCATCACCGGCTTGAAGGTGAGGAGCTTGAAGACGTTGGTGCCGCTCCCCTCACCGGCATAGGAGCTCCCGGCGATGTCCTGCTCCGGGTCGACGTAGGTGGGCAGCCCGGTGTGGTTGGCGCCGCTCAGGGAGTCGCGCGTCTCCACCAGGGTGGCGCCGCCGTAGGCGTGGGCGTGGGGCTTGTAGTCGATGAAGAAGTGGACCTGGCCGCCGTACCGGTGGGCGACGTGGAGGCCGTCGGCGTCGTAGGCGCCGCTGTCGTCCTCGAAGACGCCGCCCTTGTCGCGGATCTCCTGGATGGAGGCCGGCTTGCCGCTCTCGATCATCCAGTTGTTGAGGATCAGGTCGTAGTAGTCGCCGGCGTTGTAGAGCGTCTTGCCACTGGTGTCGGGGTCGCTCCCGGAGAAGGGGGCGGCGCCGAAGCCGGGCCACGTCTGGCCGGTGATCCCCTCCACCTTGTGGGCGAGGGCGATCATCAGGTCCTCGATCATCTGGATGTCACCGGACAGGGGGTGGCTGTAGGGGAACTCCCACGCCTTCTTCGTCTGGTCGTAGGTGCCCACCACCGGCTGGCGGAAGCCGCTCGCCTTGGTGAGGATCGACGGTGCCACGTGTGGGGTGGAGAAGCGCTCCAGGTAGCAGCCGTCGGGGATGACAACATCGGCGAGGGAGGCGTTCTCTCCCATCTCGTAGTCGAAGTTTACGTGGAACGGCACCCGGCTCTCGTCCTTGAGGATCTCCATCACCACGTCACGGATCGCCGGTGCCGAGTACGGCATGTTGTTCCAGTAGGTGAGTAGCGCCTTGCAGGCGTACGGGTAGGCGTCGCCGATGGAGGGGATGATCTCCTGGTAGTTGCCGAACCCGGCGAAGGGGAACCAGGGGCGCTTCGCCGGATAGCCGTCGGCGGCGAAGAGGTTGGGAGCGTCGCTCTCGTACTCCTTGCCCACCCGGGTGATGGGGATGCCGTTGGGCGACTGCTTCCCGGCCCCCACGTCCGACTTGAGGTTGATCATCCCGGCGGCCTTCTTGTCCACCTCGTGCCAGTGGCCGCCGCCGGTGGCCATGCCGCCCTTCCAGTCGATGTTGCCGATCAGGTTGTTCAGGGCGAGGATCGCCATGGCGGTGTAGGTGCCGTTGGTGTGCTGCACCACGCCGCGGTAGATCTCGATCGTCGCCCTCTTGCCGTGGGAGGTGAACCGGCTGGCGAGGTCGGTGATCGTCGCCGCGGTGATCACCGTGTCCGAGGGGTCGGCGATGTGCGCCCACTCCGCGATCGTCTTCTTGTTCGCCTCCTGCTTGAGGAGCTGGAAGACGGTCATCTGGCCGGTCGGGAGGGTCGAGGGATCGAGCTGGGCCGTGTCCACCGTGTCGAAATCCACGACCGTGCCGCCGCTGTTCACCACCTGCTGTTTGCCGCCGCCGCTCAGGAGGAGGCCGCCGGAACCGTTGTTGGCGGTGGTGTCGACGATGTAGGTGGCGTCGGAGAAGGTGGTCTCGCTGTTCGGATTCGCGGCCCCGGCATGCGGCCGACGGAGATAGGCGGCGTCGTACCGGGCGTTGGCGATGATCGACTGGATCATCCCCATGGCCAGGGCGGCATCTTGGCCCGGCTGGACCGGCAGCCACTGGTCGGCGACCGCCGCCGAGTTGGAGAAGCGGGGATCGATCACCACCAGCTCGCCACCGTTCTTGCGGAACTTCATGAACTTCCGCGAGATCGCCTGCATCGGGAAGTCCGCCTCCAGGGGGTTCGCGCCCCAGGCGATGCAAAACTCCGCGTTGACGATGTCCGGCTTCAGGTGGTCCTTGCCGTTGTACATCAGGGCGTGGGCCACGTGGTGCGAGGTCTCGCAGATGGAGGTGTGGTCGTGGCGGTAGTTCACCGTCCCGAAGCCGTGCTTGAAGAGGCGGTCGGTGAACTCCTTCTGACCGTGCTCGAAGCGCCCCGGCGAGAAGACCACCTGGTTCGCCTTGCCACCGAGCTCCGGGAAGTCGGTGTCGATGTAGTTCGCCGCGTCCGCCGCCGCGGCCGCCTGGGCCGGGGTGAGGGAGGTGTCGGCCACCGTCTTCTGGAAGTAGGGGGCGATCGCCCGCGCCACCTCGTCGAGGGCGGCGTTGAGGCTGATCACCTCCCACTTCCCGTCCCCGCGACCCGCGGCGCGCTTCAGCGGGTGAAGCAGGCGGTACGGGTTGTTGATCGTCTGCACCCCCGCCTGCCCCTTGAGGCAGACCGAGCCGAGGGTCTGGATGGAGTCGGCGCGGCTGGTGGTGTAGGGGAGGCGGTGGTCCACCTCGGCGGCGTTCGGGTGGTACGGGTTGCCGTCGATCTTCACCAGGACGCCGTCCTTCACCTTCGCCCGGATACCGCAGCCGCCGTGACACTGGAGGCAGGCGGTGTAGACGATGTCGGCGTCCTGCTCGATCGGGTCGGGGGGCAGGCCACCGGTGGTCACCGCCTCTGCCGGCCGCGCCTTGAAGAGGGTGCCGGCCGCCGCCACCGCCGCCAACGCGCTGCTCGACTTAAGAAAGGCTCTGCGGCTGAGGGAGGGGTCAAGCCAGCTCTTCGGCCGCTCGTTGCTTGTCTTGCTTGCCATGGGTTCAAGCCTCCGCTTGCTAGGGATTCGGAAGGGGGGAGATGGCTACTTCTGGTAGAACGACACCGCCGTGCCCACCGGGGTGGGGCCGTGACAGGTGTTGCACGCGCTGGACGACTCGTACGGCTTGCGGATCGCCGTCCCCGCCGCGCTGGCGTTGATGTCCTGGCGCGCGGTCTCGTGCTGGACCCCGGCGGTGAGCGCCGGCCGCGGGTCCGCATACTCGGCGTAGACGTCCATGTGGAAGTTCTGCGTCGGGTTGCGGTACTGGAGGCGGACCTTGGCGTGGCAGTAGGCGCACCTGGCGTTGGTGTCCGCCCCCGGGGTCTGCGGCATCATCATCGCGTGGGCCATGGGGGTGGTCCCGTCGAGGGCCACCTCACCGCTCTTGTCGCCGTGGCAGCTCACGCAGTCGGCGTCGTAGTCGGCGGAGGTTTCGTCGTGGAGGTCGACGACGTTCTCCGTGGAGAGGGTGGTGACCAGGAGCTGATCCAGGTCGCTCAGGGTGGCGGCGCCGCTGCCGGCCGGCCCCGCCGGCCCGGTGGGGCCCGCCGGCCCCGCCGGCCCTGCGGGGCCCGTCGATCCCGCGGCCCCTTCCGGCCCCGGCGGCCCCACGGCGCCGTCGTCCCCGTCGTCGCACCCCGCCAGCGGGAGGATCAGGAGCGCCACCATGGGCAGGAGGTACCAAAGGGTGGAGCGTCGTCTCTGCATGGCCGTTCTCCTCTGTTGAAGGATCTGCACGTGCCCCCTCCGCGGGAGCCTGCTCGGAGATGAGCAACTTATGTGCCATCCCCACCCGAGCCGGTGGCGGACGGTCCACCGTCCAGCCCCGTCACGGACTTGCGGCGCGCCGCCCCCCACCGTGGCGGTCCGCAGGCGCCGCCGCATGACCAGCCACTCCACAGGGAGGGGGCGACCGGTGTACAGCCGCTGTACAGGCGGCGCCGGTGCAAAGGATCCGCTCCGACCCGCCGGGAGATGCCGGTTCCCGCCGGCGGCCCCTCCGTGTCCGGCCCTCAGGGCCGGCATGACGGCGCCCGGGCCGCAGGGTCTCCGGTAGAGGGGGTTGTACCCCCGGCCCCAAGGGCCGGTCTTGAATCCTGAGGGGTGAGCCCGAGGGCCGCGCCGCTGGCGCGGATCGCGGGTGCAACCCGCTCCTACCGGTGCCCGGCCCGGCCCTCGATGGCGCCGCGGGTGACCGCGCTGTCCACCGCCCGCTTCGCCTCTTTGGCACCGTCGTAGGCGCGCTCCACGGTGTCGAGGATCTCGTCGAAGCGGAAGGAGTGCCACTTCGCCTCGGCCGCGTGGAAGGCCGTCTACGCCGCCGCCAACGCCCGCTCTCCCTCGCCCACGGGGCGCCCGAGCGCCCGGGCGTGGGCGAGGGCGTCACGGCTCCACTCGAGGGTGGTCTTGGCAAAAAAGATGAGGTCGAGGGTGGCGTGCGCCTCCTGCGGGATGCGCGGGCTGACCCCCCCCTTGGCGTTGTGACAGCGGGCGCACGCCGTCGCCACCGTCTCCGGGGTGAGGACCTCGGTGGGCATGGCGCCGTGGCAGGTGACACAGGTGGGTGCCTCACCGGGCGCCGCCCCCTGGAGGACGCGGTAGTGGCGTGAGCGGATGAACTCCTGGACCTGCGGCTCGTGACAGCGGCCACAGGTCGCGGGGACGTGGGTCGGGTGGACCGGCGATGCCGAGTCCGAAGGGGGAAGCATGCCGGCGTGGGCCGCCGCGCGGGTCGTCGCCTCCGGGTGGCCGCCGTGACAGCGATCGCAGGTGACCTGCGCTGCCGCATGGACCGACCCCTGCCAGCGGCCGAACGCCGCCGCCGCCGGCGAACCGGCGGGTGCCTCCCGGTGGCACGCCGGGCACCCCGCCGCGACCGCCGCCGCCGGCACGGTGGCGGAGAGGACCACGACAACGAAGGCGAGCAGCACAGTCATCTTTGATCCAGCCCAAGCACGCCGCATGCCGGGGGCTCGCCAGGCGAGCCGGGGTCTAGGGTAGGGAGGTAGGGAGATAGGGGAATAGGGGTGGTTGGCCGCTGCGCGGCCGGATGATTTTTTCGGGGGGTGGTTTCCATCGGCATCTCCTTCGGCCCGGTGGGCCGTCCTTCCCTAATCCCTAATGGATTGTGAGGGCGCAGTTTGCCCTCACAATCCATACTCCTCGATCTTCTTCCGCAACGTCGTGCTGGTGATCCCCAGGAGCTTGGCCGCCTGCACCTGGTTGCCCTCGCTGCGGGCCAGGGCGCTCTTCACCACCATCCGCTCCACCATCGCCATGACCGTCGCATACGGCGCCACCCCCTCGGCCACGCTCCGGTCAATCGCCTGCTCCACCAGGGTGGCGCAGCGCGGATCGATGGTGCCCACCGCGGGGGGCGGTGCCGGGAGCTGGTCGCGCACCGCGTCGGCGGCGAGGTAGTCCACCTTCGACATCACCATCGCCCGGCGCACCGTGTTCTCCAGCTCGCGCACGTTGCCCGGCCACGGATAGCCGGCAAGCAGCTCCACCACCGCCGGCTCGAAACCGCGCATGTGGAGGCCAAGCTCGGCGTTGAACCGCTGGATGAAGTGGGTGAGGAGGTCGGGGAGGTCATCGAGGTGGTTGCGTAGGGCGGGCAGCTCGATGGTCACCCCGTTGAGCCGGTGAAAGAGGTCGGGACGAAAGCCGCCCTCCCCCACCAGCTCCTCCAGGGGGCGGTTGGTGGCGGCAAGCACCCGCACGTCCGGGTGGAGGGTGTCGCTGCCGCCGAGGCGCTGGAAGGTCCCATCCTGGAGCGCCCGCAGGACCTTCGCCTGCAGGACGAGCTCCATGTCCCCCACCTCGTCGAGGAAGAGGGTGCCCCCCGCCGCCTGCTCGAAGCGGCCCGCCTTGCCGTGGCGGTCGGCGCCGGTGAAGGCGCCCGGGGCGTAACCGAAGAGCTCGCTCTCCAGGAGGTTCTCGGGGATGGCGGCGCAGTTCACCGCCACGAAGGGGCCGCCGGCGCGGCGGCTGTAGCGGTGCAGGGTGCGCGCCACCAGCTCCTTGCCGGTCCCCGAGTCACCGCGGATGAGGACGGTGACGTCGAGCTTCGCCACCTGGGCGATCTGCTTGTAGACCGCCACCATGGGGGCGGCGTTGCCGATGAGCTGGTGCCCCTTGAGCCGCTCCTCCGGGGCGACGGTGAGGATCTCGGCCGTGGCACCGCGGCTCGCCGACTGCACCCCGCGGCCGATCACCTCGCGTACCGTGTCGAGGTCGAGCGGCTTGGTGAGGTAGTCGAAGGCGCCCTCCTCGATCACCTGGATCGCCGTGTCCGTGTCGCCGAAGGCGGTGATCACCACCACCGCCGCCTCCGGGAGGCGGCCGCGGATCTCGCGCAACAGCTCGACCCCGGAGATCCCCGGCAGCTTCCAGTCGAGGAGGATCGCCGCCGGCTCCGCGACTTCGATCGCCTCCAGGGCGGTCTCGCCGTCCTCCGCCGCGGCCACCAGGTAGTCTCGGTCGAGGATCTTCTTCAGGAAGTGACGAACGCCCGGCTCGTCGTCGACGATGAGGACTCGTTCCATGGCTCACTCCTCCCCCGTGTACGGCAGCACGATCGTCACGACCGTACCGCGTCCTACCGTGCTCTCCACCTCGATGCGGCCACCGTGGTCCTCCACCCCCTGCTGGGCGATGGCGAGCCCGAGACCGGTGCCACCGTGCCGGGTGGTGTAGAAGGGCTCGAAGAGGTGGGCCCGCACCTCCGCATCCATGCCCGGACCGTGGTCCGCGACCGCCACCCGCAGGCCACGGTGGTCACGGGAGACGTCCACGGTGACCACGGCGCCGTCGTCGGAGACCTGGATGGCGTTGGTCACCACATTCTCCAGCGCCTCGCTGATCCGCTCGGGGTCGAGGCGCAGGCAACCGAGGTCCGGGGCGACCGCCAGCTCCACCGCCACCCCCGCCTGGCGGCCGCGCGCCACCAGGCGACGGCCGATCTCCTCCAACAGGGGGGCCGCCTCCACCGCCACCGGTGCCACCGGCCGCCGCCTCCCGTAGGCGAGGAAGGAGGTGATCACCTCGTCCATGCGGGCGACGTCGTTGAGGATCAGCTCACGCTCCTCCGCGTCGAGACAGCCGCGCTCCCCCTCGGCCATCGCCTGCATGGAGAGCTTGATGGAGGTGAGGGGGTTCTTCAGCTCGTGGGCGAGGTGGGCGGCGAAGCTGCCGAGGGTGGAGAGGCGCTCGGACCGGATGAGCTGCGCCTGGGTGCGGTGGACCTCCTCTAAGGCCTCCTGCAGCCGGACGGACATCTCGTTGAAGGTGGCGGCGAGCTCCCCGGTCTCGTCGCGGCTACGTACCTGGATCTGGGTCCCCCATCCACCCGCACCGATCTGCCGGGCACCGTGGATCATCTGGAGGAGCGGGCGGATGAAGCGGCGCGACAGGAGGACCGTGGCGCTGGCGGCGAGGAGCGCGGCGCAAGCGAGGAGGAGGGCGATCTGACCGACGAGACCGCGCAGGCGGGCCCGCGCCAGGGCGCGGGTGACACCGACGCGTACCAGGCCGATCTGCACCCCCTTCACCACCACCGGCGCCGCCACCTCGAAGACCATCCCCCCAGCATCGGTCACCACCACCCCCTCTCCGCCGGACTGATGCACCGGCGGGGGGGTGGCGATGCGCCCCGCCTCGGCGAGCCGACGGCCGTCACGGTCGCGGATCTCCGCGTAGTCGACGATCGCCGCCTCGTCCGTGGCCCCGCCCGCCTCGGGCTGGAAGGACTCGAGGAGCTTGAGGAGCGCCACCCGATCTTCGTAGAGGATCGGCTCCACCGCCTGCTGCGCCAGGGTAGCGGCGATATAACGACCGCGACTCTTCAGGACCCCCTCGGTGTAGTGGTGCAGGGTGGCGAGAAAGATCAGCCCGGCCACCGCCACCGTCGCCACCACCAGGAGGACGATGACCGCCGAGACCTTGAAGGAGATCCCCCGGTACCACGGAACGGTGACGCCCTCGCCGGCCATCCTGTGCGTCACTCAACAACGGCGTGGTGCTGCCTGCGGAAACGGTCGACGAACGACTCCATCTCGCGCACCGAGTCGTAGAGGTGGGCGGGAGGCCGGGCGAAGCGGTCGATGCCGAGGCGCGCCAGGGCCGCCTTGCCTTCGGGCTCATCGGCGAAGGTGAGGAGCGCGCGGGCGATCTTCCGGCGATGATCCGGGGGGAGCTTCGGCGACACCACCACCGGCGGGATCCCGAAGGGGGGAGAGCGGTGGATGATCCGGGTCGCCAGCGCACACGGCCCCGCCGCCGCCACCAGGGCGTCGTAGACCAGGCTGTCCACCGCGGCGCCGTCGGCCAGCCCCCGCGCCACCGCCTCCACCGACTTGTCGTGCGAGTGGGTAAAGAAGGTGTAGGAGAAGTAGTGGTCCGGCGTCTCGCCGCGCTTCGCCAGGAGGTAGGTGGGATAGAGGGCACCGCTGTTGGAGAGCTCGTCGGTGAAGGCGAAGACCTTACCCTTGAGGTCGGCGAAGGAGGTGTACGGTCGATCCTTGCGGACGATCACGTAGGAGTGATAGGTCTCCTCACCGTGCACCACCGGTACCGCCACCACCGTCTCCTTGAAGTGGCGATCGGCGTGGATGAAGGCGCCGGTACACACCAAGCCGCAGTCGGCGTTGCCGGTGCGCAGGAGCTCGTTCACCTCCTCGTAGGTCTTCCGCTGCTTCAGCTCCACCGGCTGGTGGAGCCGCTTGCCGAGGAGGCGCATGAAGGCCTGGTAGTCGGAGAAGGTACGCGCCGGCGAGACCATCGCCGAGATGGCGAAGCAGAGGCCGCGCTCCGCTCCGGCAGCGCCGGCGACCGGCGCATCACAAAGGAGCGCCGCCGCGACCAACACCCAACCCCACCGCCGGCGCACCGCCATGGGACCTCCGCCGCGACCCGTGTTTGACCATCTGCGGCACAGACCCTATCACACCGCCTTCGCCTCGGACTCGTCACCGGCGTGCCACACCCGTGTGACACGCCGCCATCAACCTTCGCACCACGTTTCACCCGCCCAGGAGAAGATCGATGCGCAACAGCCTCACCGTGGCCCTGCTCGCCGCCCTCGTCGCCGCCTCGCCGGTCGCGGCCGACACCCTCACCGACCTCCTCCGGCACAAGGGGGTCCTCACCGCTCAAGAGGCGGCGAGCGTCAGGTCGGCGCCCCTGCCCGAGGGGCTCCGCGGCCTCTCGGTCGGCGTCCTCGGCTATGTCGACTACTCGGTCGGCAATACCGGCGTCGCCGGTGACGACACCTCCTCCCTCAACCGCTTCACCCTCACCCGCGGCTACCTCACGGTGAAGAAGCGGATCCTCCCGTGGATGTCCGCGCGCACCACCGCCGACGTCCACCAGGACTCGGACGAGGACTGGAAGTTCCGCCTCAAGTACCTCTACGCCGAGCTCAGTCCGCAGGATGTGGGCCTCCTCACCCAGATGAAGGCGGAGATCGGCCAGGGCCACATCCCGTGGCAGGACTTCGAGGAGCACGTCAACCCGTACCGGGCCCAGGGGACCGTGGCGATCGAGCGGGCCGGGATCTTCAACTCCGCCGACCTCGGTCTCTCCCTACGCGGCAACCTCGGCGGCGAGCTGGACGATGCCAAGGTGCGCACCGGCAACCACCACTACGATGGCCGCTACGGCTCCTGGCACGTGGGCGTCTACAACGGCGGCGGGTACCACGCCAAGGAGCACAACGACAACAAGGTGGTCGAAGGCCGCTTCACCCTCCGGCCGCTCCCGGACGCCCTCCCCGGCCTGCAGCTCAGCTACCTCGGGATGAGCGGCAAGGGCAACACCGACCCGAGCCCCGACTACACGGTGAACCTCGGGATGGTGAGCTACGAGCACCCCTTCGGGATCGTCACCGCCCAGTACTTCCAGACCACCGGCAACGCCAAGGGGAGCCTGGTGGACGGGGCGGGTGACGCCCTCGACACCGAGGGGTGGTCCCTCTTCGGCCGTCTGGTCGCCCCGGGGACCCACCGCAAGCTCGCCGCCTTCGGCCGCTACGACCACTTCGACGCGGACAAGGACGCGGTGGTGGCGGACAACGCCGACTACGACCTCTACGTCGCCGGCCTCTCCTTTGATCTGCACCACGGCAACATGGTCCTGCTCGACTACGAGACGGTGCAGTTCGGGGAGAACAGCGGCGGCCTCAGCAAGGCGCCGTCGGCGGGCAACAACCTCGGCGACGACCAGCGGGTGCAGGTGGTCTACCAGATCAAGTACTAGGAGCCCGGGAGCCGGCGCGCCGGGCAGGCGGGGCCTCGGCGCCGTCGGGGGCATGGCCCCTCCTACCGACCTCGCCGTCGCCCCCCGGTAGGAGCGGGCCATGCCCGCGACCCCGGACCGAAGGGCCGGCAGGGCCGCCCGCCCCGATCGCGAGCGGGAGCTCACTCCTATCGAATCGCTCGGGGCGGTACGCTACCCCCGCGAACCGCGTGCCCCCCGGTCGATGAGGGGGGCTCAACTTTGAGGAGCCCGTCATGTCCCCCGACCGTCTCGACGCCCGCTATCGCCGCTTCACCGAGGACTTCAACCGCGGGGTCGCCCCCGCGATCCTCGCCGCCACCTACAACGTCCCCGAGGTGCAGCTCGACACCTTCGTGGAGTTCCTGCGCCGCAAGGGGTACGACCTCCAACAACCGGCGGCCGCCCCGAATCCTCGCCGGGCCGACGAGATCGACTACCAGGTCCTCGGGGCGGAGATGCAGTTCGTGGAGGTGGAGCTCGACCCGGGGGAGACCGCCGTGGCCGAGGCCGGGGCGATGATGTACATGGACGCCGACATCACCATGGAGACGATCTTCGGGGACGGCTCGAAGCAGTCGACCGGGGTGATGGACAAGCTCTTCGGGGCGGGCAAGCGGATCCTCTCCGGCGAGTCGCTGTTCATGACCGCCTTCACCAACCAGGGCGGCACCAAGGCACAGGTCGCCTTCGCGGCGCCGTACCCCGGCCGGATCCTGCCGCTCGATCTCGCCAACCTCGGGGGCGAGATCCTCTGCCAGAAGGAGGCCTTCCTCGCCACCGCCCGCGGCGTCTCGGTCGGCATCGCCTTCCAGCGACGCCTCGGGGTCGGCTTCTTCGGCGGCGAGGGGTTCATCCTCGAACGGCTCACCGGCGACGGCCTCTGCTTCGTCCACGCCGGCGGCACCCTCATGGAGCGCGAGCTCGGAGCCGGCGAGCGGCTGCGGGTCGACACCGGCTGCATGGTGGCGATGCAGCCGTCGGTCGACTACGACATCCAGCTCGCCGGGGGGATCAAGACGGCGCTGTTCGGCGGTGAAGGGCTCTTCCTCGCCACCCTCACCGGCCCCGGCCGCGTCTGGCTCCAGTCGCTCCCCTTCAGCCGCCTCGCCGACCGGGTCATCGCCTCGGCGCCGCGGCGTGGGGGTGGCCAGCACAAGGGCGAGGGGTCGGTCCTCGGCGTCCTCGGCGACATCGTCGGCGGACGGTAGCTCACCCGTATTTCGCGCCAACCCGTTGTGGCGTCGACGGCCGCGGGGGAGCGCGGTATAACGGACGTGAGGTATCCCCATGCTCAGTCGCGGACCGGCCAAGAAGCTCACCATCTACGTGGACGAGGGGCAGAAGCACGGCCACCTCCCGGCCCACGAGGCCTTGGTGGACCTCCTCCACAAGAAGGGGGTGGCCGGGGTGACCGTCTTCCGCGGGGTGGGCGGCTACGGCGGCAGCGGCGAGGTCCACTCGGTGAAGAGCCTGGTCCTGGCGCTCCACATGCCGGTGAAGATCGAGGCGATCGACCAGGCCGAAGCGATCGACCGGGTGCTCGCCGACGTGATCCAGATCGCCGGCGACGGCCTGGTGGAGGTGAACGAGACGAACGTGGTCCACTGCTGCGCCTCCGCCAAACAGGCGGCCGCGGCCGAGGCGGGAGGTAGCGAACCCATGAAGCTCACCGGCAAGGCGAAGATCCTCCGGGTGATCATCAGCGAGGATGACGAGTGGGAGGGGGAGCCCCTCTACGAGGCGATCTGCAAGCGGTTCTTCGCCATGGACCTCGCCGGCGCGACGGTCTACAAGACGATCGCCGGCTACGGCCCGCACCGTCGCTTCCACAAGGTGGGGCTCTTGGCGCGCGGCAAGGACCTGCCGGTCCAGGTGACGGTGGTGGACACGGAGGAGAAGATCCGCGCGGTCCTGCCGGTCCTCGACGAGATGGTCACCGAGGGGCTCGTGGTCCTCTCCGACGCCGAGGTCATCAAGTACACCCACCGGGATGCCGGCTGACACCGGCCTCCCGCAGACGCCTGGGCACGAAGAGGTAGATCGAGCCAAAGTCCGACAAACTCCTAGACAACCTGGAGGTTCCGGTCCTCTCCCGCGAGCATCTCATCACCAACAAGCGGGCCACCGGGCGGGAGAGGGACATCCGGGACGCGCGGTTGCTGGAGGGGGATGGAGACTGACTAAACGGCGACGGGGGCGCGCTCCCCTTCCGACGGGGCTATCAACCCCCTGAGAAGGTGGCGCCGCGCCCGTCAGTCGTGGTCTTGCCCCTGCCACACCAGGGGGTCGAGGTCGGCGTCGAGACGCCACCGGCCCGGGCGGCCCGGGGCCGCCACCGCCTCGGCGAGCCGGGCGAGGAACTCGCCGCGGGCCACCGCCACCATCCCGAGGGAGGCGAGGTGGGGGGTGGGGAGCTGGCAGTCGATGAAGTGGAAGGACCAGCGGTCGAGCTGGGCGGCCAGATAGGCGAGGGCGACCTTGGAGGCGTCCCGTTCGCGGGAGAACATCGACTCGCCGCAAAAGGCCGCCCCCACCGCCACCCCGTAGAGGCCGCCGGCCAGCTCGCCGTCGTGCCACACCTCCAACGAGTGGGCGTCCCCCGCCTCGAAGAGGGCGGCGTAGGCCGCGACCATCTCTGGGACGATCCAGGTCCCGCCCTCGGCGTCGCCGCGGCGCGGCGCCGCGCAGTGCGCCATCACCTCACGGAAGCGGCTGTCCATGGTGAGAGTGAAGCCGCCGTTGCGGATCCGCTTGGCGAGGCTGCGGCGGATGCGGATCCGGCGCGGGAAGAGCAGCGCCCGCGGGTCCGGCGACCACCACAAGAGCGGCTGCCCCTCGGAGAACCAGGGGAAGATCCCGTGGCGGTAGGCGGCCAGGAGCCGCGCCCGCGACAGGTCGCCGCCGATCGCCAGGAGCCCCTCGGGGGTGGCCGCCGCCGGCGGCGGGAAGGTGGGGTCGTGGGGGTCGAGGAGAAACACCCCTCCCTCTTACCCCATCTCCCGGGGCAACGGCATCTACCCACGCCCGCGGCTCACGCTCCCCGGACGGGGGGACGAAGAGGGGTACTCAACTTTGAGTCGATTGGGAGCCCCCATGGAACCGCACCAGCGAGAGAGCGACACCACCACCGATACCACGGCCGGCAACGCAGCCACCGCCACCCTCCCCGAGCCGCCGCAGGGGGGTAACCCGGGAGAGGCCGCCGCCGAGTGGATCGCGGAGGCCCGCCGGCGCCACGCCCGCGGCGACCTGGCCGGCGCCCTCGACCTCTGCCGCCGCGCCGTGGCCGCCCGCCCCAGCGACCCCGAGCCCCTCGCCCTCCTTGGCGCCCTCCTCCTCCTCCACGGTGAGGCGAGCGAGGCGGTGGTGCCGCTCCAGGCCGCGGCCGAGGCACTGCCGGCGAGGGCCACGGTCCACACCCACCTCGGCGTCGCCCTCGCCGCCTGCGGCGACCCCGACGGCGCCGAGCACGCCCACGCCCGCGCCCTGGCCCTCGACCCGTTGCACGCCGACGCCCACGCCAACCTCGCCAACCTCCTGCGCCGCACCGGGCGGCCGGGCAAGGCACTGGTCCACTGCCGCCGCGCCCTGGAGCTCGACCCGGACCACGGGGCCGCGACAAACAACCTGGCGGCGGCCCTCCACGACCTCGGCCGCCCGACCGAGGCGGTGGAGCTCCTCCTCGACCTGGTGCGCCGCCGCCCCGACCACGGCAGCGCCCACTACAACCTCGGCCTCCTCTTCCTGGAGCACAACGAGGTCGCCGCCGCCATCCGCCACCTGCGCCTCGCCCTGACGGCCGCGCCGGCCGACCCGCACGTCCGCTGGAACCTCGCCAACGCGCTGCTGCTGATCGGCGAGTACCACCTCGCCTGGCCCCTGTACGAGGCGCGACAGGAGACCGGCGCCACCACCCCCGCCCCCTACCGCCAGCCGATGTGGGACGGCACCCCCTTTCCCGACCAGACCCTCCTGATCCACGCGGAGCAGGGGCTCGGCGACACGGTGCAGCTCGTCCGCCTCCTCGACCGGGCGCGCGGCCTCGGCGGTCGAGTTGTCCTCCTCTGCCCCGCCGCCCTGGCGCCGCTGCTGGAGGGGGTGGCCGGGGCCGACGCGGTGGTGGCGGGCGATGCAGGTACGGACCCGGGCCTCCCCTTCGACCTCCACCTCCCCCTCCCCTCCCTCCCCGGCCGTCTCGACCTCACCCTGGAGACCCTCCCGGGGCCGGTCCCCTACCTCACCGCGCCGGCGGATCGGGTGGCCGAGTGGGCCGCCCGTCTCCCACCCCGCGCCGACGGCGAGGTGCGCGTCGGGGTGGTGTGGTCCGGCAACCCGGACCACCGCAACGACGCCCGCCGCTCGCTCCCCGCCGCCGCCCTGGCCCCCCTCGCGGCGGTGGAGGGGGCACGCCTCTTTTCCCTCCAGAAGGGCGCGGCGGCCGGCGAGCTGGAAGGCGCCCGCCTCGATGCCACCCCCCTCGGAGACGACCTGCACGACTTTGCGGAGACCGCCGCGGTGATCGCCAACCTCGACCTCGTGGTGACCGTCGACACGGCGGTGGCCCACGTCGCCGGCGCCCTCGGCCAGCCGGTGTGGCTCCTCCTCCCCTTCGTCCCCGACTGGCGGTGGCAGCTCACACGCACCAACTCCCCCTGGTACCCCACCGCCCGCCTCTTCCGCCAACCACGGCCCGGCGACTGGGAGGCGGTGGTGGCCGAAGTGGCGGCGACCCTCGGCTGATCCCGCGCCTTCGTGGTTTTGCCCCTCCGGGGAGGCAGATCGAAGCGGGCGAATGGGCGATACTCTCCCCATGCTCGGCAGCGGCCTCTTCATCACCGGGACGGACACCGGCGTCGGTAAGACGGTGGTGGCGTGTGCGGTCATCCGCGCCCTACGCCAGGCCCATGTGGCGGCGGTGGCGTGCAAGCCGGTGGAGACCGGGGTGGCGGGGGGCGAGGGGGAGGACACCGCCTGCCTGCGCGCGGCGGCAGACGGGGAGCTGACCACCGAGGAGGCGTGCGCCGTGCGCCTCCCAACACCGGCCGCCCCCCTGCGCGCGGCGCGCGAGGTAGGGCAAGAGGTAGAGGTGGCGGCCCTCTCCGCCCTGGTGGCCGGCCTGCGCCAACGCCACCCCTTCGTGGTGGTGGAGGGGATCGGCGGCCTCGGCGTCCCCCTCACCCCCAAGGCCACCCTCCTGGACTGGCTCGCCGCCCTCCACCTCCCCTGCCTGGTGGTGACCACCCCGCGCCTCGGCACCCTCAACCACACCTGGCTCACCCTCCGCGCCCTGCGCGCCGCCCATGTGGCGGTGGTCGGTCTGGTGGTCAACCGGATGGCGAAAGGTGGCGGCGAGGTGGCCGAGCGCCACGCGGTCGAGGACCTGGTCGAGCTGTGCGGCGTGCCGGTGATCGCCCGCCTCCCGCAGGTGGCGGCGCCCGCCGACCCCGCCACCTGGGAGCGGCTCGCCCGCCTCTTCAACGGCCCCGCCCTATACCAGGCGGCCTACGCCCTGTCGGGAGGCCACAGCAGACGGTAGCTCTCAGCTCGTGGTGATCTCCTTCCAAAATAACGGCCAGCGAAGCTGATATTACAAGCTGAACGCTGAACGCCGAGACCTGAATGCTCCCCCGCCTCGACCGCCGCGCCTCGCCGCTCGACCCGCGCACCCACCTCCTCTTCGCCCTCGCCCTGCTGCTCCCCCTCTTCCGCTGGGAGCGGCCCGCCGCCCTCGCCCTGCTCGCCGTTGCCGGGGTCGCCTACGGACTCCTCCACCACCTCCCCCCCCGCCCCTTCCTCACCATCCTCCGTTTTCTCCGGGCGCTCCTGCTGATCACCGTGGCCCTCAACCTGCTCCTCACCCCGGGCCACGTCCTGATCGGGGTAGCACCGCTGCATCTGTGGATCACCCGCGAGGGGGTGGGGTTGGCCCTGCTCACCGCGGTGCGCCTCGTGGGCGCCGTGTGGATCGCCCACGCCCTCTACCGGGCGGTGGAGCCCGAGGCGCTGGTGGCCGGCCTCGCCCGCCTCGCCGGCCGCCTCGCCGCCCCCGGCCGCCGCCTCCACCACGCGGTGGTGGTCGCCTCCCTCGCCCTCGGCTTCCTCCCGTGGTTCGCCGCCCACCTGCACACCTGGCGCGACGGGCCGCTTGATCTCGACGGCCGCCTCCGGCGGCTGATCACCGCCGGCGAGCAAGAGATTACCGCCCGTGCCGCGGCCGCCGAGTCCGGCACCCTCACCGACCCAACCACCGCGGCCGCGGCCCTGCGCCTCTCCGCCGCCGATGGCCTCTTTACCCTCCTCGTCGTCGCCACCGTGACCGCGGGATGGGTGTTGGAGATCGGGGCCTTGCAAGGCTAGCCCCCATTCGGCCCCGCCCATCTCGCCGGCCGAGGGGAGAGTCCCTGCGGCCGCAATGGAGGAGAATTCGTTATTCGCAGCTCAAACTTTGACAATTTCGCGTCTCAGACGCTAAATCGTCACGCATGTGGATTCCCAGAGCGCTGGTCGACGAGCTGCGATCCGCCGCCGCCACCTTCCCGGTGGTGGTGCTGGTCGGACCCCGCCAGGTGGGCAAGACCTCCCTGGTCGAGCGCACCTTCCCGGACCACAGCTACCTCTCCCTCGACGTGGCGGCCCACGCGGAGATGGCCGAGACCCGGCCGGCGGATTTCCTCGCCGAGCACCCGCCACCGCTGCTCCTCGATGAGATCCAGTACGCCCCCGCCTTCTTCCGCCACATCAAGACCGCCGTGGACGGGCGACGCAGCGACAAGGGCCTCTTCATCCTCACCGGCTCCCAGAACTTCCCCCTCATGAAGTCGGTGGCCGACTCCCTCGCTGGGCGGGCGGCCATCCTCCCGCTGCTCAGCCTCTCCGCCGACGAGTGGCACCGCCACGTCGGCGACCCCACTCCCGAGCAGTGGCGCGACCTCCTATGGCGCGGCTCCTTCCCCGCCCTGTGGGCCGACCCGGCAACGGCGCCGAACCGCGATCGCTGGTACCAGGGCTACCTCGCCACCTACCTGGAGCGGGACGTCCGCAACCTCCTCCACGTGGGGAACCTGCGCGACTTCGAACGCTTCCTGCGCGCATGCGCCGCCCGCTGCGGCCAGACCCTGAACATGTCGGAGATCGGCCGCGACGTGGGCATCTCCGCCACCACCGCCCGCCAATGGATCAGCGTCCTGGTGGCCTCCAACCAAATTGTCCTCTTGGAGCCGTATTACCGCTCCCTGGGCAAACGGCTCGCCAAGTCCCCCAAGCTCTACTTCACCGACACCGGCCTGGCCGCCTTCCTCATGGGCTTCCAGTCCCCGGACACCTTGTGGGCCAGCCCCCAGGCCGGCGCCCTCTGGGAGACCCATGTGGTCAACCAGTGGCTCCGCTGGCGCGACTGGCACCACCCCGCCGCCACCCTCTGGTACTGGCGCGATCAGACGGGCAACGAGGTCGACCTGCTCATCGAGCTCGACC
This sequence comes from bacterium, assembly GCA_024278555.1. GTDB lineage: Bacteria > CG2-30-53-67 > CG2-30-53-67 > CG2-30-70-394 > CG2-30-70-394 > CG2-30-70-394. Next base: position 10,887 of record JAJRSX010000122.1, on the reverse strand, counting down.
AGCGCCTGATCGCCATCGAGTGCAAACGGGCCGAACGCCCCGACCCGCGCGCCACCCGCTCCATCGACCGCCTCACCCACTTCTACGGCAAGGAGGCCATCACCCACGCCTACGTCGCCTGCACGACCCAACAACCCTTCGACCTGGCGCCGGGCGTCACGGCCATCAGTGGGTGGAAGGTGTGGCCGCTCGGATAACCATGGCAGCGATCACCGGCCCAGCCGCCCAGGGGATCTTTCGCTACCCAGCGGGTGAAGAGTGAGATCCACCGTAGGCCATCTCCCCATGCCCGAACCCCTCATCCCCAAAGGCCGGCGCCTCCTGCTCCACCTCGCCTTCGACGGCACCGCCTACGCCGGCTGGCAGGTGCAGCCGAATCAGGTGACCGTCCAGGGGGCGGTGGAGAAGGCCCTGTCGCGCCTGTGCGACCGGCCGGTGCGGGTCCACGCCGCCTCGCGCACCGACACCGGGGTCCACGCGGAACACCTCCCGGCCCACTTCGACCTGGAGCGGCCGTTCGCGGCAACGGCACTCCTGCGCGGCCTCAACGCCCTCCTGCCTGCCGACATCCTCTGCCGCCGCCTGGAGCCGGTGGAGCCCGACTTTCACGCCCGCTTTGCCGCTTGCGGCAAGCTCTACCGCTATCGGATCCTCAACCGCCCCCTGCGCCCCCTCTTCCGCCGGCCGTTCGTCCTTTGGGAGTCTCGTCCCCTGGACGTGGCGGCGATGGCCGCGGCGGTGGCGCCCCTGGTGGGAGAGCACGACTTCGCCAGCTTCTGCGCCGCCGACGCCGACACCACCACCACGGTGCGGGAGGTGGTGGGGGCGCGCCTCGGCCCGGTGGGCGACGAGCTCCACCTGGAGATCGCCGGCACCGGCTTTCTCAAGCACATGGTGCGGGCGATCGCCGGGACTCTGCTGGAGGTGGGGCGGGGCCGCTTGCCAAGCGGTGCCATGGCCCCGATCCTCTCGGCCCGCGACCGCACCACCGCCGGCCCCACCGCCCAACCCCAGGGGCTCTGTCTGGTGGAGGTGAGCTACGACGCGGCGCAACTGGAGCAATGGCGTGCGGATCTTGGTGACCAATGACGACGGCATCCACGCCGAGGGGATCTACCGCCTGGCCAAGGCGATGGCCCGTCTCGGCGAGGTGACGGTGGTGGCGCCCCTGGTGGAGCGCTCCGCGGTCGGCCACGCCCTCACCCTCACCGACCCCCTGCGGGTGGAGAAGGTCTTCCACGACGGGGTCATCTTCGGCCGGGCGGTGAACGGCACCCCGGCGGACTGCGTGAAGCTGGCGGTGCGCATGCTCATGGACAAACCGCCGGACCTGGTGGTCTCGGGGATCAACCACGGCGCCAACACCGGCCACAACATCATCTACTCGGGGACCGTCTCCGCCGCCACCGAGGGGGCGATCCTCTCCATCCCCTCCTTCGCCATCTCCCGCGCCTGGTCCATGGAGCCGGACTTCGGGCCGGCAGCGGAGATCGCCGTGGAGGTGGCCGAGCAGATCCTCGCCCACCGGCTCCCCGACGGGGTGCTGCTCAACGTCAACGTCCCGGCGCTCAAGCGCGAGCAGATCCACGGCTTCCGCGTCACCGAGCAGGGGCAGGGGCGGTTCGTGGAGGCCTTCGAGGCGCGCATCGACCCGCGCGGCAAGCAGTACTACTGGCAGGCGGGGGAGACTCTCATCCCCGACCGGGGCGAGACCATCGACGACACCGCCCTGGAAGAGGGGTACGTCGCCGTCACCCCGATCCACTTCGACCTCACCGCCCGCCCCTTCATGGCCGAGCTCGCCGAGTGGGGGTGGTGAAGGGAAAAAGTCGGCGGTTGCAGAGATCGCTTCGACATCGACCATAATGGGACCCATCCAGAGCGAAAGGGTGTGTGCATGGATTTCCAGCGGGTCATCGTACGAGACAGCCGAATCTGCGGCGGGGAGCCGGTCATCAAGGGGACCCGGGTCACCCTGCGGACGGTACTCGCGAGCCTCGCCGAGGGGGCAACGGCCGAGGAGGTACTCGCCGATTTCCCCACCCTCACCCCCGAGGACCTCAGGGCGGTCATCGCCTACGCAGCCGCCTCGGCGGAAGAGGATCTCCCCACTGCGGCCATGCCACGGGCATCGTGAAAATCAAGCTCGACGAAAACCTCCCCGCCACCGTGGCCGAGGTCTTGAGGGATACGGGCCACGATGCGGACACCATTCCCGAGGAGGGGTTGGCGGGCGAACCCGATTCCGTCGTGCGGCATGCAGCGCAGGAATCTGGCCGCTTCTTCATTACCCAGGACCTCGACTTCTCCGACCTGCGCCGTTTTCGGCCCGGTAGCCACCACGGACTCTTGCTGGTACGCCTCGCCGTCCCGGGTCGCCGCCACCTCATCGACCGCATCCACGCCCTCTTCGCGACCGAGGCGGTGGAGTCGTGGCACGGCCCCTTCGTCGTTGCCACCGAGTTGAAGATCCGGGTCCGCCGTCCAAGCTGACCTGGTGCCCTCCCTCGGCAATCGCGGCCTCAGCCGCGCTTGCCGCTCGACCACCAGATGCGGCACGCCCCCTCGTCGGAGACCATGCACGGACCCACCGGGGCGCGTGGGGTGCAGGGGTGGCCGTAGAGGGCGCAGGCGGTGGGGGTGAGGCGGCCGAGGACCACCTCGGCGCAGCCGCAGCCGGCGGGCATCGCCCCGGCGCGGGCGCGCGCCTGCTCGGTGGCGGCGGGGAAGCGGAGGGCGGCGTCGTGGTCGGCGTAGCGCCCCTTCAGCCGGTAGCCCGACGCCGGCAGGGTGCCGATGCCGCGCCACGGGGCGTCGACCACGTCGAAGGTCGCCGCCAGCATCTGCTGCGCCGCCCGGTTGCCGCCGGGCCGCACCACCTCCGGGTAGCAGTTGGTGAGGTGGGGGTGGCCGTCGAGGTGCTGGCGGACCACCGAGGCGAAGGCGGCAAGGAGGCTCTCGGGGGTGAAGCCGGCCACCGCCACCGGGATGCAAAACCGCTCGGCCACGAACGACCACTCCTCCGGCCCCATCACCGTGGCCACGTGGCCCGGCGCCACCAGGCCGTCGAAGCCCGCCTCGCCCGACTCCAGGAGCAGGGCCACCGCCGGCCAGGTGCGACGGCAGGCGGTGAGCAGCAGGAGGTTCTTCGGCAGCCCCTCGGCCACCAGGGCGGCCACCGGCGCGGTGGTGGTCTCGAAGCCGGCGGCGAAGAAGACCACCGTGCGCTCCGGCTCCGCCGCGGCGATCACCCTGGCCTCCGTGGGGGAGGCGATGGGGCGGACGTCGCCCCCGAGACCCCGCGCCTCCTCCAGGGAGCGCACCTCTCCCTTGGCCACGTTCACCGGTACCCGCAGCATGTCGCCGAAGGCGACCAGGATGACCCCCTCGTCGAGGCTCAGGTGGATGGCGTGGTAGATCGCCTCCTCCGGGCAGACACAGACCGGGCAGCCGGGGCCGGGGATGAGCTCGATCTCCTCCGGCAGGACCGTGCGCAGCCCCGCCTGGGCGATCGAGCGCTCGTGGCCGCCGCAGACGTTCATGATCCGCAGCCGCTCGGGCAGATCGAGGGCGCGGATCCGCGCCAGCCACGTCGCCCCGGCGGTCACCCGGCGCATCCTCTGAGAGAGCGGTGGCTGGCGGCTTTCGAACGCAGAGGCGCAGAGGGGCAGAGACGCAAAGGGAGCGCACCAACGCTCTCCGCGACATCCGCCCTCCCCTGCGCCTCTGCGCCTCGGCGTTGAAATCGCTCTGCCCCGTACCTACGGGCGCCCCGCGCTCTGACCCTCTGCGCACCCATCCGCGGCTACCCCCCACCGCCGTCCGGCGGCGGCTCGGTGGCGAGGATCTCGTCAAAGAGCGCCCACGACGCCTCGGCGTCCGCCCGCGCCACCCTTTGAATCGCGTAGCCCACGTGGACCATGACGTAGTCGCCCACCGCCACCCCCTCGTCCTGGAGGAGGAAGAGGGAGACGTCGCGCTCGACCCCCTTTGCCGCACAGCGGGCGTTGAAGCCGTCGACCGCTTCGATGCGCATGGGGATGGCGAGACACATGGCAGGAGCAAATAGGTGTCAACTCTTTATACAGAAAAATATACTTTACAAACTACCATAAGTTACTTGGATCAGGTCACCATTTTTTTCGCTATAGTTGGCCACGAAAGCGGTTTCCGGCTGACACACGCAAGGCCGCTTTCGCTGCATACTCATTGCGTGAGAGAGGAGTAGCGGGATGCAGAACATCCTGGTCCTCGGCATCGGGAACCCCCTGATGAGCGACGACGGCGCCGGGATCGTCTGCCTCGCCATGCTGCGTCGCGACCACCCACCGGGGAGGGGCGTCGTCTACCACGAGGCCGGGGCCCTCGACCTCTCCTTTATCACCGCCCTCACCTGCTGCCGGCGGCTCCTCGTCCTCGATGCGGGACGGATGGGTGACGAGCCCGGGGGCGTGCGACTCCTGGAGGGGGAGGCGATGGATCGCATGCTCGCCTGCCGTGGCCGCACCGCCCACGAGATCGGCCTCGCCGATCTCCTCGACCTGGCGCGCCTCACCGGCTGGCGGCCGCCAGAGGAGCGGGCCCTGATCGCGATCGAGCCCGCCTCCCTGGAGTGGGGAGGGCGGCTCACTCCCCCGGTTGCGGCGGCGGTACCGATCGCCGCCCGCCTCGCGATGGAGGTGGTGAAGCGCTGGAGCCATGGGGAGGACAGTAGTGGGTTGGCGGAGAGTTCGCCAGCGGCCGCCAACCGGGAAACAACACGGTAATCCGGAGGTAGGGATGGAGAAGGTGACGGTCTACGCGGCGATGCGCGCCGGCGGCATGAGCCGCCGCGCCTTCCTGCAGGCGTGCGGGGCGATCGCCGCCTCCCTCGCCCTACCGCCGGGGTCCGGCCGGGCGATCGCCCGCGCCCTGGAACGGACACCGCGGCCGTCGGTGATCTGGCTCTCCTTCCAGGAGTGCACCGGCTGCACCGAGTCCCTCACCCGCGCCCACGCCCCGACGGTGGAGTCGCTCCTCTTCGACATGGTCTCCCTCGACTACCACCACACCCTCCAGGCGGCCGCCGGCGGGGCGGCGGAGGAGGCCAGGCGTGAGGCGATGGCGGCGAACCACGGCCGCTACCTCCTGATCGCCGACGGCTCCCTGCCGGTGGGCCATCCGGCCTACTCCACCATCGGAGGTGTCTCCAACCTGGCGATGCTACAAGAGGCGGCGGCGGGCGCCGCGGCGGTGATCGCCATGGGGTCGTGCGCCGCCTTCGGCGGCCTCCCCGGGGCCACGCCCAACCCCACCGGCGCGGCGCCGGTCTCGGAGGTGGTGCGGGACCGGCCCCTGGTGACCATCCCCGGCTGCCCGCCGATCCCGGCGGTGATCGTCGCCACCCTCGCCCACTACCTCACCTTTGGCCGCCTGCCGGCCCTCGACCCCCTCGGCCGGCCGAAGGCGTTCTACGGCGAGACCATCCACGACCGCTGCTACCGCCGCCCCTTCTACGACCGCGGCCTGTTTGCCGACACCTTCGACGACGAGGGGGCGCGCAAGGGGTGGTGCCTCTACAAGCTCGGCTGCAAGGGGCCGACGACCTACAACGCCTGCGCCACCACCAAGTGGAACGGCGGCACCAGCTTCCCGATCCAGTCGGGCCACGGCTGCCTCGGCTGTTCGCAGCCCGACTTCTGGGACGGCGGCGGCTTCTACCGCGCCGACGCCCTCCCCTTCGGGCCGCTCACCCCCACCGCGACGATCGCCGCCGCCGCTGGCGTCGCCGTGGGCGGGGCGGTGGCGGCGGCCAACCGGCGCAAGCGCGCCAAGGCACGGGCAGCGCACCGGCCGATCACCGTCGATGATCTGGAAAAGGGCCAGGAGGAGACGCCATGAGCGCAGCCTCGATCGCCTTTCTCGCCTGGGTCCGCGGCCCCGGCTTCCACATCGCCCTGGGCCTCTTCTGCCTCGGGTTGGTGTGGCGGCTCATCGAGATCTACGCCCTCGGCCGAGACCGGCCGCTGGCGCCCCTGCGCCGCCGCTCCGGCGCCTCCGGGTGGTGGACGATCCTCCGCCGCTCGAGGCCGTCGGCAGAGCACGAGTCGATGGTGAGCTACCTCGCCGGCTACACCTTCCACATCGGCCTGATCGTCACCTTCTTCTTCTTCACCCCGCACATCGAGCTCCTGCGCCGCGCCGTCGGCCTCTCCTGGCCGTCGCTGCCCACCGCCCTGGTGGACGGCCTGGCGGTGGTCACCCTCCTCGCCCTCGGGGTGATGCTCGCCAGCCGCCTGCTCGACCCGGTGAAGCGGTTCCTGTCGGTGGCGGAGGACTACGTGGCGTGGGGCCTCACCCTCGCGCCGGTGCTCACCGGCTACCTCTGCTTTCACCACCTTCTCCTCCCCTACACCACCATGCTGGCGCTCCACCTGGCGAGCGTGGAGGTGCTGATGGTCCTCATGCCGTTCACCAAGCTCATCCACTTCGTGACCCTCTTCCCCTCTCGGTGGATGAACGGCGAGCACTTCGGACGCACGGGGGTAGCTGCATGAGCGCCTCACTGGAACGCGGCCTGGACCGCTTTCGCGAGTCCCTCGATGCGGACACCGCGGGCTTCTTCGCCACCTGCGTGCGCTGCGGCATGTGCGCCGAGGCGTGCCTCTTCTACACCGAGACCGAGGAGCCGCGGTACACGCCGATCCACAAGCTCCAGCCGCTCAAGCGGCTGTGGTGGCGCGAGTACACCCTCGTGGGGCGCATCGCCGCCGCCCTCGGGCTCTCCAAGCCGGTGACCGGCGGGGAGCTCGCCGACTGGAGCGAGCTGGTCTACGACTCGTGCACCCTGTGCGGCCGCTGCTCCCTCGTCTGCCCGGTGGGCAACGACATCACCTACATGATCCGGCGGATGCGCGATGGGATGGCCGCCGCCGGCTACGCCCCGCCGGGGCTGGTAGGGGCGACCCGCCGGGCGATTGAGCTGGGCAGCCCCATGGGGGTGCAGCTCGCCACCCTCCAGGCCCAGATCCGCCACCAGGAGGAGGCCACCGGCCTCCCCATCCCCATGGACCGGGAGGGGGCGGACTACCTGGTGCTCCTCTCCTCCATGGAGATCGTCAACACCCCGGAGATGCTCGGCGCCCTGGCGCGGATCTTCGACCGAGCAGGGGTGTCGTGGACCCTGGCGAGCGACGCCTTCGAGGCGACCAACAGCGGCATCCAGATCGGCGTCGCCGAGCTCGCCCGGGAGATCGTCATGCGCACGGTGACCGCCGCCGAGCGCCTCGGGGTCAAGGGGGTGGTCAGCCCCGAGTGCGGCCACGCCTACATGGCCCTGCGCTGGGAGGGGCCGGACCTGATCGGCAGGCCGTACCGCTTCGAGGTCCTCCACATCCTTGAGCTCCTCGACCGGTTGCGCGGGGAGGGGAGGCTGAAGGTCGACTCGACGTTCAACCTACCGATCACCTTCCACGACCCGTGTCAGGTGGTCCGCCGCGGCGGGGTCACCGAGGCACCGCGCAACCTCCTGAAGATGGTGGCGACCGACGTGCGCGAGATGGAGGAGCACGGGGTCTACAACTGGTGCTGCGGCGGCGGCGGCGGGGTGAGCGCCATCGGCCGGGCCGAGGAGCTGCGGCTGAAGGCCTTCGGCAAGAAGCGCGGCCAGATCGAGGCGACCGGCGCGAAGACCGTGGCCACCGCCTGCGCCAACTGCCGGGTGGTGATGGAGGAGGCGATCGACCACTACCAGATTGGGGTGGAGCTGGTGGGGCTCACCGAGCTGATCGCCGACCACCTGGAGACAGAGGAGAGCCACCATGGCTGAACGGATCGTGGTCGACCCGATCACCCGCATCGAGGGCCACCTGCGCATCGAGGCGGAGATGGACGGCGAGGTGGTCCGCGCCGCCTACGCCTCCGGGACCATGGTCCGCGGCATCGAGATCATCCTCAAGGGACGCGACCCGCGCGACGCCTGGGCCTACGCCCAGCGGATCTGCGGCGTCTGCACCCTGGTCCACGCACTCTGCTCGGTGCGTGCGGTGGAGAACGCCCTGGCAATCAACGTGCCGACGAACGCCGAGCTGATCCGCAACCTGATGTCCGCGGCCCAGCACGTCCACGACCACGTGATGCACTTCTACCACCTCCACGCCCTCGACTGGGTCGACGTGGTCTCCGCCCTGAAGGCGGACCCGAGGCAGACCTCCACCCTCGCCCAGTCGATCTCCCCCTACCCGAAGTCGTCACCGGGCTACTTCGCCGAGGTGCGCCAGCGGCTCGCCGCCTTCGTCGAGTCAGGCCAGCTCGGCATCTTCGCCAACGGCTACTGGGGCCACCCGGCCTACAAGCTGCCGCCGGAGGCGAACCTCATGGCCCTGGCCCACTACCTGGAGGCGCTCACCTGGCAGCGCGAGGTGGTGAAGCTGCACACCATCTTCGGGGGACGGAACCCGCACCCGAACTTCGTCGTCGGCGGGGTGCCGGCCGCCATCTCGGTGGAGAGCGGCGGCCAGGCGGGCACCGCCCTGGACATGGTGGGGTTGGCACAGGTGGGTGAGGTGATCGCCTCGATGCGCACCTTCGTGGATCAGGTCTACCTCCCGGACCTCCTCACCATCGCCTCCTACTACAAGGAGTGGGCGCGCCAGGGGGAGGGGGTCGGCAACTTCCTCTGCTACGGCGACTTCCCGGACAACGGCATCGGCGACCCGACGAGCTACCTCATCCCCGGCGGGGTGATCATCGACCGCGACCTCACCAACGTGCAGCCGCTCAACCCCAGCGACCCGGCCCAGATCCAGGAGCTCATCGCCCACTCGTGGTACGACTACACCGCCGGCAAGGAGCAGCCGCTCCACCCGTACGACGGCGAGACCACCCTCCACTACACCGGCCCGGAGCCGCCCTTTGAGCACCTCGACGTGGCGGCAAGCTATTCATGGCTCAAGTCGCCGCGCTGGCGCGGCCGCCCCATGGAGGTAGGCCCCCTGGCGAGGATGCTGCTGCTCTACGCCACCGGCCACACGGCCGCCCGTAGTCTGGTCGATGCGACCCTGCACAAACTCGACCTGCCGGTCGAGGCCCTCTTCTCGACCCTCGGCCGCACCGCCGCCCGCGGCCTGGAGACCAAGCTCTTCGCCGACGCCATGAGCGGCTGGTACGACCGGCTGCTGGCCAACATCAAGGGGGGCGATCTCACCACCTTCAACGGTGAGCGGTGGGAGCCCGCCACCTGGCCCGATCGCTGCCGCGGGGTCGGCTTCATGGAGGCACCGCGCGGCGGCCTGGCCCACTGGGTCTCGATTGAAGACGGCCGGATCGCCAACTACCAGGCGGTGGTCCCCTCCACCTGGAATGCCGGCCCGCGCGATGCAAAGGGTCAGCCGGGACCGTACGAGGCGGCCCTCGCCGGCCACCACCTCCACGACCCAAAGCAGCCCATCGAGCTCCTCCGCACCATCCACTCCTTCGACCCGTGCATCGCCTGCGCCGTCCACGTGAGCGACCCGGCCCAGGGGGAGCTGGTGCAGGTGCGGATTCAATGAGGCGAGAGGAGCACGACGATGCCCCCGATCACCAACGACCACGAGCTCCGAATCGCCCTCAACCACCTCTCCCCGGCGACATGCCGCCGCCTGGCGGGCCAGTTTGAGGAGGAGGTTATCGACCTCTCCGATGACCCGCGGGTATGCCAGGCAGTAGAGGTGGCGACCCAGGAGGAGATCGGCGCACCACTCCTCGCCGCTGCCCACCACGAAGCGAAGACGGCGGCGGCCGAGAGTTTCACCCAGTGCGGCCACGACACCGAATGGCGCTCCCAGGCGGGCCACTTCGTGGCCGCTGCGGCCGCCGCCGCCACCGCGCCCCCGGAGTTGGCGGCCGAGATGGGCAACCCCGCCTGGCGCGCCGCCCTCTACGCCCGCATGGCACGCACCTGCGAGATGATCGCGGACGACCGCGGCGCCACCCAATCGGAGACCACACGCCAGTACCGCCTCACCGCGGAGGCGATGACGACCACGGAGTAGCGGTCCCCCCGCCATGGCGGCGGATCACGCCGCCGCACCGACGCGGCGGGCAACGTCCCGGAGGATCTCCGCCGAGCGGTGCAGCCCTGCCTGCTCCTCCGGGTCGAGGTCGAGCTCGATGATCCGCTCCACCCCGCCACCGCCGACCACGCACGGCACCGAGAGGTAGACGTCGTGCTCGCCGTACTCGCCGGCAAGGCGGGTGGAGACCATGAGGACCGAGCGCTCGTCGCGCAGGATGCAGGAGACGAGGCGGGCCAGGGCCGCGCCGATGGCGAAGTTGGTCGCCCCCTTGCGCTCGATGATCGCCGGCGCCGCGCCGCGCACCTCGGCGAGGATCGCCTCCGGCGCGAGGTCGGCGCCGGCCTGGCCGGCAAAGGCGGCCCACGGCAGGCCGGCGATGGTGGCCGACGACCAGGCGGCGATCTCCGAGTCGCCGTGCTCGCCGAGGATGTGGGCGTGGACCGAACGCGGGTCGAGGCCGCAGGCGGCGGCGATCCGCTGGCGCAGCCTTGCTGTGTCCAGCAGCGTGCCGGAGCCGATCACCCGCGCCGCCGGCAAAGGTGAGGCGGCCTCGGCGATGTGGGCCAGGACGTCCACCGGGTTGGTGGCCACCAGCAGGCAGCCGTCGAAGCCGACCGCCGCCAGCTCACCGACGATCTGTCGGGTGATCCGGGCGTTGTCGCCGACGAGCTGCAGGCGGCTCTCGTCGCGGGTGGCGGAGGCGCGCCCGGCGGCGAGGATGGCGATCTCGGCGGTGGCCGCGTCGCGGTAGTCGCCGACCCACACCCGCGCCGGGGCGAGGAGGGCGGTGGCGTGGGCGAGGTCCATCGCCTCCCCCTCGGCGCGCGCCCGGTCGGCGTCGATGAGGACC
>JAJRSX010000121.1 GCA_024278555.1 bacterium | reverse complement strand
CTACTGCTTGATTCGCGGATCTCGGCCCGGATCGCGCCCCGTTCTTCGTTACATAGGCCCGCGTAGCGCTCGAACGGGTCGCAATCCGGACTCGAGCCCGCTTTCCCTCGCAACGATCGCATAAGTCCGACAGACTCCTAGGCTCTCCACCTCGCACCCGTTAGGGCCGGCCGCGCCACCGTGGAGGCACCGGCGGTCGGTTGTCGCCCGCCTCGGCCGAGGCGATGATCGGACCATGGCGCGGGCGGCGACATGGGTGGTGGTGGTGGCCCTGGGGGTGGTGGCGGTGGCGGCGGGGTGGCCGTACCCCCTCGATCAGGGGGATCAGGGCAAGCAGGCGCAGTACGTCCTGGACTGCGTGACCAACCACCACTGGCTGGTGCCGCGGGAGATGGGCACGGTGCCGGCGACCAAGCCGCCCCTCTACACCTGGCTGGCGGCGGGGTGCTCGTGGGCGGCGGGCGGGGTGAGCCTGCGCACGGTGCAGCTCCCCGCCCTCGCCTCGGGCCTCGCCCTGGCGTTGCTGCTCTTCGCCCTCGCCCGCCGCCTCCTGCCGGAGTCGGCGGCGGTGGCCGCGGCGATCGCCTTCACCACCTGCCACCACTTTGTCCGGATCACCAGCTTCATGCGCACCGACGGGCTGCTCACCCTCTGGTTGACGGTGCAGATCTACCTCTACGTGCGCACCTGGAAGCGGCCGCGGCCTTCGGCCGCCATCGTCGCCCTCATGGTCTTCGCCTCGGCGGCGGCGTGGCTCACCAAGGGGCCGATCGGCGGCCTCTCCAGCGTCGTGATCGCCCTCCACCTCCTCCTCCGGCGACGGGCAGCCGAAGCGATCCCTCTGGCGGTGGTGCCGGCGGTGGCGGGGACGGCGGAGCTGGCGGTGTGGTTTGCTGCCGCGTTCGCCGCCGGCGGCCAGGCGGTCTACGACACCATGGTGGTGGGAGAGCTGGGCCGCCACGCGGTGGGCCACGGCCTCACCAACCCCCTCTACTACCTGGGGACGACGGCGGTACGCATCACCCCGTGGCAGCTCCTCCTCCCCGCTGCCGTCTGGGTCGGGTGGCGAGCGGCACGGGGGGGCGGCTGGCGCCGCCTCTCCCCAGAGCGGAGCCTCCTCGTCCTCTGGCTGGCGGTGTGGCTGGTCGCCCTGTCGCTCATCTCCCACCAGCGGCCCGACCTCTTCTTCCCGGCCGAGCCCGCCCTCTTCCTCCTCCTCGGCGGGATCGCCGGAGAGGTTCGCGGCCGCCCCTATCTGGTGGGGCTGGCGCTGCTGCTGACGGCTGGCGGCGTGGCGGTGGCGACCGGGCTCGCCGGTGGGGCGGTGCCGGAGGCGGCGCCTGGGTGGGTGGGGCCGACCGCCTGCCTGTGTCTCATGGTGGGCGGGTTGGTGGCGTGGCGATGGCGGCGGGCGGGGCTCGCCGCCGCCTTCCCGGCGGTCGGCGCGGCAGCGGTGGCCAACCTGCTCCTCGCCTTCGTGGGCAACGGGCCGGCCCATAGGGCCACCTCCTTCGCCGACTTCGGCGCGACAGTGCGGGCGGCGGCGGCCAGACAGAGGGCGCGGGTCGTGGCGGTGGGGGTACACGCCCCGTCACCGCTCTTTCACCTCCGCCTCGCCGAACCGCCGGTGGAGATCAACGCCCTCGCCTGCCTCGCGACCCCCGTGGTGGCGGTCTGCCCGCGGCCGCAGGTGACGGCGGTCACCGAGGCGCTCGCCGGCTGCGAGGAGATCGCCACCAGCGGCAGCGCCGAAGAGGACGGCGTCCGTGACCTGGTGGCCCTCGCGTGTGGCGGACGGCAGAGCTCACCTCCAGGCAAGAAACGGTAGGAGCGGGTTGTACCCGCGATTCCGGCCCGTAGGGCCGGCGGGGCCTGTGGCCCCGGGTCGCGGGTACAACCCGCTCCTACCGTCGTCCACCTGCCAGGGCGGCCACCGGGTCCAGCCGGGTGGCGCGGCGGGCGGGGAGGTAGCCGAATAGGGTACCGACCGTCAGCGCCACCCCGAGGGCGGCGGCCGGGGCCCACACCGGCGGCGCCACCGGGAAGTCGGGGTAGAGGTGGGCGACCACCGCGCTGCCGGCCCAACCGGCCGCCAGCCCGGCGAGGCCCCCGGCGGTGGAGAGCAGAGCCGCCTCGGTGAGGAAACAGGCGAGGACCTGGCTGGATTGGACCCCTACCGCTCGCAACAGCCCCACCTCCCCGGTGCGCTCGGCCACCGACACCAGCATCACGTTCATGATCCCCACCCCCGCCACCACCAGGGAGATGGCGGCAATCCCCACCAGGGCCAGGGTGAGGGCGTCGAGGAGCGACGAGAAGGTGGCGATCACCGCGTCCTGGGTGAGGCAGGTGACGTCCTCCTCGCCGTGGCGCTCCCTGAGCACCGCCACCACCCGCTGCTTCACCCGGTCGAGATCGGCGGTCGGCCGCCCCTTGAGGAGGAGGCGGAAGAGGGAGGCACGGTTGAACATGCGCATCCCCGTGGCCACCGGCACGACCACCACGTCGTCCATGTCCATCCCCAGGTGGACGCCGCGGGAGGCGAGCACCCCGACCACCCGCATCCGCCAGCCGCCCACCCGCACCACCTGGCCCACCGGGTTCACCCCGGGGAAGAGCTCCCGCGCCACCCGCCGGCCGACCACCGCCACCGGCGCGCCGCGCTTGGCCGGCATCTCCGGGAGAAAGCTCCCCGCCGCCATGGAGAGGTCGCGCACGGCGAGGAAGGCGGTGGTGGTCCCGAGGACCGCCACCTGCCGCTGCCGCTCTCCGAAACGCACCGTCTCCGTCCCCATCACCAGGGGCGCCATGCGCGCCACCTGCGGCACCGCCCGGACCACCGCCTCGGCGTCGTCGAGGGTGAGCTCGTGGGTGGTGCCCCCCCACCCCGGCGCGCCGCCGGAGGTCTCCACCTTGCCGGGGATGACCACCAAGAGTTGCGTCCCGAGGGTGGCGAACTGGTTGGTGACATACTGCCGCGCCCCCTCCCCGAGGGCGGTGAGCAGGACCACCGCCGCCACCCCGATCGCCACCCCCACCAGCGACAGCGCGCTGCGCAGCCGGTGGCCGGCGAGGGCTCCGAGGGCGAAGCGGAGGAGATCGGCGATGGACATGGCCTTTTTTCGCGCAGCGAAAAAAGAGACGCAAAGGGCTCAGTGGCGCAGGAGATAGACCGCGGCGGAGGCGCGCAGGTTGGGCAGCCGGGCGGAGGCGTAGGCGTCGCCGCGCCGGTCCAGCAGCAGCCGCCGGTCGACCGTGAGCCCCTCGGCGCGGACCAGGTCCTCGAAGTCCGCCACCGTGCACAGGTGGATGTTCGGGGTGTCGTACCACTCGTACGGCAGAAAATCGGCCTTCGGCATGCGGCCGCGCAGGAGCAGATCCAGCCGGATCCGCCAGTGGCCGAAGTTGGGAAAGGAGACCACCGACGCCTTGCCGACCCGCGCCATCTCCTGCAACAGCCGCCGCGGGTTGTGGGTCGCCTGGAGGGTCTGGGAGAGGATCACATAGTCGTAACCGCCGTCTGGGTGAGAGGCGAGGCCGTGGTCGATGTCCTCCTGCATCACCGCCAGACCGCGCCCGATGCAGGTGCGGATGCACCCCTCGTCGATCTCCACCCCGTAGCCGGAGACCCCGCGCCGGTCGCACAGGGCGGCGAGGAGCGCCCCGTCGCCGCAGCCGAGATCGAGCACCCGGCTCCCGGGCGGGATCAGCTCGAAGACGTGGCGCTGGTCGCGCCGCAGGGGCGGGAAGCTCACGAGACCACCCCCGCCCGCCGGTCCAAAAAGGTCTTCAGGGTCGCCTTGTAGGCGGGGAGGTCGAGGAGAAAGGAGTCGTGGCCGTGGGGCGAGGCGAACTCTTGGTAGGCGACGTGCTTGCGATGGCGCAGCAAGAGGCGCACCAGCTCTTTGGAGCGCGACGAGTGGAAGCGCCAGTCGGTGGTGAAGCTACAGACAAAGAAGTCGCACTCCACCGGCGCCAGGGCCGTGGCGGCGGTGGCCTCGTCGGGGAAGGGGTCGAAGTAGTCCATCGCCTTGGTGAAGTAGAGGTAGGTGTTGGCGTCGAACCGCTGGACGAACTTGGAGCCCTGGTAGTGGAGGTAACTCTCCACCGCGAAGTCGCGGTCAAAGCCGTAGGAGACCCGCTCGCGATCCTGGAGGGCGCGGCCGAACTTGTCCTGCAACCCCTCCTCCGACAGGTAGGTGATGTGGGCCATCATCCGCGCCACCGCCAGGCCGCTCCGGGGGATCGCGTCGTGGTCCTGGTAGCGGCCGTCGTAGAACTCCGGGTCGGTCATGATCGCCTGGCGGGAGACCGCGTTGAAGGCGATGTTCTGCGCCGACAGGCGGGCGGTGGCGGCGATGATCACGCAGCTCTCCACCCGCTCCGGATAGTCGAGGGTCCACTGGAGCGCCTGCATACCGCCCACCGAGCCGCCGATGACGCTGCGCAGGCGGGTGATCCCCAGGTGGTCCATCAACGCCGCCTGGGCGCGCACCATGTCGGCCACCGTCACCATCGGGAAGTGGAGGCCGTACGGCCTGCCGGTGGTCGGGTCGGTGGAGGCGGGGCCGGTGGAGCCGGCGCAGCCCCCCACCACGTTGCTACAGATGACGAAGTGGTGGTTCGTGTCGATGGCGCGGCCCGGGCCGATGAAGCCGTCCCACCAGCCCGGACGGTCGTCGCCGGCGTGGACGCCGGCGACGTGGGCGTCACCGGAGAGGGCGTGGCAGATGAGGATGGCGTTGGTGTGCGCCTCGTTCAGCTCGCCGTAGGTCTCGTAGGCGAGGGTCACCGGCCCGAGGGTGGCGCCCGAGTCGAGGCGCAACGGCTGCTCGGCGGTGAAGAGCTCCACGTACTGGGTCTCCACCAGGCCGACGCCGGACACCTCTGGGATCGCCGCTTCTTCGCTCATCAGAGACCTCGGACCGGGGCGGTTCGACGCGAGGATGGGCCACCACCGCCGGGGCGCGAAAGCGTGGGGAGGCGGGGAGTGGGTGTCAACTCACTCCCCCCGCAGGGCCTCCACCGGGTCGAGGCGGGCGGCGCGGCGGGCGGGCAGGACCCCGGCGACGAGGCCGGTGGCGGTGGCCACCACAAAGGCGGTGGCGGCGACCGCCGGCGCGAGGTGAAAGGGGAGGCCGGGGACCAGGTGGCGCAGGAGGGTGCCGGTCGCCGTGGCGACCCCCAGGCCGACGGCGCCGCCGCCGCCGGCGATCACCGCCGCCTCGGCGAGGAAGAGGAGCTCCACCTCCCGTCGTGTCGCCCCGAGGGCGCGGGCGAGGCCGATCTCCTCGGTGCGCTCGCCCACCGCGATCCACATCATCGTGAGGATGCCGATCGCCCCGACCAGCAGGGAGATGGCGCCGATCCCCGCCACCGCCACCGTCACCACCCCCATGACCTTGCCGAGGACGTCGAGCATCGCCGTCTGGGTGGTGATGGTGAAGTCCTCCCGGCCGCCGTGGCGGCGCACAAGGAGTTCACGCACCGCCTGCTCCACCTGCGCCGGCTCGGCGGTGGGGCGGAAGAGGCAGTCGATCTCGTTGAGCTCATCGAGGTTGAAGAGGGCCATGGCGGTGGCCACCGGGATGTAGGCGGCGTCGTCGATGTCAAAGCCGAGCATCCGCCCCTTCGACTCCATCACCCCGACCACCCGAAAGCGGCGGCCGGCGATGCGCACGAAGCGGCCCAGGGCCGGCTGGTCGCGAAAGAGCTCCCGCTTCAGGGTCGGTCCGAGGACCGCCACCGGGGAGCCGCGCCGCGGATCCCCCGGCGGCCACAGGCGCCCCTGGCGCACCCGCATCCGCCACACCTCGGGGATCGACGGGGTCACCCCGTAGCAGTAGACCGAGCGGCCGCGGTCGCCCGCCTCCACCCGCGCGGTGCCCGCGGCCAGGGGCACCATGTGGGTGACCTGCGGCAGGCGCAAGAGCGCCAGGGCGTCGTCGAGGGAGAGCTTGTGGGTGGTGCCGCCGAGGACCCCGGGGATCCCCACCGTCTCGCTCTTGCCCGGGTTGATCCCCAAGACGTGGGTGCCGAACTGGGTGAACTGGGCCAGCACATAGCGCCGGCTCCCCTCGCCGATGCCGGTGAGCAGAACCACCGCGCTGATCCCGATCGCCACCCCGAGGGCGGAGAGGAGCGAGCGGAGCCGGTGGGCGGCGACCGCGGAGAGGGCGAGGGCGAGGAGGTCGCGGGGGAGCATGGGGAGGGGGCGCGGAGGGTGCACCGCGGGGGTAAGGGGCTACGAAAGATCGTACGACACGAAGGGGGGCGGCGGATCGCACCACCGGCACCACAACGACAATCGGGTGGCCGCACGGAAGGCATGTTCACCACGAAGGGGAAACGGCTCAACGCAAAGGCGCGAAGGGGGGGCAGCAATTGAAAGTAGAAAGGGGGAGGTTGGGCCGGGGG
>JAJRSX010000120.1 GCA_024278555.1 bacterium | reverse complement strand
GTTTTGGGGTTTTGCGGGGTTTTGGGGTTTTGCGGGGTTTTGGGGTTTTGCGGGGTTTTGGGGTCAGGTCTTGTCTTGCAACATTTCTTGAAGAAATGTTGCAAGACAAGACCTGACCCCAAAACCCCGCAAAACCCCGGAACCCCAAAACCCCGGAACCCCAAAACCCCGTGGTGGCCCCGAAGACCGCCACGCTCACGATCCGCGTGGTCCCGCCGTCTTGCACCGCCGTCTACATGAGGATGGGGACCGCCGCCACCGCCGCCGCCAGCCCTATCCCGTGGCTCACCGCGTTGGCGATCTCCTCCCCGAAGGAGGGGGGAAGGTCGTGGGTTGGGGGTGGACTGACCATGGCGTCCATCTCTCTCCTTCTGATCCGTGTGGGCGATCCCCGCGCGGCCTTCGCTACCCCGGGAGGGCGGCGGTGTACCCGGCGGCGGTGACCGCCGCCACCATCGCCGCCGGCTCCACCTGGGTGGGGTCGTAGGTGACGGTGCAGAGGTTGGCGCCGTGGTCCGCCTGTGCGTCGGTGACCCCGGCAAGCGCCTTGAGCGCCTTGACCACCCGCGCCTCGCAGTGGTGGCAGGTCATGCCGGTGACGGTGAGCTCGATGGTATCGGCCATGGGAGATTCTCGAAGGGTGTGGGGTGTGGGGTGTGGGAGAGGGGAGAGCCCCTATTGTGCCAGAGCCAGGTAGATGTCGTACCCCTGGGCATAGAGCGACGCCGCCGCCTCGGCGGCGGCCCCCTTGGACCGGTAGTGGCCGGCGCGCACCCGGTGGAAGCGGCGGCCGTTCACCGTCGCCACCTCGATGCGCGGGGTCACCCCGTCACGGCGCAGCCGGGCGGCCAGGGCCTGGGCGCCGGCCGGGTCGGTGAAGGCGCCGAGCTGGAGGGTGTAGGCGTAGGCGCCGCGGCCGTCCGGCCCCTCGCGGTAGGCGGGACGGCCGCCGTGACCGGCGCGCACGACCTGGAGCTTCACCGGCACGGTCCCGGCGTCGAGAAAGCCGAGACGGATAGCGGCCCCGCGGGAGCAGTCGACGATGCGGCCGTGGACGTAGGGGCCGCGGTCGTTCACCCGCAGGTCGAGGTGTCGGCCGCTGGCGAGGTTGGTGACCCGCACCACCGTGCCCAGCGGCAGGGTCTTGTGGGCGCACGACAGGCCGTTCATGTCATAGATCTCGCCGTTGGCGGTCTGCCGGCCGTGGAA
This sequence comes from bacterium, assembly GCA_024278555.1. Taxonomy (GTDB): domain Bacteria; phylum CG2-30-53-67; class CG2-30-53-67; order CG2-30-70-394; family CG2-30-70-394; genus CG2-30-70-394. The sequence continues at coordinate 7,123 of JAJRSX010000120.1, read as the reverse complement.
GGGGCGGCCGTACCACGAGGCGATCCCCCGCTCCGTCCACCCCGGCGCTACCCGCGCCATGGGCCGGAAGTCCTCTGGCCGCTGGTACCGTACCCCCCGGTGGCAGCCGGTGAGGGCGACCAGGAGGGCGACAACGAGGGCGAGGGGGCGACGATGGAGCATGGCATCCGCACGAGAAGGGTACAGGGTGCACCGGGGTTCCGCGCCGGTACCAGGGGGGAGTGGACGGCCATAATCGTCGGGTGGATTCTCGCGCAGAGGCGCAAAGAGAACGGAGAGATGGGAAAGATGGCGTCAGACCGTCGTGGCGTCGTCACCCTCCGACTCCCGATCGTGTATGGCCGGAAGGCCATTCTCACCACAGAGGGCACAGGGGGCCTACCGCCTTGTTGGTGGGAGGAGGCGAGCCGCGTGCAGCGCCGGACGCCATCCCCGACACCACTTTCACCATGAAGAACATGAAGGCCATGAAGAGGCGAGATTCCGACCCTCTATCTCCCTCATGGTCCCGCCCTGCAGGGCAAGATCGAATCCGCACCCTGCTGTCTGAGCCTCCCGTGGACCGGAACCCGACCTCTGCGTCTTGGCCTCTTTGGGCAAGGCCCGCCTTCCAGGCGCAGACACCTGTTTCGTGCGGTTGCCTGCGACGCCGGTGCCTCCCTCCTGCACCCAGGGGGTGAGGACCACCCGGACTCCGACGATCCCCCATCGGTTTGGGAAATCTGTGCCCCTGCGCGGGCAGTTACCCGCGTAGGGGCGCCGCCTCGGCGTCGCGGGCGATCGCCTCCCGGTAGGCGGCCGCCAGGCGCCCTGCCATCGGGCCGGCGGCGATGGGTTCGCCGTCGAGGGTGGCGATGGGGGTCACCTCGTAGCCGGTGCCGGAGAGGAGGGCCTCGCGGGCGGCGAGGAGGTCGGCGCGGGTGGGGGAGTGCTCACCCACCTTGATGCCGAGGCGGGCGGCCTCGGCGAGGAGGATGTCGCGGGTGATGCCGGGGAGGCAGCCGGCAGCGAGCGGCGGGGTACGGAGGCGGCCCTCCGGGTCGACGTAGAAGAGGTTGGAGACGGTCCCTTCGAGGTAGCGGCCGTCGTCGTCGGTAAACAGCGCCTCGTCGCCCCCGGCCGCCTGGGCCCCGCGGCGCGAGAGGAGGTTGGGGAGGTAGTTGCCGGTCTTGGCGGTGGTGGGGAGGCAGGCGGCGGGGATGCGGTGAAAGCGGGCGGTGGCCACGTGGGAGGCGGCGGGTGGTTGTGGTGGGGGCACAGCGAGGGCGATGCAGGTGGCCTCCGGCGGCGTGCCCGGCCGCAGCCCCGGTGGCGCGGCGCCGCGGGTGAGGGTGAGGCGGACCATCGCTGCATCGAGGTGGTTGGCGTTGATGAGGGCGGCGAGCGCCGCAGACCAATACGCCGCGCCCGGGTCCGGCAGGTCGAGGAGGCGGGCGGACTCGGCGAGGCGTGTCAGGTGGGCGCGCCAGAAGGCGGGGTGGCCGCCGTAGACCCGGATCGCCTCGAAGCAGGAGTCCCCGTAGAGGAGGCCGTGGTCGAAGACCGAGACATGCGCCTCGCCGAGGGGGAGGAGGCGGCCGTTGAGGTGGACGTGGGGGGGGGGCACTTCGTTCGCCGGGGATTAGGGGTGGGCTCGCTGCGCTCGCGGGGTAGGGGTGAGGGGGTGGATGGCCGCTTCGCGGCCAGCGACTTTATTGGGGTTGGCTCTGTCTCGTCATCTCATCAGCCCGCAGGGCTGTCCCCCCCCACCCCTCACCCCCCATCCCCCACCCCCGGGGGGGCTGCAGGCCCCCTCACCTCCGTTCCACCCGCTCGACGTCGGGGATCTGGCGCAGGTGGTGGATGATCTTGTCGAGCTGGCGGGTGTCGCGGACGTCGATGACGAAGTCCATCCGGCCGCGGCCGTCGTCGCTGGTGGTGATCTTCGCCTCGCGGATGTTGGCGCCGACCTCGCTGATGGCGCCGGAGACGCGGGCGAGCATGCCGCGGTGGTTGGAGGTGTGGAGGACCAGGGGCACCGGCCGCTCGGTGTCGTCGCGGGTGTCCCACTCGACCTCTACCACCCGCGCCTCGTCGGCGGCCAGGGCGGCGAAGTTCTTGCAGTCGCGGTGGTGGATGGAGACCCCCTGCCCCTGGGTGACGTAGCCGACGATGGGGTCGCCGTGGACCGGCGAGCAGCAGCGGGCGAAGCGCACCAGGATGTCGTCGTTGCCGCGCACCCGCACGCCGTCGGTGGCCGGGCGTCGCGGCAGCTTGTCGGCGACCCGCTGGATCAGGGTCGGTCGCGCCTTGCCCTCGCCGATCAGCGGTTGGACGAGCTCTTCGGGGTCGTTGCGGCCGGCCCCCACCGCGGTGATGAACTCCTTGAGGTGGCTGTGGCCGAGCTCGGCGAGGCTCTCCTTGAGCTTCGGGTGGCGGCGCAGGCGGGTGAGGCTGAGGTGGTGGCGCCGCGCCTCCTTCTCCAGCCGTTCGAGGCCGATCTCCTCGGCGCGGCGGTTGTGCTCCTGGTTGAGGTGGTGGCGGATTCGGTTGCGCGCCCGGGAGGAGACGACAAAGGTGAGCCACTCCTTTCTCGGGTGCTGGGTGGCGGAGGTGAGGATCTCCACGGTGACGCCGTTGGTGAGCTCCTGACGCAGGGGGACGAGGCGGCCGTCGACCTTGGCGCCGACGCAGTGGTGGCCGACCTCCGAGTGGACCGCGTAGGCGAAGTCGACCGGGGTGGCGCCGCGCGGCAGCTCCTTGACCTCGCCGGTGGGGGTGAAGACGAAGACCTCGTCCTCGAACAGGTCGGTGCGCACCGAGCGCATGAACTCGCGGTTGTTGGTGACGTCCTGCTGCCACTCCAGCAACTGCCGCAGCCAGAGAAACTGCGCCTCGGTGGACTTCTTCGCCTTGTCCCCCTCCTTGTATTTCCAGTGGGCGGCGATCCCCTCCTCGGCGATCCGGTGCATCTCGTGGGTGCGGATCTGGAACTCCACGTGGCGCCCCTCGGGGCCGATCACCGTGGTGTGGAGCGACTGGTACATGTTCGATTTGGGTGCCGCGATCCAGTCGCGCACCCGCTGCGGGATCGGCTTCCAGCGGGCGTGGAGCAGGCCGAGAATGACGTAGCAGTTGCCCGGGGTGTCGGTGATCATCCGCAGGGCGATGAGGTCGTAGACCTGGGCCAGGGGGATGCCGCGGCGGACCATCTTGGCGTGGATGGAGGCCGGGTGTTTCAGCCGCCCCTGGATGATCCCCGGGATGCCGGCGCGTTCCATGTCGGCGCGGACGATCTGCTTCACCGACTCGATGTAGGCGTCGATCTCCTTGCGGCTCTCGGGGATCTCTTTGATCAGCGCCTGGTACGCCTCCGGTTCGAGAAAGCGGAGGCAGAGGTTTTCGAACTCGTTCTTCATCCGCCCGATGCCGAGGCGGTTGGCGAGCGGCGCGTAGATATCGCGGGTCTCCCGGGCGATCGCGACCTGCCGCTCCTCCGGTAGGTACTCGAGGGTGCGCATGTTGTGGAGGCGGTCGGCGAGCTTGATGATCAGCACCCGGATGTCCTCGGACATCGCCACCAGCATCTTGCGAAAGTTCTCCGCCTGCTCCTCTTGCGGCGAGGTGAAGGAGATCTCCTGGATGCGGGTCAGCCCGGCGACGATCTGGGCGATCTCGCGGCCGAACTCATGCCGCAGGTCGTCGAGGGTCGCATCGCAGTCCTCGATGGTGTCGTGCAGCAGCGCCGCGGCAATGGTGACGTCGTCGAGGTGGAGGTCGGCGACGATCTTGGCCACCTCCAGGGGGTGGATGAGGAAGGGCTCGCCCGAGCGGCGGAGCTGGCCGCCATGCATCCGCGCGGCGTAGAGGTAGGCCTTCTGCAGGAGGGTGACGTCCGCCTCCGGGTGGCGTTCGAGGATCTCCTCGATCAGCGCCTCGGGACGGGTCTGGAGCTGTTGGCTGCTGGGAGGATCCATGGAAGTGACGGTTTTTACTGACTTTTGAAGCTATCACACCGGCGGGAATGGACCAATATGGGGCTCGCTTTGTTCGCCGGGGGCTAGGGACTATGGGTGGTGCCGGCCTCTGGCTGGCGATGATCGTTTCGTAGGTGGCTTCCGTTGGCATCTTGTCATCCCGAAGGGCTGTCCATTCCTGGTCCCTAGGAGTCTGTCGGACTTATGCGATCGTTGCGAGGGAAAGCGGGCTCGAGTCCGGATTGCGACCCGTTCGAGCGCTACGCGGGCCTATGTAACGAAGAACGGGGCGCGATCCGGGCCGAGATCGGCTTTTCCGCAGTAGATCGTGCATAGGTCCGACAGACTCCTGGCGAGCGCAGCGAGCCCCCACCCCCCACCCCGCGAGCGTGGCGAGCCCACCCCTCACCCCTGGCTGCCGCAGGCATCCCCACCATTCTTTACACCCTGTCGGCGCCTCTGCTACGGTCGAACTTGTTGGTTTTTCAGGGGCCTTCCGTCTTTCGCCGTAGGATCTTGCGGACGGCGTGGTGGCTATTTGGCCCTGTGGTTGGACTCCCTCCGTCGTGTCCGTCCGGTGATCTTCCGCCGTCGCCCCCTCTGCCTCCTGGTTGCAGCTCTGTCCCTCTTCGTCGCCCCGGCGTGGGCGAACAACGGGGTCGAGCAGACCTCCTTCGGGGCCCGTTCCGCCGGCATGGGGGGGGCGGATTATTCGGTGGCGTCGGATACCACCGCGATCAATTCCAACCCGGCGGGGATCACCCAGGTGAACCGCAAGCGGATGGACGCGGGGATCGGCGTCATCCTCCCGGACCAACACTTCAAGAACGAGCTCAACGACACCGACGCGCGCCACCAGGCCTTCCCCCTGCCGGTCTTCGGGTACGTCGATGACTCCCACATGGGGGCGTGGTCGTATGGCGTCGGTGCCTACGCCCAGGGGGGGCTCGGCGCCGACCTGTCGTTGCGCCACGATGTCTTCCGCTACCCAAACACCGGTGAGCTCCAGGACCAAGGGTTCCACTCGAACCTGATGTACCTGAAGCTCGCCGCGGCGGTGGCCTATCAGGTGCGCTACAACCTGTCGGTGGGGGCGTCGGTGAATGCCGGCTACTCGAAGCTGGAGATGCGCCTGCCCTTCTCCACCTCCACCGAGATCATGCAGGGGAGGCCGAAGCTCCTCGGCCACGTCTTCACCTTCGCCCAGCTCTTTCGCTCGCCCCTGCTCCTGAACATGAAGCAGGCGACGGCGAACATCGACCTCCATGACGCCGACACCTGGGGGTACGGCTACAAGCTCGGCGTCCTCTACGACTACAACGAGAACCTCACCCTCGGCCTCGCCTACACCAGTGAGTCGACCTTGAAGTTCAAGGGCAAGACCGATCTCGATTTCAAGGCGCAGGTGCAGCGCGCCTTTCCCGATTTCCAGCAGTATTTCAGCCCCGAGTTCGGCCGCTTCTACAACCGCATCTTCAATAACGTGGTGCGCTACGGTACCGGCCTCGATCCCCAGGGGGATCTGAGTGCGTCGTACGACACCGAGCTGGAGCTGGTCTATCCGCGGAAGTTCGGCGGTGGGGGGGCGTGGCGGCCGACGGAGAAGCTGCTCCTCGCCGCCGACGTCACCTGGATCAACTGGAAGAACAGCTTCGACGCCATGCGTATCCGTCTCAGCAACGGTAGCAATGAGGCGGTGAACCGGATGACCGGCGGCAAGAGCCTCTCTATCAACGTGCCGATGAACTGGAAGGACCAGTGGATCTTCGCCATCGGCGCGGAGTACTTCCTGAACGCGGCGTGGACCGTCCGCGCCGGCTTCAACCACGCCCAGAACCCGGTGCCGGAGGACACGGTGATCCCGATCTTCCCGGCGATCACCGAGACCCACGCCACCCTTGGGGTGGGCTACCGGTGGGAGAACTTCGAGCTCGACGGCGCCTGGGAGCACGGCTTCCGGAAGTCGGTCAAGACGAAGGTGAGCAAGGTGGCGAACGAGTACAACGGTAGCCGAAATTCGCTTACCCTGGACTCATTCTTCGTCACCGGTTCCTGGTTCTACTGAGTCGGGAGCCCCTGTCCCGGGTGAGCCCCCCCCGGCGTGGTGGGTGGCACCCCATTTCCCCCAACTGGCTCTAACTCGAAGGGAGACTGTGACCGCGGTGTGCGGCCCCCTCCCAACGTGAGAGGAGAAGGCATGACCCCCCCCATCGTCGAAGCTGCCGCGCGTCCCATCGCCCGGACGTTGCCCCAGCCGATCCGCTACGGTACGCGTACCGGCACCACCGTGCGGGTTCTCGGTTGCAGCCTCAACCTTGCCGAGCACGACCTCGACAACGACGCCCTCGCCCGGTGGCACGGCTTCTCCGCCAAGGAACGGCTCCAGCTCAGGGCGATCACCAAGGTCTCCGGGGTTCGTCGGCGTCGCTATGTGGAGCCGGGGACCATCCACAGCCAGCTCGCCCTGCCGGCGGCGGAGCGCGCCCTGGAGGCGGCGGGGGTGGAGCCGGAGGAGCTCGGCCTGCTCCTCTTTTGCTCCACCGGCCAGGACCAGGCGATCCCCCACAACAACGTCATGCTGCAAGACCGCCTCGGGGCGGTGAACGCCTTCTCCTTTGACGTGAAGAACATCTGCGCCTCCTTTGCCACCGGCCTGAACGTCGCCGCCCAGTTCATCGAGGCGCATCCGGAGCAGGCGCCGGCCCTGGTGGTCAGCTCGGAGGTCAACTCCCCCTTCCTCCACCACGGCCACACCCACCTCTACAACCTCGGTGTCCTCGGGGACGGCGCCGCCGCCATGGTCCTCGGTGCCTCCGATAACGTTGGCCGCGAGGGGTTTGTCTGCGGCATCCACCGGGTCGACCCCACGGGCAAGGAGCTGGTCTCCATCCGCGGCGGCGGCTCGCGGGTCCTGGAGCGGGACGGGGTGGCCGCGGACATCGCCAACTACAGCTTCTGGACCGACCCCCAGGGGCTCTATGCCAAGGCGGTGGAGACCTTTGTCCCGTGTATCGGCGCGGTGCTGGAGGCCACCGACTGGACGATCGACGATCTCAGCTGGGTGGTCCCGCACCAGGCGGCGAAGCACGGCGTCTTCGGCGTCGCCGAAGAGGCGGGGGTCCCGCGGGAGAAGGTGTACGCCACCTTCCCCTTCTTCGGGAACACCG
>JAJRSX010000007.1 GCA_024278555.1 bacterium | reverse complement strand
CCCTCCACCACCTGGGCGAGGCGCCGGTAGAGGGGGCGGCGCGGCGCCGGGACACGCTCGCCGAGCTCCACGAGGCGCTCGCGGGCCGGGGCATAGCGGGCGCGGTTGAAGAGGAGCGCCACCTCCTTGAGCCGCTCCACCCCGAGGACCTCCCACGGGTTCGCGGGGTAGAACATCCTCTCGTGGCCGCCGAGGACGACGCCGAGCCCCTCCTTGCTCCGCTCCACCCCGCCCACGTAGCTGTACCCGCAGCCGAGGTCGATGGTGGCGAGCGCCAGGGCGGCGGACATGTTCTTCGTGCCGCCGGTGTAGTCCGCCACCACCTCGGGGCCGTCGACCCCCCACATACGCATGCAGCGGCGCACCCCGTCGCGGGCACAGATGTAGGCGGGCACCAGCCGCTCCGCCGACTCGGTGGTGAGGATCTCGTCGTCCGTGGGCTTGAAATCGAGGTGGGGGCGAATCGCCTGCGCTACGAGGTGGCGCGACCCCTGAGAGCAGAAGTAGACCACGTACTCCGGCCGCTGCTCATTCAGCGAGAAGAGGATCGGATCCGGGGTGCCGCCCACGGAGACGACCATCATGCGGGGGGTGGGGTCCGTCTCTTCATGCTCCATGGGGATCTCCGAGCAGATGGTGGGGAGGGCAATGGCGGGTGTGGTCTTGCCGGACGTCGTGCGGTTTACCGAAGGTGCGGCAGAAGGTCCACCGGTGGGGCCCCCGCCTGCGCTACGAGAAGAGTTTCAGCAGGAGTCCTATCACGAGGATGAGGCCGATCGCCAAGGTTACGAGGTAGACGATTCCTTCCGTCACCGAGTAGCCGCAGGCGTTCGACCCGATCTTGATCACGATGACCGCAAGGAGGTACCACGCCCAGCGGCGATATTTGCGGCGTGGCGACTCCTCCTCGGACGATGCACGGGAGCCATCCGCCTCGTTCGCGTGCTCCCTACCCCACGCTTCGAGCCGATCCAGGAGGGGGCGCCGGTTCTGCCTCCACTCCTCACTCGGGCCGAGGAGGAGCATGGCGAGGAGGCCCACCGGCGGCAGGCAGAGGGCCACGAGCCCGAGAAGGATGCCATTGCGCCCCCAGGCATCGGCCCACAGACCGACAAGTAGGCCGCTGGCTAGGAAGCCGAGCCAGAGCGGTTCCAGGACCACCTGAGTCTCATTCATCCTCATTCCCCCGTTCTCCCCCCTCCCATCCCCCCACCGTGAAGTAGCCCTCTTTTTTTGCGCAGCAAAAAAAGCCTCAGAAGAAGTCCGGGAAGTCGATCTCATCCGCCGCGTCGAGGAAGGCGGTGGTCTCCAGCATCCGGCAGGTGGGGCAGGTGTCGGGGAGGGGGCCGGGGATCTCGCCTGCACAGTGGCGACAGAAGGTCCGCCCGCAGGTGGTACACACGGCAGTGACGGCCTCCTCCGGGTGGAGGGGACAGCGAGAGGGGCCCGCTGCTTGTGCTGGATCGAGGCCCGAGCATTCGTTTTCGTCCATGGCGACTCTCCCATCGAAACGGTGTTGGCCGGCGTGCGCGCCGCCACCCGACCGCCAAGGGTGGCGGCGCGACGTCCTTACGGGTCCATGAGGGTGCGGACCAGCGGCTCGATGTCCGAGCTCGGCGCCTGGTGCCGGTGATCCGCCGCAGCCTCGTCCACACGTTGCATCTCCACGGTGAGGGCGTCCACCGGCAACGCGATCGAGCGGGAGGCAACCGCGGCGACGTAGGCGGTGTGGCTGCCGGTGATGGCGTAGGGGAATGACGAGGTGATCTGGCCGGTGATGGGATCGGTCTGCCAGTACTCGCCGGTGACCGCGTCGCCGGTGAGATTCACAAAGTAGGCCTCACCGAGGATGGTCCCCGACGTGTAGATGCCGTAGTCGTATCCGGCACTGTCCGCCGCGCCGATGACGGCGGCGTCGCCGTACTCATTGGTCCCCGAGGCGAAGACGCCGTTGCCGGTGTCCTGCACCAGGTCGAAGTCGAAGGTGTCGGTCCAGGTGTTGACAAGGGTGTAGGTGAGACTCCAGTGGCCGAGGGCGGAGATCAGCCGCGCAACATCGGGGTCGGAGTTGGCGTCCACCTGCTCCGTGGGATCGAGGGGGGAGGCGTCGAGGGGGTCGGCGACGCCGTCGTTGTCGTCGTCCGCGTCGTCGCTGACACACGCGCGGGTGGTCAGGGTGACGTAGAGGGCTGCATCCAGCGGGGCACAGTCATCCGCGTCGGCCACCCCGTCGCCGTCGTCGTCACGGTCCATGGCATCGGGGATGAGGTCGCCGTCCGTATCCCGGTAGGCGGTCGCGGGGGCTACCAGGTCGGCGGTGATACTGCGGCTGCTCACCGCCCGGCCACTGGCGGTGTAGAGGGTGACGGCACCGAGGTCGATCGCCGTCCCGGCGTTCGGGAGGGTGAAGACGCCGCGCTTGCTGCCCCCGGATGAGGCGACACTCAGCACCCCGAGGGTGGCGCCGCTCACCTGTCGGTCACGAAAGACGAGGCAGTAGTCGTGGCGCGCCGGTACGCTGAGGGTGAAGTCGCCTCGGGTGAGCGCGGAGTCGGCCACCTGTCCGCCCTCGTTCACCACGACGACCGCGACCGTGTCGGCGATGGCGCTGGAGGAGAGGGCGGCTGCCTGCACCGACACCACGGTGCCCGTGATGGTGACGCTCTCCGATCCCCCCTCACCTCCACTGCCACCGCCGCCGCCGCCACAGGCGGTGAGGGCGAAGAAGAGCGCGAGGGGAAGACACACGCCGGGGACGATGGGGTGACGAACGATCAAACGATCCATGGAACTTCCTCCTTGAGTCCGCCGGCCACGACCGCCGGCGCATGGGGATACTGCTTGCTGGAAGAAACCTTTGGGGCTCTCGCAAGCTTGCGGCGTGGACCCTCCCCATAGAGCGGGAGGGGTCGGCGGCCGGCGCAGGGAGATGCTCGGTGCCGCCGCCGATGAGCCCTCTCGCAAGCTCGCGTTCGAGGCGATTCCGCGGCCGCTTATCACCTACAATGGCGCCGCGAGGCGCGCTCGTTGTATTGCGGATCTCGGGAGGGCGTTGCCGTGAGTACGTGTGGTGGTCGGATTCTCGTCTGTACCCTGGGCGCCTCGTGGCCGGTGGTGGCGGAGGCATACGCCGCCCTGGCGCCGGAGGTGTGCCCCCTGTTCGCAAACCACCCGGAGCCGAAGCGGCTGCGGCAAGTGCGCGAGCAGT
>JAJRSX010000006.1 GCA_024278555.1 bacterium | reverse complement strand
GACCTGGAGCAGGAGGTGGAGGGTGGCGCCTTCCGTGAGGACCTCTACTACCGGCTGAACGTCATCCAAATCCGTATGCCCGCCCTGCGCCAGCGCAAGGAGGACGTCGGCCTCCTGGCGGACTGCTTCCTGGAGCGGTACGCAAAGGAGAACCAGAAGTTCATCCGCGGCGTCGACCCGCAGGCGTTCGATGCCCTCCTGGCCTACGACTGGCCGGGCAACATCCGCGAGCTGGAGAACATCATCGAGCGCGCCGTGGTCCTCTCTCGTGGGGACACGATCACCCTCGAGGACCTCCCCGGCAAGGTGCGAAGGATCTACCTCGGCGAGGCCGACGGGGGCGAGGCCGCGGAGGGGGAGGGGATCATCGACCTCTCGGAGATGACCCTCCCGGAGGTTGAGCGGGTGGCGGTGGTGGAGGCCCTGAAGGCGGTGGGGTGGAACCAGACACGCGCCGCCGAGCGCCTCGGCATCACCCGTCGCCAGCTCCGTACGAAGATGGAGAGGTTCCACCTCCTGTAACGGGCGGTTGTGCGCGGAGGGACAGCGGGGTCGGGGTGGTTGTCCCGTGGCGTACAGGGTGGTGGGACGAGGGTCCGCGCACCGCTTGGATTCCCAGGGTTTGGCGGGTAGGCACGCCATGTGCATTCGTGGAGGCGTCCGGTGCGTCAACCGGGCCGTCACGCGAACCGGAAGTTCGGAGGACCGACCATGTCGAAGAATCGGGGCCGTGAGCTCCTCGTCACCCTCTCTGTCATCGCCGCGCTCGTTGCCGTGGTGGTCCTCGTATTTCAGATCGGCCACCTCCTCGCCCTCGACGCGGATGCCCTCTCCGACGAGGAGATCGCCGCCTTCAAGGGGGCGATCCGCAACCGCGTCCTCATCGGCGGTCTGCTCCTCGGGGCGGTGATGGGGGCGGTGGTGCAGCGGACCACCTACTGCATCGCCGCCGCCTGCCATGCGGTGGTCACCGTCCGCGACCTGAGCCAGACGCGCGCCTACGCCATGTCGCTGATCGTGGCGATCGCCGGGACCCAGTTTCTCTACAGCCTCGGTGAGGTGGACATCACTCGAAGCATCTACCTCGCCTCACCGATGACCTGGCTCAGCTACTGCGTCGGCGGCTTCATCTTCGGCGTCGGGATCGTCTACGCCGGCGGCTGCGCCAGTCGCATCCTGGTGCGCACCGCCGAAGGCAACCTCGGCGGCCTGGTCGCGGTCTTCGCCTTCATCCTCTCCTCGGGCGCCACCCTGTGGGGGATCTCCGCCCACCTGCGCACCGACTACTTCAATCGCGCCACCGTGGCGATGTCCAGCCAGTACCTCCCGCACCTCTTCCAGCAGGTGCCCGGATGGGTGGTGATCCTCCTCGTCGAGGTGGCGCTGATCGTCTTCGTCGTCCGCGCCCCCACCGACTCCGACTGGTGGGGTCTGCGCTGGCCGCTTGCCGGGATCGGGATCGGTCTCACCATCGTCCTCGCCTGGTGGCTCAACGGCGTCGCGTTCCGGGCCATCCCCCACATCGACGCCTTCTCTTTTACCGGCGCCGACGATCCCACCCTGCTGCAGACGTGGCGGCCGAAGGCGCTCACCTTCGCCCTGGCCGACGCCCAGACCTTCCGCTACATCATCATGTGGACCGGAGAGACGATCAACTTCGCCGTCGCCACGGTCTTCGGGGTGCTCGGCGGCGCCTTCCTCGCCGCCGTGATCACCCGCAGCTTCCACTGGGTCGCGCCGCCCCTGCAGCAGTTCAAGTGGAACTTCGCCGGCGGCCTGCTCATGGGGTTTGGCGCCGTCCTCGGCCTCGGGTGCAACATCGGCCAGGGGTTGAGCGGGATCTCCACCCTCTCCGTGGGTTCTATATTGACCATGACCTTCATTATCATCGGTGCCATCTCCGGGGCGAAGATCATGAACTGGCAGTTGATGCGGGAGGTGTAGATGGGAAGCACGCGCCCGGTAGCCGCCGCCGTCGGCCTCCTCCTCATGGCGGCGGGATGCGCCGCTCCGGCGAAGGCGACGCGGGAGGGCGCGACCTCTCCGGAGACGGTGGTGATCTACGCCGTGGAGGGGGACTACGACGACGTGTGGGACGACCTGAAGATGGCCCTCGGCGATCGCGGCCTGGTCATCTCCACCATCTCCCACGTGGGGGAGATGATCGACCGCACCGGCAAGGCCTTGGGCCGCACCCGGCCGATCTTCGCCAAGGCGAACGTCATGTCGTTTTGCAGCGCGGTGATCTCCCGCGACATGCTGGAGCAGAATCCGCACCTGGTCGCCTACTGCCCCTACGAGATCGCCGTCTACTCGCTGGCGGGCAGGCCGGGGACCATCTACCTCTCCTACCGCCACATCGACTGGCCCGACCCGCAGGATAGGCCGGTCCTCGATGCGGTGGAGGGGCTCCTCGACGGGATCGTCCGCGACGTGGCGGCAAGCTACGGCGGTGGGCGCGTCGAGCATCCCGTGTCGGCCGAGGCGGTGCCGGCGGCCACCCCGAAACCGAAGCCACACACGGGAGGCGCGAGATGAAGGCGATACGAAATCTGCTGGCCCTGGTAGGCGTGGCGGCGCTCGTCCTGGTCGTCTACGGGGCGACCCGCTACGGCGGCGCCATCGCCACCCTGCGCGGCTTCGATCCCCAGGCGATGTCGGTCTACTCGGAGCTGGTCCAGGGGCTCCTGGAGAGTGGCAACAGCGCCGCGGCCACCGTGTGGCGGGTGAAGGTGGCCGAGGGGCTCACGGTGGAGGACGTGGAGGAGACCATGCGCTCGGTGGCCACCGAGCTGAACATCAAGAACGTCGGCGAGCTCGCCCTCTCCGAGCGGGTCTCCCTGATGAGCGGCACGCCGTACCGCCACGTCAAGGTCTTCATGTTTTGTAACGCCCTGACCGCGGCGCAGATGCTCGACTACAACGACGCTTACGCCGCCTACCTCCCCTGCCGCATCACCCTGGTGGAGGACAAGGAGGGGCAGCTCTGGCTCTACACCCTGAACATGGACCCGATGATCTACGGCGGCAAGCCGCTGCCCCTGCCCCTGAAGAGGGAGGCCCTGCGGGTGAAGAGCGTCATCCTGGCGATTATGAACCGAGGGGCCGCGGGGGAGGTCTAAGCACGTTTTCCCTTCCCGGGCAGACGTCTCTTCGAGGGGACGGGTCGGGAAAAGAGGGAGGTGATCCCTCCGCTCACGAGGAGAGCGGCCTCCTCATCCCCCTCACTCGGCATGGGGCAGTGGCCACGAGTCGATCCCCGAAGAGGCGAGACATCACCCCTCAGGCGACCCCCTTCGTGCTCTTCGTGGCCTTCGTGGTTGTCTCCTCTGGTCGCCGTCCGCCGAGCCGCGTTACGATGCGGTCGGCGACGCGGAAGGCGTTGGCGTAGATGGTCCAGGTGTAGGGGACTGAGCCGCCGGTGGGCATGAAGGAGCCGTCGGTGACGTAGAGGTTGTCGACGTCGTGGGCGCGGCAGTCGCGGTCGAGGACCGAGGTGGCCGGGTCGTCGCCGAAGCGGCAGCCGCCCGCCTGCAGGTTGGTGGGCGGGTCGCCGGTGGTGGAGGAGTCGACCTGCTTGGCCCCCATGGCGCGCAGCACCGCCTCCGCCTTCGCCGCCAGGAGCTTGCCGATGCGCACGTCGTGGGGGTGGTGGCCAACCCGGACTCTGGCCACCGGGCTCCCCCACCGGTCGCGGACCTGGGGGTCGAGGGTGACGCGACAGTTGGGGTTGGGCATCCAGTCGCAGAAGACCTCGAAGCGGAAGCGGCGCGATTCGGTGAAGGCGGACTTGAGCTTGCGCTTCAGGGCGGAGCCCCACAGGAGGTTGCCGTTGTCCGCCCACTTGAGGCGGTTGGCGCGGACGATCGGGTTGGGGTGCTGGAAGAGGAAGTCGATGGTGCCGCCCTTGACCCGGCCGCCGAGCTCCGGGGCGTTGACCTCGTACCAGTCCTGGAGGCCGCGGTTGACGAACGGGCCGACCTCCTTGAGGTCGTCCGCCGCCGCCGCGGACATCTCTTTGTAGACGAGGTCGCCGCCGCCGGAGCCGCCGGCGGAAAAGAGCAGGTTCCTGCCCACCTGGCCGGAGCGGTTGGCGAGGCCGTTCGGGTGGCGCGGGCCGGTGGAGAGGAGCAGCAGGCGGCTGGTCTCGATTGCCTGGCAGGCGACCACGTAGAGGCGGGCGTCGACCTGGTGGCGGGCGCCCGCGCGATCCACGTAGGCCACGGCTTCGATGCGGCCGGTGGCGTCGCTGGTCAGGTGGGTGACCTTGGCGTGGGGGCGGATCTCGCAGCGGCCGGTGGCCACCGCCTTGTCCAGGAGCGCGGCGCGCGCCGACCCCTTGGCGCCGGTGGCGCAGCCGTAGGAGCCGCAGTAGCCGGAGTAGGCGCAGCCGTAGCGGCCGAGCGCGGCGTGCGGCAGGACCGCCCGCGGGGTCGGCAGGGGGTGGAGACCGAGGCGGGTGGCGGCGGCGTCAAACAGGGCGGCGACCGGGTGCTCGGCGGTGGGGGGGTAGGGGAGGTCGGGGGTGGAGCGCGGTTCGAGAAAGGGGTGGGGAACGATGTGGCCGGAGATCCCCACCACCCGCTCCACCTGCTCGTAATAGGGCTCCAGCTCCTCGTAGTCGATCGGCCAGTCGACCACCTCGGCGCCGGCGACGGGGCCGAAGGTGGAGCGCAGGCGAAAATCTACCGGCTTGAGGCGGTAGAAGAAGCCGCTCATGAAGTTCGACGAGCCGCCCACGCAGTTGCCGTTCCAAAAGTCCCACCCGGACTCGAAGGTGGGGGTCGCCTCCCAGCCGTTGCGGCCACGCTCTTCGATCACATGCTGCTCGTCGGCGAGTTTCGGGGTGTAGACGGAGCGCCGGCAGCAGGCGAGCTCGTCCTTGGTGAAGTCGTTCTCGGTGAACCACGGCCCCTTCTCCAGGACCAGGACCGAGTAGCCCGCCTCGGCGCAAGTCAGCGCCACCGGCCCGGCCCCGGCGCCGGAACCGACGATGCAGATGTCGAAGTCGTGGCTCATGGGTGGCTGGGGTTCCCGCTGGCTCTTGGGGAATCAAGGTGGGACGTTTTCACCGCAGAGACGCAGAGGGGTGTTACCACGGAGAGGCCGGGGAAACGGGCTCCTCCCAGCACACCGTGGGGAGTGGCGAGCCGACCTGGTACTCCCTTCCGATATCTCTGCGCTCTCTGCGTCTTTGCGGTGAACCCGAACCCGCTCATGTGGCATCTCCAGTTTTTCGGTGGCGGGTTCATATGTGGGCCTGTAGCTCCCGGTAGGTCTGCCCCGCCTCCGGGCGCGGGAAGCCGGGTTGGTGGTGGAGCCATTGCCAGCCGATGCCGTCGGGGTTGCCGCCGTAGATGGGGTCGGAAAGCAGCGCCTCGAAGAGGTAGGTGATCAGCGTCGAGAGCCACCGCTCCCCCGGGCCGGAGGCGGCGACCTCGGTGACCACCCGCTCACGGGTCGCGGTGTCGAGCTTCGCAAAGGGGCTGCCGCCGCGCTTCATGGCCAGGTCATCGAGCCAGCCGGCCCCCTTGCGGATGAAGCGCGCCTCCTCGGCGTCGAAGTCCGGGTCGTCGAGGAGGGCGCGCAGGTAGGCGGTGGCGTCGATGTCGCGGGCCGAGGGGCCGTTGTCGTCGTCGGGGAAGAGGTGGTCGTGGATGGCGGCGATCGCCGGCCACGGCGGCTGGTCGAGGCCGGTCGCGGCACGCGCCACCTGCGCCGGCGACGGCCGCCGGAGGCAGGCGAGGGCTCCGCCCGCCGCCACCGTGGCGGCCAGCGCCGCTCCGCGGGCGAGGAGGGCGCGGCGGGCGATCGGGGTGGTCAACCACCCTTCGAGGAGGCTGGGAGCCTCTGTCCTTTCGCGGGGACCACCCGGGGGGCCGGTCTGCCCGGCTGCCGGGGGTCGGCCGCTGCCCCCCTGGGTGCTCACCGCTGTTTCGTCTCCCACCAGTGGCGGATCCAGTAGTCGGCGGAGAGGTAGCGGCCGCCGCCCCAGAAGAAGAGGGCGGTGAGCATGATGATGTAGGCGACCACCAGCTCTATGCCGTTGTTGAGGACCACGAAGGAGCCGGTCTGGGTGAGCCAGTCGTAGTTGCCGTGGGCCTGGAGTATCTCCTTGGCCCGCTCCAGGTGGGTCACCGCCTCGCGGGTGGCGTCGTTGGCAAACAGCCCGCTGGTGCCGTTGGTCGGGCCGACGAGGGCGAGCCAGCCGTGCGCGCCGTGGACGGTGGCGATGGCCACCAGGAGGACGACGATCAGGGGGATGGCGAGCCACGGGACCGCCAGGCCGAGGAGCAGGCAGACGCCGCCGATGAGCTCGGTGGAGGTCGCCATCCACGCCTGGAGGTGGGGGAAGGGGAGGCCGAGCCCCCAGTCGGGGTTGCCGAACCAGGCGGCGGTGGACTCGATGTCGGTGAATTTGCGCCACCCGGAGTCGAGGAAGATCGGCGCCAGGTAGAGGCGCAGGGCCAGGGGGGTGATGAAGTCGAGGCGGCGCACCGCCCGGAGGAGGCGGTCGGCGAGGGTGATGAGGGGGTTCATCCGGGGGGCTCCCTTGTGTTGAGGGACGGTGCGTCGTCGGCCGCGTCGCCGGCGAGGGGCGGGGGGGGCTCCCCCGCCCCTGCCAGCCGTTACGGGTTACGACCTGTCGGGACGGGCTACTTGCCGCCGCACTTGCCTTCGCCGCACTTGGCGGACTTCTCCTCCTTCTTCATGGCGTCGCCGCACTTACCTTCCTTGTGCTCTTTCACTGCGTCGCCGCACTTGCCTTCACCGCACTTGCCCTCTTTGTGCTCCTTCATGGCGTCACCGCACTTGCCCTCGCCGCACTTGCCCTCTTTATGGGCCTTCATGTCGGCGCCGCACTTACCTTCCTTCTTCTCCTTCATGGCGTCACCGCACTTGCCCTCACCACACTTGCCCTCTTTGCCTTCCTTCATCTCGGCGCCGCACTTGGCCTCCTTCTTCTCCTTCATGGCGTCGCCACATTTGCCCTCGCCGCACTTGCCGCCGTCGGCGAGGAGCAGGGGGGCGTGGTCGCCGCTTACTTCAAAGGGGTTGCTGCCCGCGTGGGCGGCGGGGACCACCGCGAAGGCGGCGGCGACGGTCGCACCCAGGAGGAGGCGCCACGACGCCGAGGTTGCCTGCTTCCAATTCATAACGGGGTGCTGGGACGGACGTGCCATGGTGGATCTCCTTGCTCAGTGTAAATAGGAAAGGCCGTTGCTGTCTGAGCTGTAGCAACGACCGTGCCAATCCAACCGGCGGCCGAAAGCGTAGTCGCAAAGCCCAATTGATCAAGGGGGTTGGCGCGATTGTCTCGTCGGGGCCGGCGGCGGTTGGGGGGCGGTCGTTGCGCTTCGGTCCACCGATTGGGTCGACGCAAATGGCGTGCACCGGGGCGGCAGCGACAAAAAAAGGGGGGCACCATCCGGTGCCCCCCTCGGGGACTTCATGGCCGGGGGAGGGAGGGGGGTGGGACCCCTCGCTCCCCGGTGTCGGTTTGGCCTAGTAGCCGCAGGTTCCACCGGTCTGCATGGTGGAGACCGCCTCCCACACCGACTCGGAGACGCGCCCCTCGCTCAGGTGGTCGAGCCATTCACCCTTGGAGCAGCGGACATCCGACGACTTGTCGTCGTGGCAACCGAGGCAGACGGTGTTGAGCGGGTTGGTGGCGCCGGAGACGTGGCCCATGATCCCCATCTCCACCTTGTCCATGGTGGAGCGCGACACCCGGCCCTTCATGGTGTGCTTGAGCCACTCCTTTTTCGTCTGCGAGACCTTGGAGGTCTCGTCACCGTGGCAGTTGCGACACACCGCGACGGTGGGATCGGCCGCGTCGTCGAAGGTGTGCATCCAGGAGACCGCGGTGTCGAAGTCGCCGGCGATCTTGGTGCCGTTGTAAGTGAGCTTGTCGGACCACGCGGTGACGCCGTTGCCGTTGGCCTGGTGGCAGGCAGCGCACTTGAGCGGCCCGTGCGAGCCGTCGGGGTTCATGCTCGCCGCCTGGTTGTAGGAGGTGGTGTCGATCTGGGTGGTCGGGTAGAGGCCGTGGATCGACTCGTGGCACCCCTGGCAGGTGATGTCCTGGTGGCCGCGGCTGTAGCGGAACAGGCCGTACTTGCCGGGGTAGTTGAAGGGCGGGTAGGGGTTGCGACCCGGATCACCGCTGTTCTCCACGTAGGGTGCACTGTGGCAGTCGGCGCAGTGGGGCTCACCCGGGGAGAGCCAGTGGTCCCGGCCGTCGGTGGCCGCGGACATGGGCACCGGCACCGCGCTGGAGTTGGCCAGGGTGGCCTGGGCGGTGGCGACACAGCCCGGGGTGGTGCAGAAGTCCAGGGCGTTGACGGAGAAGTCCCCGTCGGCGTCCAGGGTGCCGCAGATCTGGAAGTCGGGGTTGCCGTCACCGTCGCAGTCGGGGCCGGGGGCGCTGGTCGCGGTGGAGCACGTCTGGCCCGGGAGGGCGACCTCGATGGTGGCGACGTTGCCGTCCTGGAAGGGGCTCACCGGGTTGCCGAAGAGGCCGCCCACGTAGTCACAGAGGCCGGGATCTTCCTGCCAGATCGCCGCGGTGTCGGCGTTGGTCTTCGGGTCGAGCCAGTCGGTGGCCTGCTGGAGGGAGATCCCCAGGCCGCCGGCGATCGCCGCCAGGGTCGGCTCGTCACGCAGGGTGTCGTTGGGGTTCGGCGCGAACGGCGTGCCGCCGTGGTCGCCGAGGCTGTCCGCCTTCCACAACTCCTGGCCGAGCTGGCTGTGGCAGTTGGTGCACCAGATCCCCTTCCAGGTGCCGGTGTCGTTGGCGACGTTGTCCAGCAGCCACCGGCCCACCGCGTTCAGGTGGCTCGGGGTGGTGGCGTCGGCGTCTTTGTTGCGGTTCGAGTGGACGTCGCGACCGACGAAGCAGCCGCCGGCGGCGTCGCGGTTGTCGCCCGCGGACTGGGCGTTGAGGCCCAGCTCGGTGATCGGGTAGCCGGTCATGTCACCGTCGGAGCGGTGCGCCGGGTGGCACCCCTGGCAGCCGCCGTTGCGGTTCAGGGAGTCGGAGAAGGGGTTGTCCTTGTGGTTGTTGTGGAGCGCCTCGGTGAGCGGCGGGATCAGCTCGCCGGTGGCGGCGCTGTAGGCCGACTTGACCACCGCGATTACGTTGTCCGCGTGGCACCGCTGGCAGGCGACCGTCTGGTGGCCGAGGCGGGTGTTCTGGGGGATGTCGCTGGTGTCGGAGAGGTTGCCGTTGGCGTCGAGGGTGACGCCCGGGAAGTTGGCGGTGAACGAGGTGCCGTGCTGCTGGTCGTGGATGGCGAGCATGGAGACCGCCGCCGCCTTCAGGCGCGAGTACCAGTCCGAGTCGCCGGCGGCCACGTCGACACCGTAGTAGGCGTTCCAGAAGTCGAGCTCGTCGGCGACCATGGTGTCGATCCCCGGTTTGCCGTTCTGGGCGGAGTTCACCGACGCGCCGTCGGCGAGGGCGTGGCACCGCTCGCAGTTGGGGATGTCGATCGGG
>JAJRSX010000119.1 GCA_024278555.1 bacterium | reverse complement strand
TGGTAGGTGGGGTTGGCCTGCAGCGCCGCTTGCAGCTCGGCGGCCGCGGCCGCGTCGTCACCGCGGCGGACGTAGAGGCGACCGAGGTTGGCGTGGGCCACCTCCGGGGTGGCGTAGCCGGGGGTGGCGAGGGCGGCCCGGAAGGCGGCCTCGGCGTCGTGCTCTCTGTGTTGCAGAGAATAGAGAGAGCCGAGGGTGTTGTGGGCGGCCCCCAGGGTCGGGTCGAGACGCAGGGCCTCTTGGATCGACGCCTCCGCCTCGGCAAAGCGGTTCAGCCGGAGGTAGGCGAGGCCCAGGAGGTGGTGGGTGGCGGCGCTGGCGGGGTCAAGCTCGCGGGCGTGGAGGAGGTCGCGAAGGGCGGCGCTGTTCTGACCGATGGCCAGCTCACGGCCGCCGATGTCGCGAAACTTGGCGGCCACCTTCGTGGCGTCGCCCTTGGCGGGCGACGTGGTGGCGCAGGCGGCGACAAGGGCCGCCAACAGGATCACGGCGAGGGAACGGAACATGCGGGTCACGGCTCAAGGACCACCGCCAGCGCCGCCAGCCGCGCCGGCGGGATCGCCTCTTTCGGGGTGAGCAGGGCGGTCTCCGCCGCCCGCCCACAGCCACACGGACGCGCCTCGACCCCATCACCGATCAGCGCCAACAGGAGCTTGCGGGCGAGGTCGACGTTCGCCTGCAGGGTGGCGAGGACGTCGGCCGCCTCCACCCCCTCCTCCTCGACGCGCCAGCAGTCGTAGTCGGTGGACATGGCCAGGGTGGCGTAGCAGAGCCCCGCCTCCCGCGCCAGCTTCGCCTCGGTGGCGTTGGTCATCCCGATCACGTCCATCCCCCAGGCGCGATAGAGGTTGGACTCGGCACGGGAGGAGAACTGCGGCCCCTCCATGCCGAGATAGGTGGCCCCCTCGTGGCAGGTGGCGCCGGCGTCGCGGGCGGCGGCGGCGAGGCGGGCCGAGAGCTCCGCACAGACCGGGTCGGCCATGGAGACGTGGCCGACCACGCCGTCGCCGAAAAAGGTGGAGGGCCGGGAGAGGCTGCGATCGACGAACTGGGAGACCACCACCATGTGGCCGGGGACGATCTCCTCCTTGAGCGACCCCACCGCCGACACCGACACCACCCGCCGCACGCCGACCTTCTTGAGGGCGCAAATGTTGGCGCGGTAGTTGATTTCGGAGGGCAGCAGGCGATGATTGCGCCCATGGCGCGGCAGGAAGCAGACGTCGACCCCGTTCAGACGGCCGCACAGCAGCGCGTCCGACGCCTCGCCGTACGGCGTCTGCATCGGTTGCCACTCCGCCCCCTCCAGCTCCTCCATCTGGTAAAGGCCGCTACCACCGATCACCCCAATCATCGTTGTCCGTCTCCTGCCCGGCCCCGCTGGAAAATCAACGGGGTGTGGAGGCGGGAGGCTACCACCCCGGATGGTTGGTCGCCACGGCCGGCAGCCGAGCATCGGGCGGCTGGGAGGGGCAAGACCACGAAGGGCGCGAAGGCCACGAAGGAGAGGGGAGAGACGCGCGTGGCGTCGCATGCGATGCAGCCCAACGCCGTGCATGCTGGAAGCGGCGCTCAACGCAAAGAGGCAAAGACGCAAAGGCGCAAAGGGGCGGCCGGTCCACCGTGCCGAAAGGGATCGCACCGCAGAGACGCAGAGAACGCAGAGGGGGAGAGCACCTGGGGGACGGCGCCACAGGCGCTTCACTCTGGGATCGTTTCGCCCTTGAAGGCGGTTGACCACGGGGGGGTTGGGGGCGGGAGGGGACGGTGGGTTTTCCTCAAGATCTTCGCGAACGAGTCAACCAGACAGGGGGTTTGGTTCACTGCGGGGATTGAGGTGGCCAACCCGCGCTCTGCACCGCTGCGCCTCTGCATGACGCCCTCGTCATCCCCAATGCCCGGCTGGCGACCATGATTCTCACTGCGGACTGGCTGTGGCCGGAGGCGGGCCACGCCCTGGAGGACGGAGGGGTGCGGATCGTCGACGGCACCATCGCGGCGGTGGGGCGGCGGCCGGACCTCACCCCGCTGGCCGAGGCGGGCGAGGAGGTTCGCCACCTGGAGGGTGCCTGCCTCCTGCCGGGGCTGATCAACGCCCACACCCACCTGGAGCTCGCCGCCCTCGGCCCGGAGCGGCCGGTGGCCCACGACTTCGTCGGCTGGCTCCTCGGCCTGGTGGAGCAGAAGCGGCGGCTGGAGGCGGGGGAGGCGGCCCGGGCCGCGGCCGCGGCGGTGGCCACGCTGGTGGCTACCGGCACCACCGGGGTGGGCGACATCGCCTCGATCGACATCGCCCAGGCGCCGCTGCTGGCCTCCGGCATGCGGGTGCGCCTGGACATTGAGCTCCTCGCCCTCGACCCGGCGCGTGCCGACCTCGCCCTCGGCCGCCTCGCCGACCGGTTCCAGGCGGTGGGGATGGCCCACCCCGACCCGCCCCTCACCCTCGGGGTCTCGGCGCACGCCCCCTACACCCTCTCCGACCGCCTCTGGGAGCGGCTCGGGGCGTGGCACCGTGGCCACCCGGCACCGCTCACCGTGCACATGGCCGAGTCACGCGCCGAGGTGGCGCTCCTGGCCCACGGCAACGGTCCCCTCGCCGAGGCGTTCTTTCCGGCGGTCGGCTGGGGAGACCTCCCCCTCCCCACGGGCCCCTCTCCCCTGGATCCCCTCACCCGCCACGGCCTCCTCGAAGGCGCCCTCCTCATCCACGGCTGCCACCTCACCGCAGCGGAGATGGCCCGCGTCGCCGCCGCCGGAGCCGCCCTCTGCCACTGCCCGCGCTCCAACGCCTACCTCGGCCAGCCGCCCCCGCCGGTGGCCCGCTGGCTCGCCCTGGGGATCTCGGTAGGGCTCGGCACCGACTCCCTCGCGTCGTGCCCATCGCTCGATCTGTGGGAGGAGCTCGCCTTCGCCTACCTCTGGCACCGCACCACCCCCGAGCCCCTCACCGCCGAGCAGCTTCTGGCGATGGCCACCGCCGGCTCCGCCCGCTGCCTCGGCTGGCAGAGGGTGGCCGGCGCCCTCACCCCGGGGCGGGCGGCGGACGTGATCGCCGTGGAGGTAGAGGGCGGGCCGCTGGCCCGCCTCCCCGAGCGGCTGCTGTTCGACCGCGGCCGGCTGCGCCTGGCCATGGTGGCGGGAAGCGCGGTGGCCGGAACGGATGTCCCATGAGGAGCCCGGCGGGGATCGCCCCGTGGAGATGCACAGCGGTGTGGAGGGCCGGGGAGCAGGCGTCGCCGCTGCCCCACGCAGTAGGGAGGCGGCCGGGAAGGCGGTCTCACCGCAGAGGCGCAGAGGACGCAGAGGGGTGGTGGACCAGGAGGCAAGAGGTCATCGGTGGAGACGACCAGCGCGCAACAGCCAGGAAGGCTTTTATTACCACGGAACCCACGGAAGGACACGGAAGTAGACGCCTCACGTTGGGTTGTGCGAGAGACCCGAACTCCCGTTCCTGCTCGACACACGGCAGGCGCCGCCTCGTTCTCTACCCCCCGTCGCGTGCTCTCGCCCCTTCCGTGGATTCCGTGGCCACTTTTCCTGCCGTGCGTCAACGCATCACGGCTGTGCCCCCTCCCCTCCCGCCTCGCGCCAGAGGGGCGCCATCCACCTCCCCCGCTGCGTCTGCGCGATGAACCATGGCTGCACGGGAGAACCCCAACCACGCGGTGATCGCCGGTGGCACCCCACCCTGCCTGACAAACATTCGCGGCCCATTTGCGGCCCGGTCTCTCTTGCGCCTCTGCGCGAGCCCCCCCCCTTCGGCTCCTTCGTGACTTAACCCACCGCCCCCCTCCTCCCCGCCCATGAACGAGACCCTCACCACCCTCCTCGCCCTCGCCGTCTGCCTCGTCCTCTCCGGCTTCTTCTCCTCCTCGGAGACCGCGCTCTTGGCGGTGCGTCGCCTGCAGCTCCGCCGGCTGGCGGCCGACGGCCACCCCGGGGCACGGCGGATCGAGACCCTGCGCGGAGACCCGGAGGGGATGCTCGGTGCCATCCTCATCGGCAACAACCTGGTGAACGTGGCGATCACCGCCCTGGCCACGGCGCTCTGCCTCCACCTCTACGGCGAGGCGGGGGTCGCCTACGCCACCTTCGGGGTGACCGCGGTGCTGCTGCTCTTCGGGGAGATCACCCCGAAGGGGATCGCCGCCCGCTACCCGCTCCCGGTCGCCCTCTTCGTCGCCCGCCCCATTGACACCCTGCGCCACCTGCTCCACCCGCTCCTGCTTCTGCTCACCGGCATCTCCCGACTCCTCACCGCCTGGCTCCCGATGCGCAGCGAGGGGGAGGGGTTCGTCTCCGCCGCCGAGCTCCAGAGCCTCATCGCCCTCGGCGAGGAGGAGGGGGGGCTGGAGGCGGCGGCGGCGGATCGCCTGCACGGCGTCTTCGCCCTCGCCTCGACGCGGGTCCGCGAGATCATGGTGCCGCGCGCCGACATGGTCACCCTCGACGCCGACGCCGACGCCGACGCCCTGGTCGAGGTGATCCACCGCCACCCCTTCCGCCGCTACCCGGTGGAGGGGAGCGACGGGGCCATCCGCGGCATCGCCACCGCCCTCGACCTCCTCGTCGCCCTGCGCCACAGCGAGCGGCCCAACTGGGACCACCTCCTGGAGCCGCCGCTCTTCGTCCCCGAGTCGAAGACGGTGGGAACCCTCTTGGAGGAGCTACGCCGCGACGGCCACCGGATGGCGATCGTCGCCGACGAGTACGGCGACATCACCGGCCTGCTCACCTACGTGGACATCGCCGAGGAGATCACCGGCCGCCTCGGCGAGGAGGGGGAGATGGACATCGTCCCCCACGGCCGCGACGCGGTCCTCCTCGACGGCCGCCTCGACATCGGCCAGATCAACCGCCGCCTCGACTGGGCGATCCCCGAGGGGGAGGGCGAGTACGACACCGTCGCCGGCTGGATCATCGCCCACCTCGGCCACCTGCCGCGCGAGGGAGAGGCGGCCTGCTTCGATGGCTACGAGGTGCGGGTCATGGCGGTGGATGGGCGGCGCCTGAAGCGGGTATGGATGCGGCGGGTGGCCACCAAAGCCGGGTAGTGGACCGCATGCATAACCTTTAATTACATGGAGTTGTGCTAAGTTTGGGACGGAATTAGACAGGAGGCAGGCATGACCAGCTCAACCCAAGGGGGGGACGGCTGGATGGAGATGCTGCCGGTGGCAGCGCTCCTGTGCGATGCCGAGGTGCGGGTTCGAAGCCTCAACCGGATCGCCCGCGAGACGCTCCAGGTGGAAACCCACGAGGCGGTAGGACGGCGGCCGGGGGAGGTGATCCACTGCGTCGCCACCACCCGCGCGAGGTGTGGGGAGGGGAAGCCGTGTAAGCAGTGTCACCTGTGGAGCGCGGTGACGGCGGCGGTGGCGGGCGAGACGAGGATCCACCGCGAGGCCGTCATCCCCGTCGTCCGGGAGGACGGGACGGTACGTCGCGTCTTCCTCTGCTCCGCCGGTCCGGCCACACGGAGCGATGCAGGGGCGGCGGTGGTGGTCCTCCAAGACATCACCGACCTCCAGCGCCTCCCGGGACTCATCGCCATCTGCGCCCAGTGCAAGCAGGTACGCCAAGACGACGAGTGGCTCCCCCTGGACCGCTACGTCGAGGCGCGTTCCCACACTCTCTTCACCCACACCCTCTGCCCGGGGTGCGAGGCGGTCTACTACCGGGAGCTGGAGGACGCGCCGCCGCCCCGTGCCCCCCCGGCTGACGAGGGATGAGCCCTTCGTCTACCCTGCGGTGATGAGCACTCTCCGCGCCCCCTCCCTCCTCGCCCTCGCCGCACTCCTCGCCCTCACGCTCACCGCCACCGGCTGCACCGAGAGCCAGCGCAAGGGGATCAAGCACGTCAAATCGGGCCTCATCGGCCTGAAGCGCAAGGTCACCCTCTACGACTGCAACGGTGCCCCGATCCGCACCTGGCACGGCCGCTTCAAGATCGAGGTCCAAGGCGCCTACCTCTCCTTCATCGATGACGACGACCACGAGGTGAAGGTCGGCGGCACGGTGGTCGTCGAAGAGGAGTAGGAGGGGGTTGTACCCCCGATTGTGCCCCAACCTTGTGACACGCCCCCGCCTCCCGGAGAATCGCGCCCCCGTCGGCATCGGCGCCGCGGGAGATGGGAGACGGTGATGCTCGACCTGAAGATCCTGCGCGAGGAGCCGGAACGACTCGCCCACGCACTTGAAGACCGCGGCGCCACCGTGGACGTGGCCCGTCTCCAAGAGCTGGAGGCGCGGCGGCGCGAGCTGCTCACCGCGGTGGAGGCGAAAAAGGCGGAGCGCAACGCCGCCTCGAAGCGGATCGGTGAGGTGAAGCGCGCCGGCGGCGACGCGGCCGAGGCGCAGGCCGCGGTGCGCGGCCTCGGGGAGGAGATCGCCACACTCGACCGCGACGTGGCCGAGACCGTCGACGCCCTCAACGCCCTCTGGCTCACCGTCCCCAACCTCCCCCACCCGGGCTGCCCGGTCGGTCGCGACGAGTCGGCCAACCCGGAGGTCCGCCGGTGGGGTAGGCCGCCCACGTTCGCCTTCGAGCCCCGCGCCCACTGGGAGTTGGGGGAGCGCCTCGGCATCCTCGACTTCGAGCGGGCAACGAAGCTCTCCGGTGCCCGCTTCGCGGTCCTTTGGGGGGCCGGGGCGCGCCTGGAGCGGGCACTCACCGCCTTCATGCTCGATCTCCACACCGGCGAGCACGGCTACACCGAGCTCCTCCCCCCCTTCCTGGTGAATGCGGCCTCGATGACCGCCACCGGCCAGCTTCCGAAGTTCGAGGAGGATCTGTTTGCCTGCCGCGATGACGACCTCTACCTGATCCCCACCGCCGAGGTGCCGGTGACCAACCTGCACCGCGACGAGATCCTCGACGAGGGCTCCCTGCCGCGCCGCTACTGCGCCTACACCCCATGCTTCCGGCGCGAGGCCGGCTCCCACGGCCAGGACACCCGGGGGCTGATCCGCCAGCACCAGTTCGACAAGGTGGAGCTGGTGCGCTTTGAGGAGCCGGAGCACTCCTACGCGGCGCTCGAAGAGCTCACCGGCCACGCGGAGGCGGTATTGCAGCGGCTGGAGCTCCCCTACCGGGTGATCGAGCTGTGCACCGGCGACCTCGGCTTCTCGGCGGCGAAGACCTACGACCTGGAGGTGTGGCTCCCGGGCCAGGCCCGCTACCGGGAGATCTCCTCGTGCTCCTGCTTCGAGTCCTTCCAGGCCCGCCGGGCGCAGATCCGCTACCGCGTCCCCGGGCAAAAGAAGCCGCGCCTAGTCCACACCCTCAACGGCTCCGGCCTCGCCGTCGGCCGCACCCTGGTGGCGCTCCTGGAGAACCACCAGCAGGCCGACGGCTCGGTGCGCATCCCGGAGGCGCTGCTCCCCTACATGGGGGGGCTCGAGGTGATCGAGCCGCGGTGACGTCGTCCCAACGACGGGCGGGTCGATGGGGGTCGACCGGCTCCGTGAGACGAGATCGGAACCGGCGGAGGAGCGCACCGTCTGTCCGTCTCAAAATAAGACGGACAACAAGATACGTTCGCCGAGGGCCCACCTGCGTCGCGCCGCCATCGGGAGCCAACCCCTTGGCGCAGCTAACAAACCTCCTCACCACCCCCCCTCGGCGGCGGATCTGGCACAAAGTTTGCTTAACCGAGAGCAATGAAACAAGAGAGCAACTCACGGTTGGAAAAAGGGTCCGACTCTCCACTCACATTCAAGGAGCGCACCATGCACCGCACACCCCGACCCACCCCATCCTCTTACCTCTTGGGTCTCACCCTGATGATCTCGGCCGTGGCCCCGCCGCGTGTCGCCCAGGCGGCCCCCTTCACCGCCTTCGACACGACGACGTACTCAACGACCTCCGCCGTGTACCAGGTGACCGACACCCAGAGCTTCCCGGGGAGCACCTCGGCCCTGCCCATGGCCACCTCGGCCCAGGATCACAACAGCCCGTTTTGGGGTGTTGGCTCGACGAATGACGAGTCCGCCACGACCGGGGTAGACGCCTGGCAGTTCCAGTCCACGACCCACGTCAACGGCGTCCACGGCAACGCCACCACCTCAACCATCTTCACCGGCTCGATCCTTGCCCCCGCCTTCAATCAACTGACCGCCACCTACACCCTGGCCCACCAGCTCAGTGGCGGCGGCACCGACTTTCAGGGTTTCGATTACGGAGACACCACCACCACGGTGACCATCGGCATCTACGATCTGAATAACCCCGCCACCATCTACGGCAGCGGCCTCTTCACCTACGACGAGACGGTCTGTGTGCCCGGGTGGCTCGTTCCCATCTGCACCGGCCAGAACGACGGCACGGACACCCAGAGCGTGGTCGCCACCTTCCCGGTGGGCTCACCGATCGGGGTGAAGGTCCAGCTCGACGACGCGTCGACCTCCAGCTGGCTCACGGGAAACGCCACCACGTCGAACACCCTCTCTCTTGGCTTCGATGTTGTAACCGTGGCGCTTCCCCCCACATCCGTGCCCGAGCCCACCTCCCTTCTCATCACCACCCTGCCGCTGCTCGCTACCCTCCGGCGCCACCGGAGGGGCCCGGGCCGGCGCCGATCGCCCCGCGGGTGAACGAGCGGCCGGGAGGGGGGGCGCCCGCCGGCGACCCCGGGTCGCGGGCATGGCCCGCTCCTACCGCCACACCACCAACCCGACGCCCGGGCCGTGGATCCCCAGTAGACGGGGATGGACGCGAATAAAGGGTGCTGGCGGTCTGATGTCACCGGTGGGACCAACCTCCTTGGCAGCGGCCCGGAGGGAGGCTTCACCACAGAGGGCAGGAGAGGACGCAGAGAGGATCAGCGGAAATCGCAATGGAGGCCAAGTACGGCGTCGCTCCACCCCTCGGCCGGGAGGTGGGGGCTCCCGGGAGGGGTTTTTCACCATAGAGACACGGAGGGCACAGAGAGCTCCATCAGAACACAGCACGATCTTGCGCCGTCCTCGTGCACGGCAACCCCGTGGCGATCCATTGCGAGGCCCAAGAGGAGGAACGCACCCCTCCTTTGCAGTTCTCCGTGTCCTCTGTGTCTTCCATGAGGAGGCCGCTCCCTGTCAACACCGTGGAGGCCGGGTGGCGGGATACCGGAGGGGGAGACGAGATGCGCGACCGCGCAGCGAGTCGTCCCCCGAGAAGGAAAAGAACTTCTCCTCCGTC
>JAJRSX010000118.1 GCA_024278555.1 bacterium | reverse complement strand
CAGATTTTGGGGTCAGGTCTTTCATCGCCACCTTTCTTGCAGATTTTGGGGTCACACATTTTTTGAAGAAATGCACTTTTTGGGCTCAGGTCTTTCATCGCCACATTTCTTGCAGATTTTGGGGTCACACATTTTTTGAAGAAATGTGGCGATGAAAGACCTGACCCCAAAGACCTGACCCCAAAATCTCCGGTGACCTCCTGCCCGAGCGCTCGACGGGGTATCCTCAGGCGCCTTGATGCGCCGACCCTCGCTCCTCGTCGTCTCTCTCGTCGCCACCGCCTGCCTCCACCTCGCACGGCCGCCCCGGTGGATGGAGCGCCACGGGGTGGAGGTGGCGCGGGTCGCGGCCGCTACCCCACAACCGGGTGGCCTCTCTTTCTCGCCGGCGGCCGACCGCCTCGCCTTCGTCGACCACGGGCTCCACCTGGTAGACCTCGCCACCGGCCGTCGGCTGACCGTGGCCGACACCGGGTGGGCGCGGGTGGCGGCGTGGAACGGGGAGGCGGTGGTGGTCGCCGGGCCGGGGCCGCGGATCGTGCGCATCGGCGCGGATGGCCGCCGGCAGGTGCTCCTGGACGCACCGGGCGACCTCCTCCCGGACCGTCTCTTTGTCCACCGGGGCGCCCTCCTCCTGGTGGGCCACGAGGTGCACCGCTACACCTTCGGCAGGGAGGTGGTGTGGTCGGTGGTGCGCCTGCCGACCGTTGGTGGCGCGGCCGAGCCCCTCTTTACGGCGAGCGCCGTCTACCTCCCGGGCCAGCTCCCCGCGGGCGGCGCGCCCCACCGCGACCCTCTCTCTGCCTCTGCCGCCCTCTCCGGCGACGGCCGCCTCGCCCTGGTCCTGCGCCACCTCCCTCCGGCCGCCCCCGCCTACGCGGAGGTGGTTGCCGGACCGGTGGCGGACGACGGCTACCACCCCACCCGGGTGGCCAGGTGGCGCGCCCCGGCGTGCGGGACGGCGTGGTCGCCGGACGGCCGCATCGCCGCGACACTCGCCGGTGAGCTGCACCTCTCTGCCGCGGCCGACGATGGCGCCAGCCGCCCGGTCGCCGCCTGCGCACCGCCCGCCTGGTCACCGGCCGGGGACCGCCTCTTCGTCGGCGGCAGCCTCCTCGACCCCGGCGGCGAGACCGCGGTGGAGCTCTTTCCCCCCGACCCGGACACCACCGCGACCTGGTCGCCGGACGGCCGCCTCCTGGCGGTGGCCCGGCCCGACGGCGTGTGGCTCGTCCGCCTCCCCACCTCCCCGCCCGTCGCCGACGTGGAGGCGCGACGGCAGCTCATCGAGCGGCTCCACCGCGACGGCGTCATCGACGACGCCACCCTTCGCGAGCGGCTGCGCCGCCTCCCCCCCGCCCCTACCCCACCCTCCCCATGACCCGACTGCTCCCCCTCCTCCTCCTCTCCCTCCTCCTCCCGGCGCCGGCGCGGGCCACGACCTGTGTGGCGTGCCACAACAAGGAGAGCCCGGCCCTGGTGGCGGCGTGGGCGGGGTCGCGCCACGCCACCGAGGGGGTGGGGTGCGAGGCGTGCCACGGTGGCGACCACGAGGCGATGAAGCTGGGCAAGGCGGTGGTCACCGCCGATGCCTGCGCCACCTGCCACCCCCGGCCGGTCGCCGACCACCGCCGCTCGAAGCACGGCATCGCCCTGCACGCGGGCACGGCGTGCACCCGCAACCGGGCGCGGCCCGGGACCCCCGCGGGCGACTGCCTCCGCTGCCACGAGCAGGGCTCCACCGACCTCTCCGTGCCCATGGAGTGCGCCCGCTTCCTCACCCAGACACCGGAGATGCAGCGCCAGGGATGTCTCGCCTGCCACCGGATCGAGAGCCGGTGCGACACCTGCCACGGCGCCCACACCACCGGCCTCGCCATCGCCCGCAACCCGGAGCAGTGCGGCCACTGCCACATGGGGCCGGACCACTACCAGCTCGAGATGTGGACCGCCTCGCCCCACGGCATCCGCTATCGCGCCGGCGGCGAGGAGGCCGGGCCGTCGTGCGCCACCTGCCACATGGCCTCCGGCCACGACGTCTCCGCCGGGATCACCATGGGGCTCTTCGGCCAGCCGTACCCGGCGGCGCAACGGGAGCGCGAGCGGGGACGGATGCTCGAGGTGTGCAGCCGCTGCCACGCCCGCCCCTTTGCCGCCCGCAACCTCGCCGACGGCGACGCGATCCAGCGCCAGTCCCTCGCCCTGGTGGCGGCGGCCAAGGCGATCATCGAGAGACTCGACAGCGACGCTCTGCTCGACCCGTCGCCCGCGACCCGCCCGCCCCACCCCCTCTTCGGCCACCGCCTGGTCCTCGGACCGCAGATGCTCTACGAGAATCTGTCGCCCATTGAGGCCCTCTTTTTCCGGATGAAGAAGTTCGACTACGTCACCACCTACAAGGGCGCCTTCCACCAGTCCCCCGACTACACCCACTGGTACGGCAACTCCCGCCTCAAGCTCGACCTGAGTGAGATCCGCGGCATGGCCGCGCAGCTCCGGCGAGAGGCCGCCCTGCGCCGGGAGATCGCGAGGCTCACCGCGGCGCCGACCGACGCCTATGCGCGGGTGAAGGCGGCCCTCACCGCCCTCGATCGCCTGCGCGCCGACGACACCGTGGACGAGGCCGAGTACCGACGCCGCCGCGAGGCGATCCTCGACCGCGAGGGGCTGTAACTTTTCTTCGCGTCGCCAAAAAGTCGGCTTTGTTCGGACGCCATTTCAAGGAACAATGGCGGGTGGCCGGGAAAACCGGCACGTGGTCCCCCCCTCGCCACCCCCGCTCCATGGTCCGCCACCCCCTCGGCTCCCGCCTCGTGCCCGCGCCCGGACCGTCGCCGCCGCTTGCCCCCGACCGGCTCGACCCCCTCCTGC
Source organism: bacterium (assembly GCA_024278555.1). Taxonomy (GTDB): domain Bacteria; phylum CG2-30-53-67; class CG2-30-53-67; order CG2-30-70-394; family CG2-30-70-394; genus CG2-30-70-394. The sequence continues at coordinate 1,775 of JAJRSX010000118.1, read as the reverse complement.
GCCGCCTGTTGGAGGAGGACGTGGGCACCATTGATCTCACCACCGCCGCCTGCATCGACGCCACGGCCACCGGCACCGCCGTGGTGGCGACCCGTGAAGCCGCGACCTGCGCCGGGGTCACCGTGGCGGCGCGCTGCTTCGAGCTGGTCGACCCGCGCCTGCGGCCGGCACCCCTCGCCGCGGACGGCGCCGCGGTGGGGGCGGGCACGCCGCTGTTGCGGATCACCGGGCCGGTGGCGCCGATCCTCACCGGCGAGCGACTCGCCCTCAACCTCTTCCAGCGGCTGTGCGGGATCGCCACCCTCACCGCCCGCTTCGTGGCGGCGGCCAACGGCGGCGCGGCGATCTGCGACACCCGCAAGACCACCCCGGGGCTGCGCCTCCTGGAGAAATACGCGGTGCGCTGTGGTGGCGGGGTGAGCCACCGCTTCGGCCTCTTCGATGGCATCCTCATCAAGGACAACCACATCAAGGCGTGCGGCTCGGTCGCCGAAGCAGTAGTCAGGGCGAGACAACACGCCGGCGCGGAGGTCGCGGTGGAGGTCGAGGTGGAACGGCTGGAAGAGATCGACGAGGCGATCGAGGCCGGGGCCGACGCCCTCTTGCTCGACAACATGCCGCCCGCCACCCTGCGCCGGGCGGTCAAGGAGGTCGGTGGTCGCTGCCCCACCGAGGCGTCGGGAGGGGTTACTCTGGAGACGGTGGCAACGGTGGCCGCTACCGGCGTGGACTTCATCTCCGTAGGCGCTCTCACCCACTCGCCGCGTGCCATCGACCTCACCCTGGAGCTGGAGTAGAAGTAGGTGCGGAGCAACCCATGGCCCTCTCTCAAAAGTCGATCGAGGAGGTAACCGCCTCCATCCCGTGGATCAACGAGGTCCACTTCCACGAGGAGCTCCCCTCCACCTCGGAAGAGGCGCGCAGCCTGGCACGCGCCGGAGCGACCGAGGGGACTGTGGTGGTGGCCGACTGTCAGAGCGGCGGCCACGGCCGCAAGGGGCGCCACTGGTACTCGCCGGCGGGGGTCAACCTCCACATGTCGGTGGTCCTCAGACCCAAGGTCATGCCGCCGGAGCGGGTCCCGCTCATCACCCTGATGGCGGGGGTCGCCGTCTGCCGCGGCCTGCAGCCGCTCCTCGGCCTCCGCCACGCCCGCCTCAAGTGGCCCAACGACGTGCAGGTGGAGGGGCGCAAGCTCGCCGGCGTCCTCGCGGAGATGTCCACTACCGGCAACCGGATCGACTACGTGGTCCTCGGCATCGGGGTGAACTGCAACCACCCGGCGGGGATGTGGCCGCCGGAGCTCGCCGGCCAGGTCACCTCCCTCTACGAGATCACCGGCGAGGTGCGACCGCGGGAGCAGGTCATCTTTCAGGTCCTCTCCCACCTCGGCGCCGCCTACAACCGGCTGTTGCGCGGCGAGACCACCGAGTGCATGGAGAGCTGGAAGCGCCTCGCCGCCACCCTCGGCCAGCGGGTCTCGGTCCGGCGGGGCCACGACACCCTGGTGGGCATCGCCCGCGACATCGACACCACCGGCGCCCTGGTGGTGGAGCGTGAGGACGGCACCTGGGAGACGGTGACCGCCGGCGACGTGAGCCTGCGACCGGCGGAATGAGGACGCTTTCACCACGGAGATGGGATGAGGAGGCCGCTCTCCTCGCGAGCTCAGGTTCTAACCTGGCTCAATGCTAACCACGGGCTCGGAGCCCACAAGCAAAGGAGAGCGACCATGAAGCAGGCTACCACGCAGACGATCGGAGTGGACGTGAGTG
>JAJRSX010000117.1 GCA_024278555.1 bacterium | reverse complement strand
CAGCAGGGAGACGCCGTCAATCTCGGTCTCCGGCTGGAGACCCGCCAGTTCGAGCACGGTGGGATACAGGTCTGCGGTAAGGATCGGCGTGCCGCTCTCCAGGGTCGGCAGCGCCACCTGCTCGGCGCGCAGCAGGTCGCGCATGTCGAACCACGGGGCGAAGCACCGCTCGGCGGCGATGCCGGCCTCCTGGTTGAGGATCTCGTAGAGGATCTTCAGGCCGAGGTGGCTCATCCCGAGGTCGTAGACGTCGGGGAAGCAGAGGGCGATGCGCAGCTCGGCGCGCGCCTTGACGATCGCGTTCACCTCGCCGCCGAGATAACGGGAGGGGCGCTCGACCCGGTCGATGAGGGCGCGGAAGTGGGGGTCCATTTGCTTCACCCTGCTTTTTGCCCCGCCGGTGAAAACGAGGTGGGAGGGGTTGAACGTGACCCGGCCGGAGCGGCGCTGACGCCCCCCGCGGGACGGCGACCTTACCGCAGTCGGCGGAACTGGGACACGATGGCTTCATGAAACGACCTGCCCTCGTCACCCTCTTCGTCGCTGCCTCCCTCCTCGGCGCCGTCCGCCCGGCGAACCACCTCGCCGGCGAGCAATCACCCTACCTGTTGATGCACGCCGACAACCCGGTGAACTGGTACCCGTGGGGTGACGAGGCCCTGGCTCTGGCGAAAAAGGAGAACGAGCCCATCTTCCTCTCCATCGGTTACGCCACCTGCCACTGGTGCCACGTGATGGAGCGGGAGTCGTTCGAGAACGAGGCGATCGCCAGGCTCCTCAACGACTACTTCGTGTGCATCAAGGTCGACCGTGAGGAGCGGCCCGACATCGACGCCATCTACCTCGACGCGGTGCAGCGGATGACCGGCAACGGCGGCTGGCCGCTCACCGTCTTCCTCACCCCGGAGCTGGAGCCGTTTTTCGGCGGCACCTACTTTCCGCCCGAGAGCCGCGGCGGCCGGGTGGGGCTCAAGGAGCTGGCCAACCAGATCCACACCCTGTGGGTGAACGAGCGACCGAAGGTCGAGGAGGTGGGGCAGCGGCTGGTCACCGAGCTCGAGCGTAGCGCCCGGATCGCCGCCGGCGACGCGATGCCCGAGGCCACCGCCCTCACCCGATACCTGGAACGGATGAAGACGGTCTTCGATCCGATCTACGGCGGCCTGGGGCAGAAGACCAAGTTCCCCTCGGCGAGCGACCTCTCCCTCGTCCTGCGTCTCCACGCCCGTGGCGCCGCCCCGGACCTCCTGGGGGAGGTGACCAGGAGCCTCGACGCGATGATGAACGGCGGCCTCTACGACCACCTCGGCGGCGGCTTCCACCGCTACACCGTGGATCGCGCCTGGCGGGTGCCGCACTTCGAGAAGATGCTCTACACCAACGCCCTGCTCATCCAGACCTACCTGGAGGCGTATCAGGTGACCGGGCGCGCCGACTACGCCCGGGTGGCGCGAGAGAGCTGCGACTACCTCCTGCGCGACCTCCGGCTGACAGGCGGCGCCTTCGCCGCCGCCGAGGACGCCGACAGCGACGGTGCGGAGGGGAGCTTCTACGTCTGGCGCCTGGCGGAGGTGGAGCAACGCCTCGGCAAGGAGGAGGCAAAGCTCTTCGCCGCCGCCTACGACCTCACCGCGACCGGCAACTGGGCGGAGGGGAAGAATATCCTCCACCGGGTCGCGGGTGACGCGGCGCTGGCCAAGCGGTTCTCCCTGCAACCGGCGGCGGTGGCCAAGCGGCTCGCGGCCGACCGAGAGCTCCTCCTGGGAGCCCGCGCCAAGCGGGTCCGGCCGCTCCTCGACGACAAGGTCCTGGTCGCCTGGAACGGCCTGGCCATCTCGGCGTTGGCGCGCGCCTCCGAGGTCCTCGGCGAGCCGCGCTACGCCACGGCCGCGGCCGCCGCGGCGGAGTTTATTCACGAAAAGATGTGGCGCGACGGCCGGCTTTTGCGCCGCTGGCGCGGCGGTGACGCGCGGATCGCCGGCCAGCTCGACGACCACGCCTTCCTCGCCGGCGGCCTCCTGGACCTCTACGAGGCGACCTTCCAGCCTCGCTGGCTGGAGCGCGCGCAGGTGGTGACCCAGGTGATGGTCGACCGCTTCTCCGACCCGGAGGGCGGCTTCTTCGATACCGACGGCTCCGACGCCACCCTCCTCTACCGCCACAAGGAGGTCTTCGAGGGGGCGATCCCCACCGGCAACGCGGTCGCCCTCCTCGACCTCCTGCGCCTGGCCGCCTACACCGGCAAGCCCGGCTACCGCGAACGGGCGGTGACCGCCCTGAGCGCCTACGCCGTCCCCATGCGGCGGGCGCCGCGCGGCGTGCCGGTGCTCCTCACCGCCCTCGACATGGCCACCCGCGGCGCGGTGGAGGTGGTGATCGCCGGGGACGCGGACGCCGCCGCCACCCGCCGCCTGCTCTCTGCCTGCCGCCTCACCCTGATCCCCGGCCGGGTGATCGCCCGCGTCGCCAGTGACGCCGGGCCGGCGGGGATCGCCTGGGCCCAGGGCCGCCACCCCCTCGCCGGCCGTCCCACCGCCTACGTCTGCCAGCGGGGCGCCTGCCGCCTCCCGGTCCACGAGCCGGCCGCCCTGCGCGAGGAGCTGAAGCGGGCGGTGGCGGTGGAAGAGGCGGCGGCGAAGTCGTGATTCAGCTTTCAGCTTTCAGCTTTCAGCGAACAGCTCTCAGAGGATCAGCGGAAATAGCCCCGAGCCTTCCGCCGTCCTTCACACCGCTGGAACACGAAATCACGAAAGGGGGAAAGCACGAAAAACAACCGATTGAATTCTTTCGTGCTTTGAACCTTTTCGTGCTTTCGTGTTCCCACTCCCTCGAGGTCTCGGGAGCATCGACTTTCTCGCCGGTCATTATTCCCGCTGCTCCTGAAAGGGGGGGATCGCTGGGGGGGAGGTGTCGACGGTGGTGGGCCGGGGGATGGCGTGGGCCTGGAAGGCCATTTGAGCCACGGAATCCACGGAAAGACACGGAAGGGAAGCGAGCCACGGGCAGAGGCGTCGCTGGTGGTGAAGACCAGGGGACGGCGGGGGCCTGGAAGGCAGGGCTCACCGCGAAGACGCCAAGGGCGCGAAGACCACGAAGGGGAACCGGCTTCGCCCTCTCCGGCGGGTTGGCCACTCCTAATCGTGTCACGAGGCCGATCACGGGTTCACTTGCGTTACGGCCCACGGCTTCGCCGCCCGAGGCTTCGACCGCGCCCTCAATCGTGTTGTTTTCCGATGGAGTTCTCTGCGCCCTCTGGGTCTCTGTGGTGAAAATCTCTTCCGGGAGCCCTCCACCTCCCAGCCGAGGCGTGGAGCGACGCCGTACTTGGACTGCATTGCGATTTCCGCT
>JAJRSX010000005.1 GCA_024278555.1 bacterium | reverse complement strand
GGTCGCGGAGGGGAGACGCAGCTCTTTGCGCCTTGGCGTCTTGGCGTGAGCCCTGCCTTCCAGGCCCCCGCCGTCCCCTGGTGTTGACCACCGGCGACGCCTCTACCCGTGGCTCGCTTCCCTTCCGTGTCTTTCCGTGGATTCCGTGGCTCAAATGGCCTTCCCGGCGACGCCATCCCCCGGGCCACCTCCCCCCTATCTACTGTCTACTACCTACTGCTGTTCCCCCTCCTGCCTCCCCCTCCCCACCGTTCTCCGCCTCTCCGCGCGAGAAGCCAACCGACGATGATGGGGTTGGGGCTCGGGTTGCCTTTGGCTCCGTTGTCGGTATATTCGATGAAATCACTAGTGTTTTCTATTTCCAGGAGATGCCATGAACGCGCAACCCCCTGTGTTCGATGCAACGAAGTACAAGGAGACCACCCGGGCCCAGTGGGAGACCGCGGCCGAGGCGTGGCACCGTTGGGCACCGCTCCTGTCGCGCTGGCTGGGACCGGCGACCGAGACGATGTTCGACATGGCCGCCATCGGGGCGGGGAGCCGGGTCTTGGACGTGGCCGCCGGGGCCGGGGATCAGACCCTTCAGGCGGCCGCGCGGGTCGGCAATGGCGGTCGGGTCCTGGCGACCGACCTGTCGCCGACGATTCTGGGGTTCGCCCGACAGCGCGCCGCGGAGGCGGGGTACGACCAGGTGGAGACCCGCGAGCTGGATGGCGAGGCGCTCACCGAGCTCGACGAGGCGAGCTTCGACGCGGTCATCTCCCGGGTCGGGATGATCTATTTCCCGGATCAGCAAAAGGCCCTCGCCGGCATGCGCCACGCCTTGCGCGACGGCGGCAAGGTCGCCGCCATGGTCTACTCCACCGCCGACAAGAACGGCTTCTTCTCCGTGCCGGTCTCCATCATCCGCCGCCGGGCGGCCCTGGGGCCGCCGCTGCCCGGGCAGCCCGGCCCCTTCAGCCTCGGGGGTGACGGGGTCTTGGCGGAGGCCCTGCGCGAGGCCGGCTTCCGGGAGGTGGAGAGCCGGGTGGTCGACGCGCCGGTGCGGCTTGACACCGCCGCCGAGTGTCTCGCCTTTGAGCGGGAGTCCTTCGGCGCCCTCCACCAGATGCTCGGCGGCCTGTCGGAGGGGGAGCGTGAGGCGGCGTGGACCGAGATCGAAGAGGCGCTGCAGGAGTACGAGACCGGCGACGGCTTTGTCGGGCCGTGCGAGATGGTCGTGGCGGTGGGCACGAAGTAGGGGGGCTCTCCGCTTCAGGTCGTGGCGGCGGGTAGCCCCAGGGGGTGGCCTGCCGCCACCGGCCGCCCTACCGCAAAGGGGGTGAGGTCCACGGCCGGCTCGGTTCCGGTGACCAGCGCCGTTACCACCTCGCCGGTGGCGGCGGCGAGGACGACGCCGTTGCGGTAGTGGCCGGTGGCCACGGTGAGATTGTCCAGACCCGGTGCCGGGCCGAGGTAGGGGAGGCCGTCGGGGGTGCCCGGCCGCAGCCCCGCCCACTGGCGCTCCACCACGGCGCCGTCGAGCGCCGGCAGGAGGCGGGCGGCGCCGTTGGCCAGACGACACATCGCCCACAGGGTGGTCTGCTTGTCGAAGTCGGCCCGCTCCATGGTGGCGCCCACCAGGATGCGGCCGTCGGCGCGCGGCACCACGTAGGCGGACTCGTGCTTGACGATCCGCTGCACCATCCCGGGCGCGGCGCGCAACAGGAGGATCTGCCCCTTGACCGGTTCGACCGGGAGGTCGAGATCGAGGGTGGCCGCCACCGCCCGGCTCCAGGCGCCGGCGGTGAGGACGACGTGGCCGGCGGCGAGCTCGCCGGAGTCGGTGGTGGCGGCGGTGATCGTCGCCCCGGCACGGCGAAAGCCGGTGACCTCACGCTGGCTGATGAGTTCTACCCCGACCGCCATGCACGCCGTACGTGCCGCGGCCGCCAGGCGCGGGTTGCGGATCTGTCCCACCGCCGGCCACCAGAGGCCACCGGTACTCGCCTCGGTGAGGGTGGGCTCCACCTCCCGCGCCTGCTGGCCGTCGAGGCGGTTGCATTGCCAGCCGAAGCGCGCCGACCACGGCGGGGCCTCGGCGAAGTCGCCCTCCTCCTCCCCGTCGAGGGTGGGGATGAGGAGGCCGCAGCGGCGGTGTTGCGGGTCGATGCCGGTGCGCTCGACGAGCTCCGGGACGAGGGTGGCGTAGCGGGTTAGCGACCGGTTCACCAGCAGGCCGAGGGCGTCCGGGTAGCGCCACGGGAACATCGGCGAGAGGATCCCGGCGCCGGCCCACGACGCCTCCCGACCGGGCTCGCCGCGCTCCACCACCGCCACCCGCGCCCCGGCGCGGGCGAGCTCGTAGGCGGCGAGGCAGCCGATCAGGCCGCCGCCGATCACCAGGCAGTCGGGGAGAGGCATCGCCGGAGTATGGGGAAGGGGCGGGGAGTGGGCAGCAGGTCGGGCCGGTGGTCGTGAGGACGGCGCGCCACGCTCAACCTGTTGTGCTCGGAATGAAGCACACCGTCCATCATGAGCTGAGGGGCGGGTGGGGAAAAGGAGAGTTGTAAATCAACCGGGTAGTGGTTGAAATCCAGCCACCAACCGGCGATAACATCATCTATGTTTCCGCGCAACCTCGACACCGTGGTTTTGGAGGCCCTGGCGGATACGCCGGTCGTTCTCCTCGTGGGAGCACGTCAGTGCGGCAAGACGACCCTGGCGAAGTCGATGATCGGGGACGCCTTTCCGGCGCGCTATCTCAGCCTCGATGACCCGGCAACGCTCGCCGCGGCCCATGCGGACCCGGGGGCCTTCCTCGACGATTTTCAGGGCCCTGTGATCCTCGACGAGGTACTGCAGATCCCTGCACTGGCCACCGTCCTGCGACAGGTGGTCGATCGTGGTCGTAAGGCCGGGCGTTTCTTGTTGACCGGCTCGGCGAATGTCCTCGCCATGCCGCGTCTGGCCGACGCCCTGGTGGGGCGTATGGAGGTGGTGACCTTGTGGCCCCTCTCCGTGGGCGAGATCGAGGGGCGGCGGGGTAGCTTCGTCGATGCCTGTTTCCGTGCTCGCCTGCCCCCGTGGAAGAACGAGGCGGAGGATCGTGTTGCCTGTCTACGGCGTGCCCTGATGGGGGGGTATCCGGAGGCGGTGGCGCGGAAGGCGCGGCGGCGTGCGGCGTGGTTTCGGGGTTACATCGCCACGATTCTTCAACGGGAGGTGCGCGATCTGGCGCGGATCGAGGGGCTCGCCGAGCTGCCGCGCCTCCTCCAGCTCCTCGCCGTCCGCGCCACCGGGCCGCTCAACTATAGCGAGATTGCACGTAGTGCCGGCCTGCCACAGACGACCCTCAAGCGGTATATCGCCCTCTTCGAGCACACCTTCCTCCTGTGGCGTCTTCCGGCCTGGTCGCGTAATCGTTCGAAGCGGTTGGTGAAGGCGCCGAAGCTCCTCTTTGGCGACACCGGGCTCCTCGCGCACCTCGCCGGCTGGACCGCGCGGGGGCTGGCCGGCCACCCGGGCGATGCCGGCCCGTTGTTGGAGAACTTCATCGCCATGGAGCTTCGCAAACAGCTCGGCTGGAGCCGCACGGCGGCGCGGCTGTGTCACTTTCGCACCGACGCGGGCCGGGGGGTGGACCTCGTGCTGGAGGACGAGGGGGGACGGGTGGTCGGCATCGAGGTGAAGTCGCGTTCCACCCTGGGCGAGCGTGACCTCCGCGGTCTACGCACCCTTGCCGAGATGTGTGGCGAGGATTTCCACCGTGGCGTCCTCCTCTATACGGGGAAGGAACGGCTCGCCTTCGGGCCGCGTCTCCACGCCCTGCCCATCAGCAGTGTGTGGCGTCTCGGCACGACCGGGCGCGGCTGAGTCGCGTTGTCCCCCTCCGGGGGAGCGGCTACGCTGGTGCCCGGGAGTGGATGCGGCCTGGTGGCTGCCGCGGTCTTCAAAACCGTTGTGGGGCCGCGCGAGCGGTCCCGGGTGGGTTCGATTCCCATGCACTCCCGCCACCTTGACCCGCACTATCCCCGCCAGCGTCGATGCCCATGGACAGCGAGACCTACGCCCTCCTCGACGCGGGCGGCGGCGAGCGGCTGGAGCGGTTCGGGGAGGTGGTCCTGGCGCGCAAGCAGGCGACCGCCCTGTGGCGCCGGTCGTTGGACGCGTCGGCGTGGGGGGCGGCCCACGGCCGCCACGTCGGTAGCGGCGAAACGGAAGGGCGGTGGGAGTTCGCCCGCCCGGTGCCCGAGCAGTGGTGGGTCACCCACGGCGGCCTCAGGCTGCTCATGCGGCCCAACCCCTTCGGCCACCTCGGCCTCTTCCCGGAGCAGGCGGCGAACTGGCAGTGGTTGCGCGACACCGTGCGCCAGGGCGATCGCCTCCTCAACCTCTTCGCCTACACCGGCGGCTCCTCCCTCGCCGCGGCCCAGGCCGGCGCCAAGGTGACCCACGTGGACGCGGTGCGCGGCGTGGTTAACTGGGCGGCGGAGAACGCCCGCGAGGCGGGGCTGGAGTCGATCCGCTGGATCGTCGACGACGCCCTCAAGTTCGTCGAGCGGGAGGGCCGCCGCGGCCACCGCTACGAGGCGATCGTCCTCGATCCCCCCACCTTCGGCCGCGGCCCCAAGGGGCAGGTGTGGAAGCTGGAGCGCGACCTCACCCGGCTGCTCGCCGCCTGCCGGGCGCTCCTGGCGGAGCAGCCCAGGTTGATTCTCCTCTCCGCCCACACCCCGGGCATCACCCCCGGTGTCCTCGCCAACCTCGCCGCCGACGCCACGCCGCCGGGGGGCCGGATCGAGGCGGGGGAGATGGTGGTCGAGGGGCCGCGGCCGCTGCCGAGCGGCTGCTACGCGCGGGTGGCGTGGGAGGCGTAGGGCAATCGGGAGACCGGGACTGGTCTGCCGCCCGACAGGGGAATAGCCACGGAATCCACGGAAGGGCACCGAAAGGGAGCTGCTCCGCGCCCATGCCACGTGGGGGGGGACCACTCGGCTCCGGAGCGTCAGGTGGCGAAGAGATGTCGGCCAGGCCATGCATGAGTCTCCCGGTCCGCACCAATAACCAAAGAGACCATGCCCTCTAATACCCCGCCAGGCGCAGGAACTCCGCCCGGGTGGTCTCTGAGTCGCGGAAGTCGGCGAGCATGCAGGAGGTGACTGTGGTGGAGTTCTGCTTCTCGACGCCGCGCATCACCATGCACAGGTGGGTGGCGTCCATGATCACCCCCACCCCCTTGGGCTCCAGGAGGTCGTCGATGAGGTGGGCGATCTGGGTCACCAGCCGCTCCTGGACCTGTAGGCGGCGGGAGTAGATCTCCACCATCCGCGCCAGCTTCGACAGGCCGACGATCTTGCCGTTGGGGATGTAGGCGATGTGGCAGCGGCCGAAGAAGGGGAGCATGTGGTGCTCGCACAGGGAGAAGAAGTCGATATCCTTGACGATCACCATCTCGTCGTAGGCGTCGGTGAAGATCGCCTCGTTGAGGACCTCCACCGGGTCCTCCTCGTACCCCTTGGTGAGAAATCGGAGCGACTTCGCCACCCGCTCCGGGGTCTTGATCAGCCCCTCGCGCGCCGGGTCCTCGCCCACCGCGGTGAGGAGGTCGCGCACCCGTGCGGCCATGTCGACGGTGGAGGCGGCGCGCGCCTCGGTGAAGGCGTGGGCGATCTCGACGTGGTGTTCGGCGGGGGGCATGGATCTCCTCGGGTTCGGTGGGCCGTCTGGAATGCACCGCGGCGGCATGTAGACTGCCGCGGACGGTAGGCAACGGCGGCAGTGTAACCAAGGGTGGAGGGGACGGGGGCGGACGACGATGGCTTGGCTCTGGGCAGGGGGTCACGGGCTCCACGTGGCGGTGGCCGCCCTCTGGCTGGGGACGATGGCGGCGGCGCTGTTGCCGCCGTGTCGCCTCTCCACCCGCACCGGCCGGGAGACCCTGTGGGCGGCCCTGCGGGTGCGCGCCGCCCTCTGGTGGGCGTCGCTCACCTTCGTCACCGTCACCGGCCTCGTCCTCGCGCCGACCACCGTCCCGCTGGGCCGCTTCCGCCTCCCCTTCGGCCGGTGGTTCGCCGCCAAGATGGGGGTGGTGGCGCTCCTCTTCCTGGTCTACGTGATGCTCTACTTTCGCCACCACCTGGCCATGCAGGCGCTCCTGCGCGGCGGCGGCGATCTGGAGAGAAACGACGAGGCCGCGTACCATCTGCGCCGCATGAACCTCTACACCGGCGTCACCCTGGTGCTCGCCGTCGCCGCCATCTTCCTCATCGAGCTTGCGGAGTACGCCTGAGCCCATGTCCATCAAATCCGACCGCTGGATCACCGAGATGGCCCGCACCCGGGGCCTCATCGAACCGTTCGAGGAGGGGCAGGTCCGCAAGGGGGTCGTCTCCTACGGTGTCTCCTCCTACGGCTACGACATCCGGGTGGGCGACGAGTTCAAGATCTTCACCAACGTGAACTCGTCGGTCGTCGACCCCAAGGCCTTCGATCCCGCCTCCTTCGTTGACGTGCAGACCGATGTCTGCATCGTGCCGCCCAACTCCTTCGCCCTCGCCCACACGGTGGAGTACTTCCGCATGCCGCGGAATGTCCTGGCGATCTGCCTGGGGAAATCCACCTACGCGCGATGTTTTCGGGGCGATACGCGGGTCGCCCTGGTGGACGGTTCGTCGCCGACCCTGGAGGAGATGGCGCGCCGCGCCGAGGGCGGGGAGCTTTTCTGGGGCTACAGCATCGGGCCGCATGGCGGGCTGATCGTGACCCACCTCGACGCACCTCGTTATATCGGTCGCGACGCCCTCCTGGAGGTCGCGCTCGACAACGGCGAGGTCATCCGCTGCACCCCGGACCACGAACTCATGCGGCGCGATGGACGCATGGTCACGGCGGCGGAGCTGCGGCCGGGCAGCTCGCTCATGCCCCTCTACCGTCAGGTGGCGCGCGGCTACGAGCAGGTCTACCAGCCCCTCGACGGCCACCTCCTCGCGACCCATCGTCTCGCGGACGAATGGAACCTGCGCCACGGACTCTACGAAGACGCCCCCGGGACCCATCGCCACCACCTCGACGGAGACCGGCGCAACAACCGCCCCTGGAACCTCGTGCGTATGGATGCCGGTGAGCACATCCGAATGCACAACGCCGAGACCTATGGTGCGGGCTTCGACGGCGAGGAGCACGGCGCCGCGATCCGCGAGTCGCTCGCGCGGCGGGCGGAGGATCCGGCTTGGCGGGCCCGCTACCGCGATCCGCTCGAGCGGGTCTTGCAGGCGGAGCGGATGCGACAGGCCTGGGCGGGTGACGATGGGAGCCGGCGGGCGAGTCAGGCGGAGGTGGCTCGTAACCTGCGCCTGCGCCGGGAGATCACCGACGACCTCATTCGCCGCGCCCTGGACGAGACCGGCTCGATTCACGGCGCCGCTCGGTCACTCGGGTGCGATCGCTCGGTCTTCCGCCGCTTCCCCGAGGTGGTGCAGTCGTTTCGGGGTCACACCAACCACAAGGTAGTCGCGATCCGCGAGCTTGCCGGCGACCACGACGTCTATTGCCTCACGGTCCCCGAGGCCGGGAACTTCGCCCTTGAAGCAGGGGTCTTCGTGAGCAACTGCGGCATCATCGTGAACGTAACCCCCTTCGAGCCCGGCTGGGAGGGGTTCGTGACCATCGAGATCTCGAACACGACGCCCCTGCCGGCGCGGATCTACGCCAACGAGGGGATCGCCCAGGTCCTCTTCTTCGAGGCGGACGAGGAGTGCGCCGTCTCCTATGCCGACCGCCAGGGCAAGTACCAGGGACAACAGGGGGTCACCCTGCCGCGGATCTGATATTCGATGCCCGGCGCCCACCACGAGGAGCAGAGCGAGATGTCCGAGATCATCTTCTTCAACCGCTCTTGAAGCGGCTGCCGACCGGCAAGGGAGTTTCTCTTGCGCAACCAGGTGGCCTACAAGAACCACGACGTCCGCCTCCACCCGGTGGCACCGGAGGAGGCGATCGTCTATCTGCGTGTGGCCACGGCCCTCTTCGCGAAGCGCGGCCGCACGGTGGTGGAGCTGCCCGCGGCGGGTGCCGGCCTCACCGACAAGGAGCTCGTCACCCCCTTCCTCGGCCGCTCTGGCACGCTGCGCGCTCCCACCCTGGTCACCCCCGCCGGGGTCGTCGCCGGGTGGGATGAGGCGGTCTACCGGCAGCTCCTCGGGCTCGGATGATCGGGCGGTAGGGAGCTCACCGGAGGTTGACCGTCGCCCGGCGGTGCGCGGGTGCGCCGCGTGGCAGACTCCTCGTCGACGCCGCCATGGACGACCGCAACCCAACCATCGGCCTTCGGGTGGCCGTCACCGGCCGGGTCCAGGGGGTCGGCTTTCGGCCCTTCCTCTACCGCCTCGCCCACGCCTGCGGGGTGGCCGGCTGGGTGCGCAACCAGGCCGGGAGGGTGGAGGCGCACATCGAGGGTGACGGGGCGGCGGTGGCGCGCTTTGTCGCCGCGATCGTGGTCGAGGCGCCGCCCCTGGCGCGGCCCGCGGTGGCGGCGGTGGAGGAGGCCGCGGTCGAGGGGCTCGACGGCTTTCGCATCGAGGCGTCGCGCGCCGGGGCGGCGCGCGACGCCCACGTGGGGCCGGACCAGTTCTGCTGCGACGACTGCCTGGCGGAGATGGCCGACCCCCACGCCCGCCGCCACCGCTACCCGTTCATCAACTGCACCCAGTGCGGGCCGCGCTACACGATCATCGCCCGCCTCCCCTACGACCGGCCGAACACCGCCATGGCGCGCTTCCCGCTGTGCCCCGAGTGCCGCGCCGAGTACGAGGAGCCGCTGGATCGCCGCTTCGACGCCCAGCCCCTCGCCTGCCCCGTGTGCGGTCCCCACCTCGCCTTTACCGACGGCAGCGGCCCGACGATCGAGGACACCACCGCCGCCCTCGCGGGCGCCGCGGCAGCGATCCGCCGCGGCGAGATCGTCGCGGTGCGCGGCATCGGCGGCTACCACCTGCTTTGTGACGCCTACAACGAGGCGGCGATCGCCCGCCTGCGCGAGCGCAAGCCGAGGCCGGACAAACCCCTGGCGGTGATGGTCCCGCAACGGGGCGCGGATGGCCTCGACGGGGTGCGCGGGATCGCCGCCCCCAGCGCGGCCGAGGCGGCTTGCCTGCTCGATCCCATGCGCCCCATCTGCCTCGTGGCCCGCGGCGGCAGCCGGCCCCTCCCGGAGGCGATCGCCCCGGGGTTGGCCGAGGTGGGGGTGATGCTCCCCTACTCGCCGCTCCACCACCTGCTCTTGGGGGAGCTCTCCTCTCCGGTGGTGGCGACCTCCGGCAACGTCGCCGGCGAGCCGGTCCTCACCGAGCCGGCCGAGGTCGAGGGGCGGCTGCGCCACGTGGCCGGTCGCTTCCTCCACCACAACCGCCCCATCCTCCGGCCGGCGGACGACCCCCTCTTTCGGGTCATCGAAGGCGAGCCGCGCCCCCTCCGCCTCGGCCGCGGCTGCGCCCCGGCCGAGGCGGAGCTGCCCCTCCCGGTGGCCGAGCCGCTCCTCGCCGTGGGTGGCCAGGAGAAGAACACCCTCTGCCTCGCCTGGGAGGGGAGGGCGGTGGTCTCCCCCCACATCGGCAACCTGGAGACGGTGCGCGGCCTGGCGGTCTTCGAGCAGGTCGCCCACGACCTCCAGGCCCTCTACGGGGTAGAGGCGCAATGGCTCGCGTGTGACGCCCACCCGCGCTACACCGCCACCCGCTGGGCCCGGGGCCGCCGCCTGCCGGTGGTCCCGGTCTACCACCACCACGCCCACGCCTCCGCCCTCGCCGGGGAGCACGGGGTGGCGGGGACGATCCTCTGCTTCACCTGGGACGGCACCGGCCTCGGCCCGGACCGCACCGCCTGGGGCGGCGAGGCCCTCCTCGGGCGCCCCGGCGCCTGGCAACGGGTCGCCACCCTGCGCCCCTTCCGCATCGCCGGGGGCGACCGCGCCGGCCGCGAGCCGTGGCGCGCGGCGGCCGGCCTCTGCTGGGAGGCGGGGGTATCGTGGCCCGACCTCCCCGGCGACCGCGCGCTCCTGCACCACGCCTGGACGCGCGGGGTCAACCGCTTCACCACCACCGCCGCCGGCAGCCTCTTCGACGGCGCCGCCGCCCTCACCGGCCTCTGCCTCACCGCCACCTACGAGGGGCAGGGGCCGATGCTCCTGGAGGCGGCGGCGGGCGGTGCCGTGGGCGCGGCGATCCCCCTCCCTCTGGCACGCACCGACGATGGCCTTTGGCGCACCAACTGGGGCCCGCTCCTACCCATGCTTCTCGACGGCCACCTCTCGGTGGCCGAGCGCGCCGCCTCCTTCCACACCACCCTCGCCGCCGCGATCGTCGCCCAAGCGAAGGTGGTGCGCGACGACACCGGCGTCGAGACCGTCGGCCTCACCGGCGGCTGCTTCCAGAACCGGCTGCTCACCGAACAGGCGGCGGCGGCGCTCGCGGCGGCGGGCTTCGACCTCCTCCTCGCCACCCGCATCCCCGCCAACGACGCCGGCCTCAGCTACGGCCAGGCGGTCGAGGCGGCGGCCCGGGGCGGCGCCTGAGCCCCCAAACCATGGGCCGCGGATTTTGGGGTCACGGATTTTGGGGTCATGACCCCAAAATCCGTGACCCCAAAATCCGCGGCCCATGGTTTGGG
>JAJRSX010000116.1 GCA_024278555.1 bacterium | reverse complement strand
TCGACGAGATCGCCTTCCAGACCAACCTGTTGTCGCTCAACGCGGCGGTGGAGGCGGCGCGCGCCGGCGAGCAGGGGCGGGGGTTCGCGGTGGTCGCCGCGGAGGTACGCAACCTGGCGCGGCGCTCCGCCAAGGCGGCGGCGGAGATCAAGGTGTTGATCGGTGACTCGGTGGCCAAGGTGGCCGCCGGCACCGAGCTGGTGAACGCCTCGGGCGAGCGGCTTGGGGGGATCGTCGAGTCGGTAGAGCAGGTGAGCGTCATCGCCGAGGAGATCGCCACCGCCTCCGCCGAGCAGTCGGAGGGGATTGGCTCGGTGAACGGTGCGATTACCCAGATCTCGACGATCCTGCAACAGAACGCCGCCCTGGTGGAGGAGGTGGCGGCATCGGCCGACGCCCTCTCCGACCGCGCCCGGGAGATGGAGACCCAGGTCGGGCGGTTCCGGCTGCGCCAGGTCGCACCGGCGACCGGTGCGGTGGGATCACCGGCGGCGACGCCGACCCCTGCACCACAGCCTGCTGCCGCTGCCGTACCGCCCGGCGTCACCGGCGGTCCGGATGAGTGGCAGGACTTTTGATCGACGACGTGATCCACCCCCATTTCCAGAGGCAACCCATGAGCTGGATCCAGCGACTCACATATAAGGGCTCCCTCGCCTCGGCGGTGGCCACCATCTTCACCACCATGGCGCTGGTCATCGGCAGCCTGGCGGTCGCCGGGTGGTGGGTAACCCACCGCGCGGTCGAGGACAGCGTCACGGCGAACACTGCGATCAGCGAGGTGCGCGACCACGCAGTGGACCTGGCCATGAAGGGGGAGGCGATGCGGCTGCACGTGGTCCAGGTGCAGCAGTTCCTCACCGACATCTCCGCCACCCGCGCCGCCGACGGCCTCGCCGACGGATTCGACGAGGCGGAGGTCCACGCCAAGGCCTTCCGTGGCCTCCTCGCCGTCTTCCGTGACCACTACCGCGACGCGGGCGACGGCGCCATGGCGGCACGCCTCGACAAACTCAAGGGGGCCTTCGACGCCTACTATCAGACGGGCCGGGAGATGGCCCGCGCCTACGTCGATGGCGGGCCGAGCAAGGGCAACCAGGCGATGGCCTCCTTCGATGAGGCAGCGGAGGCGCTCTCCAAGGAGCTCGACCCCATCGTCGCCGATCAGCTCACCGCCATGGAGGAGGCTCTGGCGACGGCGGGCGCCGCCGCCACCGACGTCGCCTCGGGCGTGGCGCGCCTCCGTCTCCTTGGCCTCATGGTCATCCTGATCTTCGTGGCGGCGGCCTTCCTCTTACGACGCGGCGTGCAGGGGCGCGTCCTCGCCCCGCTGGCGGAGCTGGTGGCGGCGGTTCGCCGGGTCGCCTCCGGTGACCTGCAGGCGGAGGTGGCGTGCGACCGCGCGGACGAGCTCGGTGATGTCGCCGCCGCCTTCAATCAGATGACCGAGGCGCTGCGCTCCTCGAACGAGGCGGTGGCGGTGAAGGTGGCCCTCGATGGGGCGTCGGCCAACATCATGGTGGCGGACCGCAACCGGGTCATCACCTACATGAACGACGCGGCCCACGCCACCTTCAAGCGGCTGGAGGGGGAGCTGCGCAAGTTGTTCCCGACCTTCCGTGCCGACGCCCTGGTGGGGCGGTGTATCGACGACTTCCACACCGATCCCGAGCGGGTACGGAAGATCCTCGACGATCCCTCCAACTTCCCGTACACGGCGAAGATCGAGGTCGGCGACCTCACCTTCCGCCACACCTCCAGCGCCGCCTTCGACCAGGCAGGGGAGTACATCGCTACCGTAGTGGAGTGGAAGGAGGTGACCGAGGAGGTGCGGCTGGAGCACGAGACCCGGCGGCTGGTGGAGGGGATGATCTCGGGTCGCCTCGACCTGCGCATCGACCCGGAGCTCTTCACCAGCGAAGAGCACCGGTCGCAGGTGCGGCGGATGAACGCGATGCTCGACTCGGTCGCCGAGCCGCTCGCCAGCATCCGCGTTGCCTCTGGCGAGGTGGAGAAGGCGGTGATGGAGATCGCCGCCGGCTACCAGGACCTCAGCGGCCGCAGCGAGCGCCAGGTCACCTCTCTGGAGGACACCGCCTCGGCCATGGAGGAGATGGCGGCCACCGTCGGGCAGAACGCGGCCAACGCCCATGAGGCGAACGAGCTCACCGCCGCCGCCCGCGAGGTGGCGGAGGGCGGCGGGAGCGTGGTGGGGGAGGCGGTCGCCGCCATGGGGAAGATCGAGGAGGCGTCGGGGAAGATCCGCGACATCATCGAGGTGATCGACGAGATCGCCTTCCAGACCAACCTGCTGTCGCTCAACGCGGCGGTGGAGGCGGCGCGCGCCGGCGAGCACGGGCGCGGCTTCGCGGTGGTCGCCGCCGAGGTCAGGAACCTGGCCCGGCGCTCGGCCAAGGCGGCGGCGGAGATCAAGGGGCTGATCGCCGACACGGTGGAGAAGGTCGACAAGGGGGCGGAGCTGGTGAACGCCTCCGGAGCGCGGCTTACCGAGATCCTCGAGTCGGTGCGCAAGGCGTCCACCGTGGTCGAGGAGATCTCCACCGCCAACGAGGAGCAGGCAAAGGGGGTGGAGGAGGTGAACCGGGCGGTGGCCGAGATGAACACCCTCAACCAGCAGAACGCCGCCCTCATCAGCCAGTCGGCCGAGGCCACCGACCTCCTCGCCACCCACGCCCGCGACATGAGCAGGGAGGTGAACCGCTTCCGTCTTCCGGATGGGACGAGCGGCGCCTCCAGCGCGGGTGGCGGTGCCACGGTCGCCGTCCCGCCCGCGGGTGACGTGGCCATCGTGTTGCAGCCGAAGCGCGGCGCCCCGGGTACGGGGGATCGCCCCCTCAACTGCTGGGAGTTCAAGAAGTGCGGTCGCGAGGAGGGCGGCGCCAAGGCGGCGGAGCTCGGCGTCTGCCCGGCCTACCCGGACCACGGCCGCGACTGCGCCTACCTCACCGGTACTCTGTGCGGCGGCGAGGTCCAGGGCTCCTTCGCCAAGAAGCAGGCGAACTGCATGAAGTGCGACTTCTTCCAGAGCGACAACTTCGACAAAGCGCACTGACCTCCCTGTCTCCCTGCGCATCAACCTCAACAAGCGAGGCGAGCCCCCATGATTCAGGTCATGATCATCGATGACTCCGCGGCGATTCGCGCCCAGTTCCGCGGCCTCCTGGAGGCGGAGCCGGGCATCGAAGTGGTGGCCGAGGCCGAGGACCCCTTTGTCGCCCGCCGACTGCTCGAGCGTGTCTCTCCCGACGTCATCACCCTCGACGTGGAGATGCCGCGGATGGACGGCATCACCTTCCTGCGCAAGCTGATGGCCGGGCGGCCGACACCGGTGGTGATGGCCTCGACCCTCACCCAGCGGGGCGCGGACGCGACCCTCGAGGCGTTGAAGATCGGCGCGGTGGGGGTGGTGGGGAAGCCGACGCCGGACTTCCCAAGCTCACTGGAGGACTTTGCCGGCAACCTCGTCCGCGAAGTGCGTGCCGCGGCCACCGCCCGGGTGTCCAGCCATCAGGCGGTGGTTTCGGATACACGTCTGGCGGCGGTGGCGGACGGGGGAAAGGTGGTCGTGATCGGTGCCTCCACCGGCGGCACCGAGGCGATCCGCGCGGTGCTTGCACGGATGCCCGCGGCGTGCCCGCCGATCGCAATCGTCCAGCACATGCCGCCCGGCTTCACCGCCTCCTTCGCTCGCCACCTCGACCGGGAGATGGCCCCACACTGCTTCGAGGCGACGGACGGCCAGCCGCTGCAGCCCGGCATGGTGGCGGTCGCCGCCGGCGACACCCACCTGGAGGTGGCCGGGCGGCCGGGGGGGTGGCGACTGGTGGTCTCCACGGGCGAGCGCGTGCACCACCAGCGGCCGGCGGTGGACGTCCTCTTCCACTCGGTCGCCCGGGTCGCGCAGAGCGACGCGGTGGGGGTCCTGCTCACCGGCATGGGGGCCGACGGCGCCGCCGGCCTCAAGGCGATGCGCGACGCCGGCAGCCACACCATCGTCCAGGATAAGGCGACCTCTATTGTCTACGGCATGCCGCGCGCCGCGGTGCGGCTCGGCGCGGCGACCGTCGAGCTGCCGCTGGAGCGTATCCCCCACGCGATCCTCAAGGCGGCGGCCCGGTGTGGGGCCGGACTGGTGGGGGGAGGGAGGTAGGGAGATCGAAAGGCAGGCAAGGACGGCCCTTCGGGCCGATAAGGTGCCGATGGAGGAAACGCAAAAAGTAAAAAGTAGAAAGTAGAAAGGGGGAGTCGTATCACCGAAAGAATCGCCGGCCGTGCCAGCGGCCGACCATCCCCTCATCCCCCACCCCTCACCCCCCATCCCCGCGAGCGAAGCGAGCTAAACGACCCATGGAGTTCCGACACAACACCGCGTTCGCGCGGCCCTCCTGCGTGATCATGGCGGGCGAGTACCACGTGGGCTCCGGTCCGGAGCTCATCGAGACGGTCCTCGGCTCGTGCGTGGCGGTCTGCCTCTGGGACCAGCACCACCGCATCGGTGGGATGAACCACTTCATGCTCCCCGGTGCGAACGTGTCGCTTGAGGAGGCGACCGGCCGCCACGGCCTCTATGCCATGGAGCTGTTGATCAACGACATGATGCACCGCGGCTCGGCCCGATCCCTCATGCAGGCGAAGGTCTTTGGGGCCGGTAACGTGATGGCAGGGGTGGCGCCGGAGCGGTCGGTGGCGGCGGCGAACGAGCGGTTTGTCCGCGAGATGCTCGCCAACGAGGGGATCCCCATCGCCTGTGCCGATCTCGGCGGCAACGCCGGACGGCGGATCTGCTTCTTCCTCGACACCGGCAAGGTCAAGGTGCGCCACCTTGCACCCACCGAGGTGTCGAGCGTGCAGACGACAGAGGCCCAGTACCGGGCCAAGGAGGCGGCGGCCGTCCAGGCGCCGGAGAAGATGGATGTGGAGCTGTTTTAGCGGGAATCGCTACGCGATTCCCGAGGGGTTAGGGGCTAGGGATTAGGGAAGGACAGCCCTTCGGGCTGATGAATATGACGACGAAAGCCGGCCACGAAGAGATCATCGCCGGCCGCAGGCCGGCGCCACCCCCTCACCCCCCATCCCTCACCCCCCCATCCCCGCGAGCGAAGCGAGCCCCCCATGACCTCCGTCCTCATCATCGACGACGACGCCGCCACCCGTGTCCGCCTCAGGGAGCAGCTCGAGGCCAAGGGTGATATCCGCGTGGTGGCGGAGGCGGAGGATCCGATCGTCGCCCGGCGGCTCCTCGACCGGGTGACACCCGACGTCATCACCCTCGATCTCCTCATGCCGCGCATGGACGGCCTCACCTTCCTGAAGAAGCTGATGGCCGGGCGCCCGATGCCGGTGGTAGTGGTCTCCACCGTCACCCAGGAGGACGGCCACGCCTGCCTCGACGCGATCGCCCAGGGCGCCGTCGGGGTGGTGGGCAAGGTCACGCTGCCGCATCCGCGCCTGTGGGCGCGCTTCGGCGGCGAGCTACGCCGCCAGGTGCGCGCCGCGGCGATGAGCGCCACCGGCCAGCTCGGCCACCGGGGCGCGGGCAGCATCCTCGACTCGGTGGGGGAGCGCTCTCGCCTGCGGCCGGTGATGATCGGCGCCTCCACCGGCGGCACCGAGGCAATCGCCTCCATCCTCGCGCGCCTCCCGGAGGCATCGCCTCCCATCGCCATCGTCCAGCACATGCCCGCCGGCTTCACCGCCTCCTTCGCCGCCCGCCTCAACGAGCACAGTGCCGTGCGGGTGAAGGAGGCGGCCGACGGTGACCGACTGGAGCCCGGCGTCGCCCTGGTGGCTCCCGGCCACGTCCACCTGGAGGTGGCGGGGACGGCGGCACGTCCAACCGCACGTCTGCAGGAGGCGGCACCGGTCAACCGTCACCGACCCTCCGTGGATTGCCTCTTCAACACCGCCGCGCAAATCTTTGGTGGCGCGTCGGTGGGCATCCTCCTCACCGGCATGGGCGACGACGGCGCC
>JAJRSX010000115.1 GCA_024278555.1 bacterium | reverse complement strand
CGGGTGCGCACCAGGGTGCCGGCGGCGACCAGGGCGCCCTCGGGGACCTCGGCGCCGTCCAGGACGATCGCCCCGATGCCGACCAGCGCCCCGCGGCGGATCGTGCAGCCGTGCAGGAGCGCCCCGTGGGCGATGGAGCAGTCGTCCTCGATCACCGTCGGGTGGGTGTCGTGGGTGACGTGGACCATGGCGTGGTCCTGGATATTCACCCGCGCCCCGATGCGCACGTAGTTCACGTCACCGCGCACGGTGGTGTGGAACCAGAGAGAGCACCCCTCACCGATCTCCACCTCGCCGGCCACCACCGCGGTGGGGGCGACAAAGACCGTGGGGTGGAGGCGCGGGGTGAGCTCGCCGTAGGGGTAGAGGGGCATGGGTGGAGGATACGGCGCCGGCTGCGGCAGGCCAACGCGGGTGGCCCCTCCCGCCATCATCGGTTGGATCCCGGCGCAGAGAGGCGGAGGACGGCGGGGATGGGGATTGGGAGGCAGGCGGGGAGGGGGGGTCGCCGGTGGGGGGCCGGGTGGCTCGCTCTGGGGTCACATCGCTCTGGGGTCAGGCTTGCAAACTTGCAAGTTTGGGCCTCCCTGTTGGCCATCGACGGGCAAACTTGCAAGTTTGCAAGCCTGACCCCACTGCTGACCCCACTGACAATTCGGAGGTCGGTGCGCCGCGCTGCGCTTGGCGCGCCCTATGGAGGCTTCTCGTCCTCTGCGTGGTTTTCTCCCCCTCCAGGCGACTCGCCATGGAGCCACGCCCCCCGGTGGTCTCGACCTTACCCGCACCTGCGGGGGAGACTCCCCCCATGGCGACGGTGGTGGAGGTGGAGGGGCTCGCGTACCGCTACCCCGAGGGGGGGGTGGCGGTGGACGGCTTTTCCTTCGCCGTGGCTGAGGGGGAGCGAGTGGTCCTCCTCGGCGCCAACGGCTCGGGCAAGACCACCCTCCTGAAGCTCCTCAACGGCCTCCTCTTTGCCGGCGACGGCACCTACCGCTACGCCGGTGAGGTGGTGGACCGCCACCGCCTTCGGGGGGCCGACTTCCGCCGCCGCTTCCGCAGCGAGGTCGGGCTCCTCTTTCAGGACCCGGAGGCGATGCTCTTCAACCCGACGGTCTTCGACGAGCTCGCCTTCGGCCCGCGCCAGCTCGGCCTCGCCGACGTGGAGCAGCGGGTGGTCCGGTGGGCGCGGGCGGCCGGGGTGGAGCCGCTCCTCGACCGGCCGCCGGTGCGCCTCTCCGGCGGCGAGAAGAAGCGGGTCGCCCTCGCCGCGCTGCTGGTCCTGGAGCCGCGCCTGCTCCTCCTGGATGAGCCCACCGCCGGGCTCGATCCGCGCTCCACCGGCTGGCTCATCGACCTGTTGCAGGGGCTGGAGGCGACGGTCATCACTACCACCCACAACCTCTCCCTCGCCAGTGAGCTCGGTGAGCGGACCCTTTTGGTGGGCGAGGACCACCGGCTCCTCGCCGACGGCCCCCTGGAGCCACTCCTTGCCGACCACGACCGGCTGCTGGCCGCCAACCTCCTCCACACCCACCGCCACCGCCACGACGGCGAGGTCCACCGCCACTACCACCTCCACGACTGGGACTAGCGGAAAATACGGTTGGCCGGTGTAGGGCAGCGCTCATCGCGCAGGGTGGACGAGAGGTAGGGGGGTTGTAAGAATACGATATGTAATACTTCGTTGTTTTGGAGCCTATCATGCGTATTACCTCCAAAGGCCAGGTCACCATTCCGCGGGATGTCCGCGAGCAGCTGGGGCTGCTGCCTGCCACCGAAGTAGAGTTCGAGATCGACGGCGACACGGTTCGAATCCGCAAGGTGGCGGAGGCGTCGCACCGGGGCCGGTCGCTGATCGGCCTCATGCGGGGCACGGCGAACAGCAGGATGAGCACCGACGAAATCATGGCCCTGACACGGGACGACGGGTGAACGGAGTCCTCGTTGATAGCAATGTGATCCTCGATGTGGTGACCGAAGATTCCACCTGGTTCTCCTGGTCCTCCCAGACCCTGGCCCGGTGCGCCGACGAGGGGCTGCTGATCATCAACCCGATCATCTACGCGGAGGTCTCCGTGGGGTACGACCGGATCGAGGCCCTCGACGCGGCCCTCCCCAGCCACTACTTCCACCGGCTACCTCTCCCCTGGGAGGGTGGATTTCTTGTCGGCAAGTGCTATCTCGCCTACCGCCGCAGGGGGGGCGAGCGACGCTCACCCCTCCCTGACTTCTACATCGGCGCGCACGCCGCCGTGGCCGGTGTGCCGCTCCTCACCCGCGATCCCACGCGCTACCAGACCTACTTCCCGCGCCTACCCCTGATCACGCCGCCGGCCGCGTAGCCGTGCAGTGGGCCACCGGTTGAAGAGCAGACATTTGTCTGCTACATTTTTTCCTCTCATAGGAGGAAAAAATGGCCAAGAGACCGGTCGGCCAGACCCGCGAGGCGATCTTTCGGTTTGTGCGCGAGCAGATCCTCGCCGGTGATCCGCCCACCGTGCGCGAGGTGCAGGAGGCCTTCGGCTTCCGCGCGGTGGAGTCGGCGCGCAGCCACCTGGAGGGGCTGGTGGCGGCGGGTCGCCTGGTAAAGACCAGGGGGCGGGCGCGCGGCTACCGCCTGCCCGAGGGGGGTGGGCCGCCGGTGTGGGTGCCGCTGGTCGGCCGGGTGGCGGCGGGGAACCTGACCCTGGCGGTGGAGGAGGCGGAGGGGTATGTGCCGGTGCGCCCCCGCGGCGGGGCGGAGCTCTTCGCCCTGCGGGTGCGCGGCGAGTCCATGGTGGGGGCGGCGATCCTCGACGGCGACGTGGTGGTGGTGCGCCGCCAGGCGATGGCCGAGTCCGGGGAGATCGTCGTCGCCCGGGTCGGCGACGAGGCGACGGTGAAGCGGCTGCGCCTGGTGGGCGGCCGGGTGGAGCTGCACCCGGAGAACCCCGCCTTCGCGCCGATCGTGGTGGCGCCGGGGGCGGTGGAGATCCTCGGCAAGGTGGTGGAGGTCCACCGCTACCTGGAGCCGGTGGCCCTGGGGGAGGCGGGGAAGTGAGCGGCGCGCTGTGCCTCGACCGCCTCCCCGCCGCCCTCCGCGGCCGGGTCGCCTACGGCCGCGCCGCCCTCCCGGCCGCGACCACCGACCCCTGGGGGCTGGCCGCCTGCGCCGGCCGGATGGTGGAGCTCTCCGGCGGCGGTGACGCCGCCGCCCTCACCCTCGCCGTGGGGCTGGTGGCGGAGGCCCACCGCCACGGAGAGAACGCGGCGTGGGTCTGCGTGGGCGACCCCTTTTTCCCGCCGGATGCGGCCGCTGCCGGGGTCGACCTGGCGGCCCTGCCGGTGGTCCAGATCCCGGGGCCCACGGTGTGGCGATCCGGTGGACGAGGTGTGGCCGCGGCCTCGGAGGGCGGCGCGGCCGCGGCCCGCGCCGCCCTCCACCTCCTGCGTGCCGGCTGCTTCGCCCTGGTGGTCGTCGACCTCGGGGGGAGCTCGTTGTCGCCGCCGCCGGCGGCGCGGCTGGCCCACCTCGCCCGCCGCCACAACACCGCCCTCGTCTGCCTCACCGCCAAGGGGGAGGGGGCCCCCTCCCTCTCCCCCCTCGTCTCCCTACGCCTCCACACCGTGCGCGGCGCGGCCAAGGGCGGCCGCTTTCCCTGCGGCCTCACCGCCCTCCGCGACCGCCGCCGCGGCAGCGGGTGGCACCATGTGGAGCCGTGCCGTGGACCGGCTGGCCTGTGTTGACCTCTACCCCCTGCCCCTCCAGCTCCTCCTTCGCCGCCATCCGGAGTGGCGCCGGGGGCCGGTGGCGGTGGTGGCGGCGGAGGCTTCCCACGGTCGGATCCTCTGGCTGAACCGGGCCGCCCGTCGCGCCGGGGTGGCGGCCGGGCAGCGATACGGCGAGGCCGCCGGCCGCACCCCCCAGCTCCACGCCGGGGTGGTGGGCGAGGGTGAGGTGGCGCGGGTGAAGACCGCCCTCACCCGCCGCTTCCACCGCCTCACCCCGGAGGTGGAGGCGGGGGAGGGGGGGCACACCTTCTGGCTCGGCGGTCGCGGCATCACCCCGCTGTATGCGTCGCCCACCGCCTGGGGGGAGGCGATCGCTGCGGCCATGGTCCGCCTGGGGCTGGTCGCGGCGGTGGCGATCGGCTTCGACCGCTTCGCCACCTTAGCCATCGCCCGCACCCACCCCGGCCTCACCCTCCACCCCTCCCCCACGGCAGAGCGGGCGGCGGTGGCCAGCCTCCCCCTCGCCCGCCTCGGCCTGCCGGAGCAGGCGGTGGGCCGCCTCGCCAAGCTCCGGGTCCACACCGTTGCCGACCTCCTCGCCCTGCCGGAGGCGGGGGTGGCGGAGCGGTTCGGCCCCGAGGTCGCTCGCCTCCACGGACTCGCCCGCGGCGACCGCCCCACCCCGTTGCAGCCGGCGGCGGAGCGGCTGCCGGTGGCCGCCTCGGTCCCCTTTGACGAGCCGGTGGCCGACACCGGCCGCCTGGTGGCGGTGGTCTCCCGCCTCCTGGAGCCGCTCCTCGCCCGCCTCGCCGACCGCGGCGAGGCGGCCGCCGCCCTCCACCTTGCCCTCCGCCTCGACACCGGCGAGCAATGCCACCACCGCCTGCGCCCGGCCGCCCCCGCTCGCGACGCCGCCCCCCTGGCGGCCCTGGTGCGCCTGCGCCTCGCCGGCCGGCCGGTGGCCGCCGGGGTGGTGGAGGTCGGGGTGCGCCTGGAGGGGGTGGTTGCCGCCCCGACCCAGGCCACCCTGCTGCCCCCCCACCCGCACCACGACCGCGAGGCGGCGGCGGAGGCCCTGGCCCGCATCGCCGCCGAGCTCGGCGACCGGGTGGTGGGCCGCTTCGTCCTCCACGACCGCCACCTGCCGGAGAGGCGCTTCACCCTGGAGCCGCTGGCGGCGCTCCCCGCGCCGCGGCCGCCGGCCGGGGCCACCCCGCACCTGGTGCGCCGCATCGCCCGCCACCCCCAGGCGGTCTTGCCGCCGCCCCCCCACCAACGCCTCGCCGGCCCCTTTCGCATCGCCACCGGCTGGTGGACCACGGAGATGGTCCGCGACTACTGGTTCGCCCGCGGCCCGGGCGACGCGCTCGTCTGGCTCTACCGCGACTGCCGCACCGGCCGCTGGTACCGCCAGGGGGAGGTGGGGTGAGCTACGTCCCCCTCTGGTGCAAGTCGAACTACTCCTTTCTGGAGGGGGCGGGCCACCCGGAGGCGGTGGTGGAGCAGGCGGCGGCCCTGGGACTTTCGGCGGTGGCGCTCACCGACCGGGACGGGGTGTACGGCATGGTCCGTGCCCACACCCGGGCGCAGGCGCTGGGGATCCACCTGCTCGTGGGCGCCCAGGTGACAATGGAGGATGGGACCACCCTCCTCCTCCTCGCCCAGGACCGGGGCGGCTACGCCCACCTCTGCCGCCTCCTCACCCTTGGCCACGGTGGCGCGGCCAAGAAGGGGGTATCGCGGGTCGGGTGGGAGGCGGTGGCGGCCCACGCCGGGGGGCTCCTGTGCCTCTGGGGCGGAGCGCCGAGCCGCCTGGCCGCGGCCACGGCGGTGGCACCGGTGGCCGGTATGCTGCGCGACGCCTTTGGTGACCGCCTCTACGCGCTGGTGGCGCGCCACCTGGAGGCGGGGGAGGGGGCGGCGGAGGCGCGGATCCGGCGGCGGGCGAACCGCTACGGCATGGGGGTGGTGGCGGCCACCGAGGTCCTCTACCCCCGCCGGGGCGGCCGGCCCCTGCAGGATGTGCTCACCTGCATCCGCCACCGGGTGGGCCTCGCCGCCGCCGGCCGTCTCCTGCGCCCGAACGGCGAGCACCACCTGCGCGACGCCGACCGGTTCGCCACCCTCTTTCACGACGATCCGGCGGCGGTGGCGCGGACGGTAGAGGTGGCGGAGCGGTGCGGCTTCACCCTGTCCGACCTCGACTACCGCTACCCGGTGGAGCAGGGGGGGATGGCGCGGCTGCGGGCGCTCACCCTCGCCGGGGCCCGCCACCGCTACGGCGGCCGGATCCCGGCGGCGGTGCGCCGCCAGGTCGACCGGGAGCTGAAGCTCATCGACGAGCTCGGCTACGGCGGCTACTTCCTCACCATGAAGGAGATCGTGGAGTTTTGCCGCGACCGGTCGATCCTCTGCCAGGGGCGCGGCTCGGCGGCGAACTCGGCGGTCTGCTTCTGCCTCGGGATCACCGCCATCGACCCGGTGCGCATGGAGCTGCTCTTCGAGCGATTCCTCTCCAGGGAGCGGGCCGAGCCGCCGGACATCGACCTCGACATCCAGCACCACCGGCGGGAGGAGGTGATCCAGCACCTCTACGCCCGCTTCGGCCGCGACCGGGCGGCGATGGTGGCGAACGTGGTGCGCTATCGGCCGCGCTCGGCGGTGCGCGACGTGGGCGGCGTCCTGGGGCTGCCGGCCACCGTGGTTGATGGCCTCGCCCGCCGCCTCCACCGCCACGGCGAGGTGGGGCGCGAGGCAATGGCCGCGGCCGGGCTGGAGATAGAGGCGCCGGCGGCGCGCCACCTCGTGGCCCTCGCCAACGGCCTCCTCGACTTCCCCCGCCACCTCTCCATCCACCCAGGCGGCTTCCTCCTCGGGGCGGCGCCGGTGAGCGAGGTGGTGCCGATCGAGCCGGCGACCATGGCGGGCCGCACGGTGGTCCAGTGGGACAAGTACGACGTCGAGGCCCTGGGCCTCTTCAAGGTCGACCTCCTCGCCCTCGGGGCGCTGACCCACCTCGACCTCTGCTTCCGGCTACTGAAGGCCCACCGCGGGATCGACCTGGAGATGGCGACGATCCCGCCGGCGGACGCGTCCACCTTCGAGATGGCCTCTCGCGGCGACACGGTGGGGGTCTTCCAGATCGAGAGCCGGGCGCAGATGGCGATGCTCCCGCGCCTGCGGCCGCGGAGCTTTTACGACCTGGTGGTCGAGGTCGCCCTGGTGCGCCCGGGGCCGATCTCCGGCCACATGGTCCACCCCTACCTGCGAAGGCGCGACGGCGCCGAGCCGGTCACCTATCCCCACCCGTCGCTGGCGCCGGTCCTGGCCCGCACCCTCGGCATCCCCCTCTTCCAGGAGCAGGTGATGCGCCTGGCGGTGGTCGCCGCCGACTACACCCCGGGCGAGGCGGACCAGCTCCGCCGCGACATGGGGGCGTGGAAGCACACCGGCGCCATCGAGGGCCACCGGCAGCGGTTGATCGGCCGGATGGTGGCCAAGGGGATCGACCGCGCCTTTGCCGAGGCGGTCTTCGAGCAGATCCGCGGCTTCGGCGAGTACGGCTTCCCCGAGAGCCACGCGGCAAGCTTCGCCCTGATCGCCTACGCCACCGCCTACCTCAAGCGCCACTTTCCGGCGGAGTTCACCTGCGCCCTCCTGAACGCCCAGCCCATGGGCTTCTACCCGGTCTCCACGATCCTCGACGACGCCAAGTGCCACGGCGTGGAGGTCCGCCCGGTGGCCATGGGCGCCAGCCAATGGGAGTGCACGATGGAGCCCCTCCGGGGTCAGGAGCCCCTCCGGGGTCAGGCTTGCAAACTTGCAAGTTTGCCCGTTGAG
This sequence comes from bacterium, assembly GCA_024278555.1. Taxonomy (GTDB): domain Bacteria; phylum CG2-30-53-67; class CG2-30-53-67; order CG2-30-70-394; family CG2-30-70-394; genus CG2-30-70-394. Next base: position 4,249 of record JAJRSX010000115.1, on the reverse strand, counting down.
GGCCAACAGCGAGGTCCAAACTTGCAAGTTTGCAAGCCTGACCCCAATGCGGCGAGGGAGGCGGCCCAGCCCTTCACGGTGCGCCTCGGCCTGCGGACCGTGGCCGGCCTCTCACGCGGCGAGGGGGAGCGGATCGTTGCCGCCGCCACCGCCCCCACCCTCGACGCCTTCATGCGCGCCGCCCGCCTCCCCCGCACCACCCTGGAGCGCCTCGCCGAGGCCGGCGCCCTGGCTCCCTTCGAGGAGGGCCGCCGCACCGCGGTGTGGCAGGTGGCCAGCGCGGCGACGCCCCTGCCCCTCGCCGAGGCGGACGCCCCCCCCTTCGCCCCCCTCGACCCCTTCGAGCAGATCGACTGGGACTACCGCTCCACCCGATGCTCCACCCACGGCCACCCCCTCGGGCCGCTCCGGCCACAGCTCGCCGGGCAGGGGATCGTCGACGCCCACACCGTGGCCGCGGCCACAAACGGGACACGGCTGCGTTACGTCGGCGCGGTCCTCTGCCGCCAGCGCCCGGCCAACGCCTCGGGCACCTGCTTCATGACCCTGGAGGACGAGACCGGCCTGGTGAACGTGGTGGTATGGGGCCGCACCTTCGACCGCTACGCGGAGACAATCCGCACCGCCCCGCTCCTGGCGGTAAGCGGCCGCATCGAACGGGAGGGAGGGGTCGTCCACCTGATCGCCGACCGCCTCTGGCAGCCCAACCTGAGCCGCCCGGTGGCCACGGCGCGCAGCCGCGACTTCCGGTAAGGGGGGCAAACCACGAAGGTCACGAAGTGGGGCAGCGGCCCGGAGGGCCACCGCTCAACGCAAAGAGGAGCAGCGGAAATAATGACTGGCAAGAAAGTCGATGTTCCCGAGACCTCGAGGGAGTGGGAACACGAAAGCACGAAAAGTTCAAAACACGAAAGAATTCAATCGGCTGTTTTTCGTGCTTTCCCCCTTTCGTGGTTTCGTGTTCCAGCGGTGTGAAGGACGACGGAACGCTCGGAGCTATTTCCGCTGCTCCTCAAAGGCGCAAAGGGGCGGGGATCGGGGCCGGAAGCCTCTGGGTCACCCACCAGGATCAAGGCTCAAGGGCGGGGAAGACGATCGTCCTCACCCGCTACCCCCCCCCCGGCTGGCACGACTCGCGCCCCTGGCCCGATTGCCGCGGGAGCGGCGGCCGCTCAAAGAGGGCGGGGAGGTCGAGGAGCAGGCGAACGTCGCCGTCCGGGCCGACGGTGGCGGCCGACGCCCAGGAGTAACCGGAGAGGAAGGGGGAGAGGGGCCGGAGGACCATCTCCTCCTGGCCATGGAGGCGGTCGACGCCGAGGGCGAGCCGCTCTTTGCCCGAGGCAACCACGATCACCGGTTGGGCGTCGACCGCGGGCTCCGGCCAGCCAAAGCAACGACCGAGATAGCGGTAGCGAATGGCCTCGCCGTGGAGATCCATGGTCCCGTCGGCCAGGGTGGCGGCGACCACCTCGCTCACCCCGTGGACCGCCGCCATCGGCAGGGCAAGGGAGACCCCTCCGACGGTGAAGAGGATGCCGCGGGTAATCGCCAAGCTGAGCGGCACCCGCAGGATGAAGGTGGTGCCGCGCCCAACCTCCCATTGGATCGACACCCGGCCGCCGAGGGCGCCGACCTGGTCACGCACCGCGTCCATGCCGACGCCGCGACCGGCGAGGTCGTCGGCCTCTTCGCGGATGGAGAAGCCGGGGCGGAAGATGAGCGCCGCCGCCTCGTCGTCGGTGAGGGCGGCCGCCTCCGCCTCGCCGAGCAGCCCCTTGGCCGCCGCCGCGGCGCGCAGCTTGGCCGGGTCGAGACCGCGGCCGTCATCGGAGACCCGGATGACCACCGCGTCGCCCTGGGTCTCGGCCCCAAGGAGGACCCGCCCCTCCGGCGGTTTGCCCGCCGCCCGCCGCTCCTCGATCGGCTCGATGCCGTGGGCCAGGGCGTTGCGCACCAGATGCACCAGGGGGTCGTGGAGCCGCTCCACCACCACCTTGTCGATGCGGGTGGTCTCGCCGGCGAGCTCCAGGCGGCAGCGACGGCCGCTCTCCCGGGACGCCTCCCGCACCAGGCGGTGGAAGCGCTGAAAGAGGCCGCGCACCTCCACCAGGCGGGCGCGGGAGACGTGGTCCTGGAGGCCGTGGGTGGTCCGCGCCAGGGCGCCTACGTGGCCGCGAAAATCGGCGAGGTTGCGCTTGAGGGCCGCCACCAGGCCGGTGAGCTCTTCCCCAAGCTCGGCACCAAGGGCCGCGGCCGGATCGCGCGACAGGCGGCTGAGCCCCTCGGCCACCCCGGCCAGCCTCCCCTCCATCCCCTCCAGGCGGCGCCACAAGGCACGGTAGTCCCCGAGGGCACCCTCCATCCGGTGGCGCCCGACCACCACCTCCGCCACCAGCCCCTGCATCTGCTCCAGCTCCTCCACCGGCACGCGGGTATAACGACCGGTGGCAGGTGGCGCTCCGCCACCGGAGACGGCAGCGGGCGTTTGCTCCGGCGTGGAGGTGGGGGACGGCGACGGGGGAGGGGGCGAGGTGGAATGGGCGTCGGACGCCGCCCCTTCGAGCACCCCCTGCACCGCCGTCAGGTAGCCGGCCACCGCCCCCTGCGCCGCCTGGGCCCCCTCCTCCAGCAGGGTCTCGATGAGGTCGAGGCCGGTGAAGAGGAGGTCGCAGTGGTCGTCCCCGGCATCGCGCACCCGGCCGAGGAGGTCCTCCATGGAGTGGGCCACCTCCTGCACCTCGCCGAGCCCCACCAACCCCGCCGACCCCTTCAAGGTGTGGGCGACGCGAAAGAGCTCCTCCACCACCCCGCCATCGCCCTCGGCGAGGCGCGGCAGGCGATCGTTGAGGGTGGCGAGGTACTCCTCCGCCTCCTCTCGGAAGAGCTCAAGGAGCTCGCTGCGGTCGATACCGTCGGACATGGGGGTTCGCTGCGCTCGCGGTATTGGGGGATGGGGGGTGAGGGATGGGGGGTGGCACCGGCCTGCGGCCGGCGATTTTGTTTTCGGGTGGCTTATCTCGTCATCTCTTCGGCCCTGCAAGGCCGTCCTTCCCCCATCCCCCATCCCTCACCCCCCATCCCTGGGGGCCGGAGGCCCCCATCACGCCACGGTGAACCGGCCGATCACCTCTACGAGGTCGTCGGACATGGTGGCCAAGCCGCGGATCCGCTCCACCGTCTTGGTGATCTCCTTCTCCGAGGTCGCCGCCACCTGCGACAGGGTGGTCATGCCGGCGACCACCTCGTCGGTATCCTTCGCCTTGGTCTCCACCGCGTCGGAGATCTGCTGGAAGCGGACAAAGACCTCGCCGACCACCTCTTCGATGGCGTGGAGCGCCCGGCTCGCCTCCTCCGCCTGACACGACCCCGCCTCCACCTGGCTCCTCCCCTGCTCCATCTCCGCCACCACCTCGCGGGTCTCCTCCTGGATGGTGGAGATGAGGCGGGAGATCTCCGCGGTTGCCTCGGAAGAGCGCTCGGCGAGCTTCTGCACCTCGTCCGCCACCACCCCGAACCCCTTGCCGTGCTCGCCGGCGCGGGCCGCCTCGATGGCGGTATTGATCGCCAAGAGGTTGGTCTGGTTGGCGATCTCCTCGATGAGTTGGTTGATCTCCCCCACCTCGATGGAGCGCTCCCCGAGGCGCCGGACCTTCTCGCCCGCGGACTCGACGGTGGCGCGAATCTTGCCCATGGAGCTGGTCGTCTCCTCCACCACCACCTCCCCCTGCTTGGCCCGCTGCAACGCCTGCCCGGCCGCCTCGGCGGCGGCGAGGGCGTTGTCGGTCACCTCGCGCATGGAGGCGGCGATCGCCTCCATCAGGGTGCAGGTGGCGCGGATGTGGCGGCTCTGCTCGTCGACCCCGCTCTTCATGGTCTCGGCGGAGCCGGCGATCGACTTGGTCGCGCCGCTCACCTCCACCGAGGTGTCGCGCATCTTGCTCACCAGCGACGCCAGGCGGCTCACCATCGTGTTGAAGGCATCGGCCAGGGAGCCGAGCTCATCCGGGGTGACCGTGGCCCGTCGGTTGAGCTGCCCCTCGGAGGCGGCCGAGACGATGCGCAACAGCTCCATGAGCTGCTCCTGCATCCGCTGCCGCTCCGTCTCCGAACGCACCAGGCGTCGCAGCTTGGTGCCCCGCTCGGCCACCGTCCGGGCGAGCCGGGCGACTTCCTCGGAGGACGCACCCTCGGTGACCGCCGTGACATCCCCCTCACCGAGGCCACGCACCGCCGCCTGCATCTGTTCCTG
>JAJRSX010000114.1 GCA_024278555.1 bacterium | reverse complement strand
TCTCCGGGATCCTCACCGACGGCGGCACCCTGCTCGGCACCAGCCGGGACAAGCCGCACCGGATGCCGATCGGCGGCAAGGTGCGCAACATGATCGACGCGGTGGTGGAGACCTACGAGCGCCACCACCTCGACGCCCTGGTGTGCATCGGCGGCGGCGGCACCCAGAAGAACGCCCTGCGCCTCAAGGAGGCGGGGCTGCACGTGGTCACCCTGCCGAAGACCATCGACAACGACATCTTCGGCACCGACGTCTCCTTCGGCTTCGACACCGCCATGGGGATCGCCACCGAGGCGATCGACCGCCTCCACTCCACCGCCATGAGCCACTCGCGGGTGATCGTCGTGGAGGTGATGGGCCACCGGGCCGGGTGGATCGCCCTCGGCGCCGGCATGGCGGGCGGCGCCGACGTCATCCTCATCCCGGAGATCCCGTACCGCCTGGAGTCGGTGGCCGACGCCATCCTCAAGCGGGCGCGGGCGGGGAAGAACTTCAGCATCGTGGCGGTGGCCGAGGGGGCGATCTCGCGGGAGGAGGCGGCGACCGTCGACAGGTTGGTCGCGGCCAAGATGGCCGCCACGGACAAGGAGGAGCGGAGGCGGCTCTCCACCGAGTTGGAGGCGTGCCATCAGAAGCACGGCAACCACACCCTCCGCCTCACCGATCAACTGGAGGAGCTCACCGGTCTGGAGTCGCGCCTCACCATCCTCGGCCACCTGCAACGGGGGGGGACGCCGTCGGCCGCCGATCGGCTGCTGGCCACCCGCCTCGGCACCGCCTGCGCCGAGTACCTGCATCAGGGGCGGCACGGCATCATGGTGGCGGCACGCGGCGCGGGCGTCGAACCGCTCCCCCTGGAGCAGGTGTGCGGAAAAAAGAACCTCGTCGCTCCCGACCACCCGTGGGTAGTCGCCGCGCGCCGGGTGGGCACCTGCTTCGGCGACGAGCCCGCCGCCACCCCGCACGAGGGAGAGGCCGCCGTCGCCGAGCCGTAGACCGCGGTTAGCGGAGGTGGAGGCAGGCGCCCACCCACGGTCTCGGTGCGCCGCGCGACCGCCTGAGCTACCGCGCCGCGAGGAGGACGACCAGGGCCGCTACCGCGGCCACCACGGCAACAACCCACGGCCGGCGGCGCCGGCGGGGTTGCCGGCGGTAGGTGCCGCGGAGGGTGTCGATGGCGATGCGCACATCCGCCCCCTCCACCTCGGTCGCGCCGCGCCGCGCCGCCTCCGCCACCGACTCGTCGAGGACCTGGTCGATGAGGGGCACGTAGCCGAGGGCCCGGCCGTAGAGGGTCTCGTGGGCCGACTCGGTGAGGGTGGCGCCGCCGTGGTGGTCGGCCAGGCGCGCCGCGCAGTAGGCGCGCGACTCCTCGGGGTCGAAGGCGAGCAGGTGGATCCGGCAGCCGATGTCCGCCACCAGGGGGCGGAGCCAGCTCGCCTCCATCTGCCCCTTCACCGCCAGCCGCCCGACCCAGAGGTAGTGGACGGACGCCACCGCCGCGCGCAGGGCCAAAAGGTCGTTCCAGGCGCCCTCCACCAGACGGTCGGCCGGGTCGACACGCACCCACAGCGGCCGGCCGGCAAGGGCTTCGCTGACGCCGGCGGCGAGGTCCGCCGCCTCGCCCACCCCGAGGTGGTCCGCCACCTGGCGCAGCGGTGGCCGCCGGCCGAGGTCGGGGAGGGAGAGGGGGACCCACCGCTCGGGCGCAACCGCGGTGAGCCAGTGGTCCACCAGACAGCTCTTCCCCACCCCCGGCTCGCCGGTGATCAGGATCGACCCCTCCCCCGCCGCCACCGTCTCCACGAGCCGCCGGCCGTGCGCCTCAAAGGTCGGGGTGAGAAAGGGGCCAGCCATAGGGAGAGGGTTTCCCAGGCGGAGGGACAAGGCTAGAGAGCTATCCAGCTTTCAGCCCCCACCGATCCGCTGAGAGCTGAACGCTGAACGCTGCCTGTAGCACCCACGCCGCGAATGGGGAAGAATCGACCCCCTCCCGCGATCCCCATGCTCCGTCTCCTCCCCCTCTGTCTCGTTCTCCCCCTGCTGCTCGGGGCGCTCTCGGTCTCCCCCCGCGACCGGAGCCTGGCGGCGGAGGTGCGCTTTGTGGAGACCGGGACGGCGGCGGTGTCGCCGACCGCCGACCACCCCCACCCCTTTGGCCTGGCGATCGAGCCGGGACGACGGCGGTTGGCGGAGGCGGCCCTGGAGCGGAGCCGGCGAGAGGTGGCGCAGGCGCAACCCCGCGCCCGCGGCTGTGCCCGGCGGCCCACCCTCGGGGAGGCCCTGGCCCGCACCCAACCACCGCCGCGGGCGCGGCTCGATGAGGCGCTGTTCAACTTCGAGGCGGGCCACCTGGAGCGGGCGATCACCCTCCTCCAGCCCCTCGCCGGCCGGCCCGACCCGAAGATCGCCCCGGAGGCCACCTACTGGCTCGCCGAGTGCCGCCTGGCCACCGGCGAGGAGGAGCCGGCGAGCCAGGGGCTCACCTCCCTGGTGGAACGGTGGCCCCACCACCCCCTCGCCCCGTGGGCCTACTACACCCTCGCGTGGCTCGCCATCGAGGGCGGCGACCCGACCACGGCCGCCACCCACCTGGCGGCGGCGGCCGAAGAGGCCCCGGCCGCCCTGCGGCCGTCGCTGGCAATGTGGCGGCTGAAGCTGGCCCTGGACGGCGGCGACGTGGAGGCGGCCCAGGAGCAGATCGTCACCCTCCTACGTAGCGGTCCCGCGGCGTGGCAGCCGCCGCTCACCCAGATCGGCATGGAGCTTCTCTACCACCTCGGCCGCTACCGCGAGGCCATCGCCCTCAGCGCCGGGAGTGCCGGTAAGCTCCCCGAGGTGGAGGAGCTCACCGTCGCCTGGTGCCACCTGCGGCTCGGCGAGCGCGACGCGGCGATCCCCGTCCTCGACCGGTTGCAGCACGCCTCGGGGGTCATCGGTCTCGGCGGTGCCCTCGGCCTCTTCCACGCCGCCCTCGACGGCGGCGACCTGGCGGCGGCGGACCACCTGATCGACACCCCGCCCCTGAGCGAGGCGGGAGAGCCCCTCCTCGACGCCCGCCTCCACCTCGCCCAGGCCCACCTCGCCAAGGGAGAGACGGCGGTGGCGATGGAGGGGTTTCAGGCGATCCTCGACGCCGCCCCGAACAGCCCGTCGGCGATCCGCACCCGCCTGTCGCTCGCCCGCGCCCTGTTTGCCGCCAAGGAATACACCGACGCCGCCGAGACCCTCCGCTACCTGGTGGTACGGGGGGAGGCGCTCAACGGGGATGAGCTGGCCGAGGCACGCTATCTCTTGGCGCGCTCCCTCCACCTCCTGAGTGAGACCCGCGACGCGGAGGAGGCGTACCGTACCCTGCGCACCGACGCCCCGGAGTCCACCTGGGCGCGCCGGGCGCGCTTCTACGAGGCCCTCCTCTACCTCGGCCAACAGCGGCTCCTGGAGGCGATCCCCCTCCTTGAGGGGGTGGTGCGCGACGACCCGAACTGGGGGGTGGCCCAGGAGGCGCTCGGCAAGGCCTACCTCACCCTCGGCAACACCGGCCGCGCCCAGGCCATCTTCGCCCGCGCCGCCAGCGAGGCGAGCCCGGCGGGGCGGGGCGATGCCCTCTTCCTCCTCGCCGAGACCGCCTTCGACAACGGCGACCTCACCTCCGCCTACGACTACTACCGGCAGGTCACCGAGGCGCAGCCGGACGACGCGCGCCTCCAGCGATCGATGGTGCGGATGGCCCACATCCTCGCCAAACGGAAGGACTACCGGGGCTCCAACACCCTCCTGGCGTCGCTCGCGGCACGCTTCCCCGACAGCCCGGTGGCGGCAACGGCGCTCTTTTCCATCGGCCTCAACGAGCTCGACGCGGGCCACACCGACCAGGCGGTGACGGCGCTAAGCCGCTACCTCCAGCGCTTCCCGGACGGCCCCCAGGCGGGCGAGGCCCTCTTCCGCCTCGCCGCCGCCTACCTCCAGGGGTCGAGGCTGGAGGAGGCGGCGGCCACCTTCGGCCGCGCCACCGAGCGGACCACCGACCCGGTGCAGAGGATCGCGGCGCGCCTCGCCGCCGCCTTCGCCCTCGCCGACCTCGGCCGCGCGAGGGAGGCGAACGACGGGCTGGAGGCCCTCTTCCGCGACCGCCTGCACGACAGCGACACCCTGCTGGCGGCGGAGGATGCCCTGCGCACCGCCGGCGTCCGCGACTATGCGGCCCACGCCCTGGCGGAGATGGAGGCGCGCCTCGACGACTCCCGCGCCCTGGCCGCCGTCGCCCTGGCCCGCGGCACCCTGCTGGAAGACGCCGATGACGTGGACGGCGCCATCGCCACCTACGCCGCCCTCCTGCGCAACTACCCGGGACAGCCCGCCACCCGGGATGCGCGGCTGCGCATGGCGCGCCTCTACCTGAAGCGGCAGGAGTCGTTCCTGGCCAGCCAGATCCTCCGCCGCGCCCTCGACGACCCCGCCGACACCGCCCACCACGCCGAGGCGCGCTTCCTGCTCGGCCGCGTCTACGTCACCCTCGACCTCACCGACCGCGCCCTGGAGACCCTCCTGCCCCTGGTCGGCGAGGGGGAGGAGAGCCCCTTCCGCACCCCGGCCGCCTTTGAGATCGGCCGCATCCTCCTGCGTCTCGGCCAGGGCGAGCGCGCCTACCCCTTCTTCGTCGAGGCGGCGCGCGCCAGCGACCTGGAGATCCTCGCCGTCCTGCCCTACTACCGCGGCCGCTCTCTGGTACAGATGGGGCGGCCACGCCAGGGGATCGAGGAGCTCCAGACCTTCGTCAACAGCCTGCCCACCGACACCGCCCTGGAGATCCAGGCCTACCTGGCGATGGCCAAGGGGTACCTCGCCGAGGGCGACCGCGGCGCCGCCCTGCGGGTCCTGGCGCGCGCCAACACCCTCGCCGAAGGGACCCCGTTCGCCGACGCGGTGCGCGACCTGCGCCTCCAGCTCGCCGCCCCCGGAGCCGCGCCCGCCGGTGCGGTGGCGGAGGGAGACGCTGCGATGACCACGACCCCCGTGGTACCCCCTGCCGATACTGCCGCGCCGGCGCCCACCAACGCCGTGCCGCAGGTGGAGCCCCCGGCCGCGCCCCCCACCCCACCGCTGTCCCCCGCCACGCCGTGACCGGCATCCTCGTCTTCTTCCAGAAGGGCGGCCCCACCATGTGGCCGCTGCTCTTCGCCTCCATCATCTCGGTGGCGATCTTCATCGAGAAGGCGCTCTTCCTCCGCCGCGGTCGCGTCGCCCCCCCCTTCCTCCTGGATCAGGTGCGCGCCCGGCTGCTGGATAGCAAACGCGAGGAGGCCCTCGCCTACCTGCGCCAGGACGGCTCGCCCATGGCCCAGGTCCTCGCCGCCGGGGTGGCCACCAAGGAGCGGCGGCGGGAGGTCCTCCGCGACCGTCTGGAGGACGCCGGCCGCCACCAGCTCCCCACCCTGGAGGCGCACCTCAACGCCCTCGGGATCATCGCCGGCGTCTCGCCGCTCCTCGGGCTGCTGGGGACCGTCTCCGGGATGATCAAGGTCTTCAACACCATCGCCCTGCGCGGCGTCGGCCAGGCCGGGGCGCTGGCCGGGGGGATCTCCGAGGCGCTCTTCTCCACCGCCATGGGGCTGATGGTCGCCATCCCCGCCTACATCGCCTACCGCTACTTCCGCCGCCGCGCCGAGGTCCTGGCGGTAGAGATGGAGCGGGTGGCGATGGAGCTCCTCGACTTCCTCACCGGGGGTGAGGCGTGAACTTCGGCCGCCACCACCAGGACGACCTCACCCTCGACGTGACGCCGCTCATCGACGTCGTCTTTTTGCTGCTCATCTTCTTCATGGTCACCACCACCTTTGCCAGCCGCTCGGGGATCGGCGTCAAGCTCCCGGAGGCGAAGGCCAAGGAGCGCCCCCCGGGCCACGTCATCGAGCTCACCCTCACCGCCAAGGGGGAGCTCTTTCTCGACAAGGGCAAGGTGGCGCCGGGCCAGCTCGGTTCGGCCCTCGCCGCGGTGGCCAAGGCGCACGCCGGCGAGGTCGTGGTCATCCGCGCCGACGCCGCCGTCCCCCACGGCCGGGTGGTCAAGGCGATGGACGCCGCCCGCACCGCCGGCTTCCACAAGCTCGCCATCGCCACCCGCGCACCGGAGTAGACCGAATCTCGCGCAGAGACGGGGAGGTGCAGAGAGGGTCAGCAGAAATACCCCTGAGCGTTCTGTCATCTTTCACACCGCTGGAACACGAAGACTCGGAAACACCGGATTTCTCGACAGTCATTGTCTGAGCTGATCCTCGAAGGGTGCGAAGGTGAAGGCGTAAGGGGTCGTGTGACCGGGGCCACTACGGCAGCGGCCGGCCGAGGATTCGGGCAATCTCGGCGGCGACCACCGGGGAGTCGGCGAGGTCGCCGTGGGAGCTGTGCACGTAGTCGCGGTGGCCGTCGGGGTAGGTGACCTTGGCATCCGCCCCGGGCGGTAGCCCCGCCTCGACGCTCGCCACCGAGACGACGCCGTCGTTGGGGGCACCGTTGTAGACGCGGCGAACCCGGCGCAGGAGGAGGTTACCGCCGACCTCGACCCCGGCGATCCCCGAGTAGCCGGGACGCGGCGGGGCAAGCCGCGCCAGGAAGGGGGAGCCCACCTCGATGTCATCGAGCGACGCCGCCGAGCCGTAGGTGCGCGCCCAGCTCACCTGCACCACGGTGCGGGCAAACAGTCCGAGAGGGATGTTCACCTCCGCCCAGTTGCCCACCTCGTAGGCGCGGTCGAGGAG
>JAJRSX010000113.1 GCA_024278555.1 bacterium | reverse complement strand
CCCGGCGCGCCGCCGCTGCCGTCTCCCAGTGGATCCCCTGCCGCGCCCGCCACCTCCGGTAGTTGAAGGTGCCCGGGTTCTTGTAGGCGCGCGGCGGGTGGATGCGGGCGGTGACGGCGATGCGGGCGCCCGGTTCGATCCACGGTTGCGGTGGCCCGTAGACCGCCACCCCCAGGGTCAGCGCGATGGGGCGGCCGCCGACCGTCGCCGTATGTAGGAGAAACCGCTGCCGCGTTGTCTCCCGCTGCACCAGGCCGGCCACCGTCCCGGTGATCCGTACCGTGGCGTGGGGAACCCGTGCCACCTGCGCCGGCGGCGGCGCCAGACCACCATGGACGACCCACACCAGCAACGCCGCGCCGCCACCGGCGGCCGCCGCCGCGAGCCGTCCATGTCGCCACCGGACCGCGGCCGCGAAGAGGATGAGGGCCACGGCGACGGGCGCCACCCGGCCGCGGGGGGCCGGCCACAGATGGGCGGCGGCCAGCCCCGCAACCACCCCGAGGGTGAGGCGGAGGAGGGGGTCGCGCGGCAGGAGGTGTGGGGCGGTGGGCGTGCTCATCCGTGAGACTTCGCCGAGTCGGGCGAGGCTACGGAACCACGAAGCGCGATGGGGGGGAAGGGGTGGTGAGCCCGATCTGATCGGCGGGCGGTTGTAGCGCTCGATCGACCGGGTCGAGGTAGGAGCGGGCCCCGCTCGCGATTCAGGCCAGCAGGGCCTGCCGCGCTGCGCGCGGATCGCCGGCAGGAGCCCGCTCCTACCGTGTTCCCGGCCGGAGGAGGGTGAAGGCGGTCTCGCCGGCGCGGTGGCGCTCCTCGACGGTGAGCCCGGGGGGGATGACCGGGGGGGTGCGGGCGGCGTGCTCGACCACGATGAGCGAGCCGTCGGCCAGCAGCGGCGAGGCGGCGAGCCGTTCGAGGGTGGCGGTCAGCAGACCACCGGCGGCGTAGGGGGGGTCGAGGAGGAGGAGGTCGATGGGGGGGGAGAGGCGGTCGACGGCCCCGGGGAGGGGGGCGGTGACCACCACCGCGCCGGCCGGGGCGAGGTCGGCGAGGTTGGCGCGCAGGGCAATGAGGGCGGCGCGCCCCGACTCCACGAAGGTGCACCCGGCGGCACCGCGCGACAGGGCCTCCAGGCCGAGGGCGCCGCTGCCGGCGAAGAGGTCGGCGACCCGCGCACCGTCCACCGGGCCGAGCAGGGCGAAGAGTGCCTCCCGCGCCCGCTCCGAGGTGGGGCGGGTGTCGCGCCCCCTGGGTGCCTTCAGGCGGCGCGATCCGAGGCTGCCGGCGATGATCCGCATAGCCGAGGGTACCGTGGCACCGATGCCGCATCACCACCCCCTTCGACTACATTTGCAGGAGAGGGGGTGAAGAAGGAGGTGCACCATGTCGGGCACCACGAGAAGGTCGATCCCACGACGCGATCGCCTGGTCCGGGAGCGGGACCACGACGCCTACGCCATCCACGGGAAGCTGCCCGAGCCCACCGTCTGTCCCGGGTGCGGCGCCGCCTACCGGCGCGGCCGGTGGCAGTGGGCGGTGCAGGATGGGGGTGGGGCGCCACACCTCTGCCCGGCGTGTCGCCGGATCCGCGACCACCAGCCGGCCGGGGTGGTGACCCTCGGCGGCCCCTTCCTCGCCGCGCACGGCGAGGAGATCGTCAACCTGGTCTACCAGGAGACGGCGCGGATGGAGCGGGAGCACCCCCTCCACCGGATCATGGGGGTGGCGGAGGAGGGCGAGACGGTGGTGGTCGAGACCACCGACGTCCACCTGGGACGGCGCCTCGGCGAGGCGATCCACCGCGCCTACGGCGGCGACCTCACGGTCCGGTACGCCGACGACGAGCGGCTGGTGCGGGTGAGCTGGCGGCGGTGACGGCGGACCCCGCGCGGCCCGCACAGTTACCGCGACGCGGTCGCCACCGGGAGGCGGATCTCCACCCGCCGGTTGTGGGCGCGGCCCTGCTCGGTGGTGTTGTCGGCGACCGGTTCCTCCTCGCCGTGGCCGTGGACGCGCAGGCGGCCGGCGGCGACCCCGTGGTCGGTGAGGAAGCGGGCGACCGCCGCGGCGCGGCGCTGGGAGAGTGCCCGGTTGTAGGCGGCGGAGCCGAGGCTGTCGGTGTGGCCGCCGATCTCGATCGGGTCGCCGGCGCCATCGTCGGCGAGGGCCGCGGCGAGGGGGGCGAGGAGCGAGCGCGCCTCCGGGCGCAGGTCGGCGCGGTCGAAGGCGAAGAGGATGTCACCGGGGATCTCCAGGTGGGTGACCTCGGCCAGGACGGTCGCCTCGTCTCCGACCATCGGGGTTGCCTCCACGAGGAGGGGGGCCTCGGCGCGGGGGATGCGCCGGACGAGACGGGCGACGGCGCGGCCCCCCTCCGTGTGGATCGTTCGGACCACCGCCACCGGGACCGCCAGAGGCCTGCCCGCGACCACTCGTGGCCGACTCACCAGGAGGCGGGTACCCACCTCCACCGGGGGGCCATCGAGGTGGTAGTCGGGGCCTTGGTCGGCGGCCAGGGGTGGTTCTACCGCCACCACCTTGTGGGTCGCGCCAGCGGCCAAGGGGGGCAGGAGGAGAAACAGGAGGAGGGAAAAAAAACGCCCGGCCATGCCGAAGGAATCGGCATGCCGGGCGGTTTCAACGAGGGGTGCAGGGGCTACGCCGCCTTCTTGTCCTCCTCAGCGACCTCGATGTCTTTCGCCATGACCCAGGCAAAGCCGTTGTGCAGGCTCTCGTTGTAGACCTTGTAACGCCGATCCTCGGGCAGCCTGCCAAGGACCTGGACGTCGCCGCGGAAGTCGCACAGGAGGCGGTTGCCGTCGATCGTCGCCCACAACTGGCTGCCGGCAGCGGGAACGTGGAGAAACTGGGCCTGGGGGATCTTCTGGACGAATGCCATGGGTCTACCTCCTGAATACGGGTGAGACAACACAAGAAACCGGCTACCCCCGTCAGGGGCCGGTGAGGCGTGGGCGGGATATGTCCGCGACCTCCGAGGTACCTGGAGCGACGCGAACGGCGGGGGATTCTGCCATATCGATTTGCCATCGCCAACGGGGTTCCGAATAGTAGGAGAGACCGGTGGTACGATGAGTCCAATGTGTGCCATGCCCCTCCTCGACCGTGTTGCCAGCGCGCTGCTCGCCGATGGGAGGCGGGTGAGCCGAGACGGCGACCTGCTCCGTGAGCTCGACCTCACGGGCCCCCTGCTGCTGTCGGAGGTGTGTCTGGCCCGTGCCCTGATCAATCGTCTGGAGCCGGGCGAGACCGCCATCTTCCGGTCGAGCTGGCAGGAGACCCACCGCGACCTGATCCACCTGTGCAACATCCTCGGCCACGAGTACGTGGACGCCGAGTACGACGGCGCCCACTACTTCATCACCATCCGGGTGCGCGGTGAGGCCGAGCGCCTGCCGCGACGCGACGCCTTCTCGTTGCCGCACCCACCGGCCCGGCGAGTCACCACCCTCGACATCACCCCCAAGCCGGAGGCGGAGCCGCTCCTCCCGAGGGGGAGAGAGGAACGGCTCCGCCTGCCGTAATTACTGGATCCGTGGCCCCCGTCGCGGGCGATCCGGGTACTCGATCCCGTACTTGCGGATCTGCTTCGTGAGCCACTGGCGGGTCGTACCGAGGGCCTCGGCGGTCTGTTGCAGGCGGTAGTCGTTGGCGACCCACTGGCGGGAGATGTAGTCACGCTCGAAGGCGGCGACCATCGCCTCCTTGGCCGCCCGCAGGTCGTGCTTGCCGATGGCGGCCCGCGTCGCCTCGTCCAGGGGGGCGATCTCCTGCGGCAGGTCATCCATCTCGATGGTGCGGTTTCGGCAGACGATCACCAGCCGCTCCATGAGGTTCCTCAGCTCGCGTACGTTGCCCGGCCAGTCGTAGGCCACCAGCGCGGCCACCGTCTCCGGCGCCAGGGAGGTGGTGGACCCCTTCTGCCCATTGAGCTGGTCGAGGAAATGGGTCGCGAGGAGGGGGATGTCCTCCTTGCGCTCCGCCAACGGCGGCAGGTCGATGGGGAGGACGTTGAGGCGGTAGAAGAGGTCGGCGCGGAAGCGGCCGGCCGCCACCGCCTCCGGGAGGTGCTGGTTGGAGCCGGCGAGGATGCGGACATCGACCTCCCACGGCTCACCCGCCGCCCCCACCGGTGCCACCCGGTGGTCCTGGAGGAAGCGCAGGAGCTTCGCCTGAACCCGCGGGTGGAGCTCCTGGATCTCGTCGAGGAAGAGGGTCCCGCCGTGGGCCTCCCGCAACAGGCCTCGGGTCGACGAGGTGGCGTCGGTGAAGGCGCCCTTCTGGTGGCCAAAGAGGAGGGAGTCGGCGAGCTCCGCGGGCAGTGACGCCGCGTTCACCGTCCGGTACGGGGCGGCGCGGCGGAAGGAGCACTCGTGGATCGCCGCGGCCACCAGCTCCTTGCCGCTGCCGGTCGGACCGGTGATGAGGACGGTGCAATCACCGTCCTCCGCGGCCATGCGGACGATCTGCAGTGCGCTGATGAGGCGTGGGTGGCGGCCGACAATCTCCGGACAGTTCTCCCGGGCCCACTGCTCCTCCTGTTGCCGCTGGCGCTCCTCTGTCTGCCGCTCTTTTGCGGTGATTCCACCCTCCATACGACCACCCTACTTTCTCACCCCTCGAGCAATAACACCCCTGTTCCTACATCCCCCGGAGGCCTCGGCCCCGGCTGCAACCAGCAGGGCAGCTCCATCCCCACACGACCGGGACAGCGCTACGACCGACTGGTAAGCGGACCCACTCTACAAGGGTGGCATTACCGCCCCATTACACGGCGGCCTCTTCGCCTGAGCCAAAGCGAACCAGCTACCACCTGCCTCCGACTCCCCGGAAGGGCGGGGTGGGAGGGGGGTGAAATGGAAACTCGAGTTTCCTTTTCGGGGGTGAATAACGGAAATCAGAGTTTCCATTTCCGCTGCCTGTGGGCCTCTGGCGAGGTCGAAAAAAGTTCATAAGCCATTGTTGTGTAAGGGATGATGTCCGTCTATGCGGGGGCTTTTCCCAGTTGGCACGCGGTCTGCATAGGGGTGGGTGTTGCCCCTTCATGCAGGTCCGAAGCGCCGTCGCTCCCCCCTGGGGCGGCGGTGCCCCGGCCCGGTTTGAGGCGCCGGGTGGGTGCCCGGCGCAGGGGGCTGGAGCACGCACCACCCACAGCGCCCGCACACGGCGGGTGCACCAAAACCCTAACCCTCACCTGAACCCCCTCGCGGAGATCGTCCATGTCCACCCTGTTGAAAATCGTGACCCTCGGTCTTTCCCTCCTGCTGGCGCCCCAACTCGCCGGTGCTGCCCTGATTGCCGCGCCGGCCTTGGTCCCCGCCGGTGGTGTGGCGCCGGACCACAATATCGACACCCTCTCCCTCACCCTGGCGCTCACCATCGACACCTCGATCGTCGGGGAGACCGGCCTCACCTACGACCTCACCCTCAACGCGGACGCCGCGGCCGAGTGGACGGTGGTCGACTTCGCGATCATCCGCGACTGGTCCGAGGGGGCGGCGAGCGGCCTGAGCAATACCGCCGGGTGGGCGGACCCCACCACCACCACGGGCAATTTCCTCGACTGGACCGGCGACGCCGCCTCCGCCCTCACCGAGGGGGAGACCGCCAGCTTCGCCTACACCGTCGCGGGGGATGTGCCGGTCTCCCAACTCTTTGTCTACTACGTCACCAAGGACGGCGGCGTCCCCTTCCAGGTCATGGATAACACGGTGCCCACCCTGCTCGACTCGGCGCAGGTGATCGTCCCCGAGCCCACCGCCCTGGCCCTGGTGGGTGGCCTTGGCCTCTCTCTGTGGGGCCTGCGCCGTGGCACACCCCATGGCTGATCCCGCGTCGTTGCCCCTTTGACGACCCAAACGAGAACAGGGGACCGCCCTCTTCCGGCGTCCCACACAATTGAGACAGCGAACCCATGGCCAGCTACGTCGTACGCATCTATCGCGCCGCAGAGCGATCCCAACCGAGCCTCACCGGGTCCAGCCTCACCGGCGTGGTGATGGGGATCGAAGACGAGACGCGCCACCCATTTCGAAATGTCAGCGAGCTATGGTCGATCCTCTCCGGCCTAGAGCGGTTTGACGACGCCCCGGCCCGCTCCCCGCACCACGTGCACACCCTCCCCCTCTATGAGTGAGCCAGGTAGCCGCCACGGCTACGGACGGGTGTGTCGCCGCCGCCTACGATGGCGGCCGTTTTTGTGACACCGGTGGTGTGTCGCCAAATGTGCCGTGTGCCACAGTCGGCGATAGCCCAAGGAGACCCCTGGAAATGGAAACGCGAGTTTCCATTCTGGCCCCATGAAATGGAAACACGGATTTCCATTTTGGGCGCATGCAAGTTCAGAAAAGGGGTGGATGTATTTCTTAAATAAGTGAATTTAATAGATGCATAACGTTTTCTCAGTTAAGACCTGTGAGGTTGGTATGTAGATTGCTGCAGAGCCTGTATTCCCCCTTCGCCGCCGCTGTCTTTGTCCCGCCCTCTTTCCCCTCGGAGGGACGGGGCGGCGGCCGTACTGAGGAGGCCAGGAGGCCAGCCGGATGCACGCGGAGGGCGTGCGGGAATGCAGGAGGTACCGAGGGAATTAATGCGCAACACAGAGCCAACAAGAAGTCCCATCTACGTCCACGCGGCGCCCCACCCATCTTGGGTTTGGTGCCACCCATTATCCTCGAAACCGAGGGAGAAAGGTTCCACGTTATGAAGTCCATCGCCTCCATCGCCACCCGCACCTGCCTCGCAGCCACCGTCCTCCTCTTTACCGCCGCCACCGCGGCCCACGCGGCCATGGCGCCGCCGGCGATCTGGCTCGAGGCGATCACCGTCGCTCCAGGGACCGCCTTCGACATGCCGATTCACATCGACTCCACCGGTGCCCCAATGAGTTCTTTCGATCTCGAACTGGATTCCTCCGACTCCAGCGTCGCCAGCTTCACCGGGGTGGAGGATGGAAGCTTCCTTACGACCCCCTTTGAGGCGGGTGGGACGGCTGTAGCCGCTGGTCATGTACGGTTTACGCAGCTTGATTTCTCGATTGCCGATCATGAGGGGATGGGGATCCTGGGCATCCTCCGCCTCCAGGCGGGCCCGACCCCGGGGGTGAGCCAGATCAATTTCATCGACTTCGGTGCCCGCACCGGCTTTGAGGCGGTCGCCGACACTACCGGGGCCGATCTCACCACCCTCTACAGCTTCACCGGTGCCCGGGTCACCGTCGGTGTCCCCGAGCCCACCAGCCTCGCCCTCATCGGCCTACCGCTCCTCGGCCTCCTGATCCGCCGGCGCCGCGCGTGAGGCGGTCCCCTTCAACTTCGAACACCTGCGGGGGTCATCATGGCTAATCGCATCTTATTTGCCCTCCTCGTTTGGGTGGTGGCGGCCGCAACACCGGCTACCGCCGCCCTCATCACCCTCACCGCCCACCTCGACGGGGGCCAGGAGGTGCCCGCCACCGCGAGCAACGCGGTCGGCGACGCGGTGATGTCCTACGACACCGCCACCCACCTCTTCGACCTCGCCCTGGTGGGTAACGGCATCGCCCTCGCCGACCTCACCGGCGCCCACATCCACCAGGCGCCCCCGGGCGTCAACGGGCCGGTGGTGGTCGACCTCGGCGCCGCCTCCTTCTTCGGCGGAATGGGTGTCTTTGGGCGCGCCGTCAACGGCGCCCCCTTCCCGGCGGCGAGCGAGGCGGCCCTGCTCGGCGGCGATACCTACATCAACCTGCACACCACCCCCTTCCCGGCCGGCGAGATCCGCGGCCAGTTCATCCCCGCGGTGCCCGAGCCCACGGCCTTGCTCCTGGTGGCCACGGCGGCAGCGTGGCTCAGGAGAGGGAGAGGGGATGTGTAGGGCGACCACCACGAGGCCGTACGGCGCCTCCCCCCCGGATCGGCGGGAGGGGTCGGGGCTGTGCCCCGGCGCCGTCCGTATGGCGGGGGCGGGTGGAGTGGAAGGGAAGGGGGAGGGGGTCGGCCTGCCACCCACTGGGTGGCCGCGGGCGGTCCTCGCCGGCAGTTGAGATAGGGTGTTGATCCATGACGATTCGCAAGGAGATCCGGGCAGCGGCCCCGGGTGCCGCCGTGGAGGAGATCCAGAACAGAGGAGGAAAGAGATCATGAGGACAACCGCGCGATGGAGCGGAGGAGAGTGGGAGGGGAAGGGGGGTGCGGTTGCCCATCGCACGGTGGCTGGGCTCGCGGCCCTCCTCGTGTTGCTCCTGGGGGCGACGGCCGTGCACGCCTCCCACGTGTACGACACGGCGTGGGGCAGCGTGGTGGCGCCGGCGGGTCGCTTCGATGTGCCGTCGGCCACGGCCATGGACGGCAAGGGCAATGTCTACGTGGCGGACACCTGGAACCACCGGGTGCAGAAGTTCGACCGCAGCGGCGCCCTCGTCCTCACCTGGGGTGGATACGGCAACGGCGACGGCCAGTTCATCCGCCCGGAGGGGATCGCCGTGGTGGGCGGCACGGTCTACGTGGCGGACACGGCCAACCACCGGATCCAGAAGTTCGACGCCGGCGGCACCTTCCTCGGCAAGTGGGGCCACTCGGGCGCCGGCCCCGGAGAGTTCGTGGCACCCGCGGGGGTAGCCCTCTCGCCCCTGGGCACCACCGTCTACGTGGCCGACCGGGGCAACCACCGGATCCAGCGGTTCGACGCCAACGGCACCTATCTCGGTGGGTGGGGCGGCCTGGGGAGTGGTCCCGGCGAGTTCAAGGCCCCCGAGGGGGTGGCGGTGGGGCCGTCGGGCTTGGTCTTCGTGGCGGACACGGGCAACAGCCGGGTGCAGAAGTTCACCGCGAACGGCCACTTCGTCGGCGAGTGGGGCGAAGGCGGCGGCGGTGCGGGGCAGTTCGTCCGGCCCAAGGGCATCGGGGTGGACCACGCCGGCGAGGTGTACGTGGCTGATCCCGGCAACGGCCGGGTCCAGAAGTTCCATACCGACGGCACCTTCGTCCTCGAGTTCGGCACGCCCGGCATCCTCCTGCCGGGCAACCTGAACGAGCCGCGCGGGGTGGCGGTGAACACCGCCCCCTTCGGCGCCCAGTGGGTCGTGGTGGCGGACACCTGGAACCACCGGATCCAGCGCTTCTCCAACACCGGCACCTTCGACACCCTGTGGGGCAGCGCCACCGGGGGCAAGGGCGCCTTCAGCCGCCCCGCCGGCGCCGACGTGGACGGGACCGGCGCCGTGTGGGTGGCGGACCAGTACAACCACCGGGTCCAGCGCTTCGACGCCACCGGCGCCTTTCTCGCCATCGCCGGCACCTCCGGCACCGGCCCCGGTGAGTTCCGCTATCCGCGCGACGTGGCCGGAGACGCCTCGGGCAATGTCTACGTGGTGGACACGGGCAACCACCGGATCCAGATGCTCGATCCCGGCGGCGCCTTTCTCCTCGAGTGGGGCGGCGCCGGCACCGCTCCGGGCCAGTTTCAGAGTCCCCAGGGGGCGGCCGTGGGGCCGGCCGGCTTCGTCTACGTGGCGGACACGGGCAACCAGCGGATCCAGAAGTTCGACGCCGCGGGCAACTTCGTCGGCCAGTGGGGCGGCTGTGGCGCGGCGCCGGGCCAGTTCGTGAGCCCCCTCGGGGTGGCGGTGAGCAGCGCCGGCCGGGTCTACGTGGCCGACTACTACAACCAGCGGATCCAGTGGTTCGACGCCGACGGCAACTACCTGGGCGAGTGGAACACCTCCTGGCCGAAGGACGTGGCGGTGGACGGCGCGGGTCGGGTCTATGTCACCAACTTCTGGGGCAACCAGATCGAGGTCTACACCGGCGACGGGGTCTTCCTCGAGGCCTTCGGCGGGCGCGGCTCGGCCGCCGGCGAGCTCCAGTGGCCCCTCGGGGTGGCCGCCGACGGGGCGGGCAACACCTACGTGGCCGACAGCTACAACCAACGGATCGAGAAGTTCCGCCCCAACCTGAACCTCGACCGGCCGCCCCCCTTCCCGCCCCGCGCCGCGGTGGCGACCTCCGCGGCCCTTCCCCTCTCGCCCATGGCCACCGCCCCCTACCCCCTCCTCACCGAGTGGGGCACCTGCGGCCGCGGCGCGGGCGAGCTGTGGTACCCCTCGGGGATCGCGGTGGACGGGGCGGGCGACGTGTATGTTGCCGACGGCAACCAGTACGGCCAGGTGAGTAACCACCGGATCGAGAAGTTCGACAACGACGGCCTCTTCCTCCTCGAGTGGGGCACCTTCGGTGCCGGTGACGGTGCCTTCCAGTACCCCAACCGGGTGGCGGTGGACGCCGCCGGAGAGCTCCTGGTGGCGGACACCTGGAACCACCGGGTGCAGCGCTTCACCGCCGCCGGGACCTACCTGGGCCGGTGGGGAGGGCCGGGGAGCGGCGACGGTCAGTTTCTCTCCCCCTACGGGATCGCGGCGGATGCGGCCGGCCACCTGTACGTGGCAGACACGGGCAACCACCGGATCCAGGTCTTCGACCCGGCCGGGACCTTCATGAACAAGTGGGGCGCCCCCGGGAGCGGCGACGGCCAGTTCGACACGCCCCAGGGGATCGCGATCGGCCCCGGCGGCCATATCTTCGTGGCCGACACCATGAACCACCGGATCCAGGAGTTCACCGCCTCCGGGGCCTACCTCAAGCAGTGGGGTACCCAGGGGACCGGCCCCGGTGTGTTCTGGAAGCCCACCGACCTCGCGGTGGGGCCGGGAGGCAACCTCTTTGTGGTGGACAAGTGGAACCACCGGATCCAGAAGTTCGGCCTCCTGGACACCGACGGTGACGGGGTCCCCGACGACGGCGACGGCTCGGGGGTGGCGGGAGACCACCCGTGCACCGGCGGCGCCACCACCGGCTGCGACGACAACTGCCCCGGCCTCGCCAACCCGAACCAGCTCGACACGGACGGCGACGGCACGGGCGACGCCTGCGATCCGGACGACGACAACGACTGCTACCCGGACACTCTGGAGGCGACCTTCGGGAGCGATCCCCTCGTCCCGGACACCCTGGTGGGCGACGTGGACTGCTCCGGCACCGTCTCGATCACCGACCTGATCAAGGTACGCGGCGGTTTCGGCAAGCAGTGCGTCGATCCCGGCTGGGACGACCGGCTGGATCTCAACGGCTCATGCACCATCTCGATCACCGACCTGATCCTGGTCCGTGGCCACTTCGGCTCCCACCTGGGGCCGTGAGGTGATGGCGGCGCCATGCACGCCATCTCTCCGCCGCATCCTCGCCTGTTGCATGCAGCGGTAGGAGCGGGCCATGGCCGCGACCCGGGCCGCTTCGCGGCCCGCCGCGCCGGTGGCGCGGATCAGGGGCACGGCCCCCTCCTACCGGGAGGTTGCCACCTTGGAAGCGGCCCACCCGGCCCGCACGGGCCTCCCCTTTCGGGACGGTGTACCGTGGGCCCCACGCAAAACGGAGGGTGTGATGCGGGTGACGGCGGCGGGTTGGATGCTCTTGGCGGTGGCGTGGGTGGTCGGGTGTGCCACCGCTCCCCCCTCTCCCCCTCCGCCGCCCTCCACGGGCGGGCCGCTGGTGATCCGCTTCGCCGACGGCACCGGCCTCGCCGCCGCCGACGTGCGGGCGGCCGCCGCCGCCCTCGGGCCGGTGCAGCGGGCGGCCCTCACCCGGCGGCCGATCTTCGACGCCTTCCTCCGTGACCTCGCCGCCCTCCACCTCCTGGCCAGAGAGGCGGAGCAGGCGCTCCCTGCCGGGGACCCCCTCCTCGCCAGCCCCCCCGGCCCCCGCCGTGACCGCCTCCTGGCCGCCGCCCGGATCGACACCGAGGCGGCCCGGCGCGGCCCGATCCGCGAGGCCGAGACGCGCCGCCTCTATGAGGCCAACCTCCCCGATCTCCAGGGTGCACCGCGGGTCCGCTTCCGCCAGATCCTCTGCCGCCGCCGCGACCGCGCCGAGGCGGCGGCGGCCCGCCTGGCTGCCGGCGACCCCTTTGGCGCGGTGGCGCGCCGGTACTCCGTCCACCCCTCGGCCAACCGTGGCGGCGAGATGGGGTGGCACGAAGAGGGGCAGATCGAGCCCGCCCTCCGCGCCGCCCTGCAACGGCTCCTGCCGGAGGAGCGCTCCTCCGTGGTCGAGAGCCGCTTCGGCTACCACCTGGTCGAGGTCGAGGCACGCCGCCCGGCCGAGCCCCTCCCCTTTGCCGCGGTCCGCGACCGAATCGTCCAGCGCCTCCGCCGCGAGCGGCGCGAGGTCGCCATCGAGGCCCTCACCCGCTCCCTCCGCCCCCGCTGGCACCTCACCCCGGACCGCGCCCAGCTCGACCGCCTCTACCACGACCTCGCCGCATGGTCACCGACACAACCGGTCTCGATCCCTTTGCCGACAACTATTTCATCCGGCACGCAGACGGTACCTACGAGCTGATCTACAACACCCTGGTGCCGAACTCGCCGCCATCGGGTTTTGAGGGGGTCCACTACACGCTCTTTCTACGTGGTTGGTTGGCCTATCCCGGAGGGCCGTCGGACCAAGACGGCGACGGCGTTTCCGACACGACCGATAACTGCCCGGTGATCTATAACCCAACTC
The DNA here is from genome assembly GCA_024278555.1 of bacterium. Lineage (GTDB taxonomy): Bacteria > CG2-30-53-67 > CG2-30-53-67 > CG2-30-70-394 > CG2-30-70-394 > CG2-30-70-394. The sequence goes on along the minus strand of JAJRSX010000113.1, from coordinate 2,087 downwards.
AGGCGGATACGGACGGTGACGGCAGCGGGGATGCCTGCGATGTTTGCCCCACGGACCGCCTGGACGATCTGGATGGCGACTGTTTCTGTGCCAACCCGGACGATGTGGACGGCACCTTCGGCTTCGATGACGACAACGACGGTGACGGGACGCCGAACGTGGCGGATGACTGCCCGGACGATCCGGCCGGGGCCGTGGATGCCAACGGCGACGGGGTGTGTAACGACTTCGAGAACGACCTCGACGGCAACGGCGTGGTGGACGTCGCCGATGCGTGCGATGGCCAGGAGCGGGGGACGGTGGTGGTGGATCCCTACTTCCTTTTCGCCCCGGGCCTTGGCGGCACGGTGGCGGATGCGGGCGTGTTTAGTGGCCGAGGGTCGTGGTTTGCCCTCGATCTCGGCACCTGGCTGCGGGTGGAGATGGCGCCGAGCGCCACCGACACCGACGGCCGTGGACTCGACATGGCCACGGCCGAGGGGTTCGCTCACACGGGCGGCTTTGGGGCCGGGTGGATCACCCAGTCGGAGGTGGATGCGCCGTGGTCGATCTACGGCGCGGACGGGGTCCACTTCACCGTCGGGTCGTTGCCGGTGACCGATAACGGCAACGGGACGGCGACCGTGGCCATGGCCGCGTGGCGCATGGCCTATGACGGCACGGTCGCCATCGACCTGGGCCAGGGGGCGCCGGCGGTGGTGGACTACGGCGTCGACGGCGTGGCCGGCGGGGGCGACGACCTGCTCGACTACGCCGCGACCATCCCGGCAGGCGACCCATCGGGCCTCGGCGGTACCGGGTACCTCCTCCACCTGGAGGGCTCATTCGAGGCCCTCGGCGGCCCGGACGGTGACCGGGACGGGGACGGCCTCCTGGATGGCGTGGACAACTGTCCCAACCACCCCAACGTGGACCAGCGAGACACGGACGGGGACGGGCGGGGGAACCGGTGCGACCCCTGTCCCACCGACGCCTTTGATGATCAGGACGGGGACTGCCTCTGCGCGAGCCCCGCGGATCCCGACGGCCTCCTCGGCTTTGATGGGGACAACGACGGCGACGGGGTGGGCAACAGCGTCGACCTCTTCCCCGACGACCCGACCGAGTGGGCGGACCACGACGGCGACGGGATTGGTGATAACAGCGACCCGGACGACGACAACGACGGCTACCCGGACACCCTGGAGGCGAGCTTCGGCTCCGACCCCTTGGTGGCGGACACGGTGGCCGGCGATGTGGACCTCTCCGGGAGCGTGTCGATCACCGACCTCGTCAAGGTGCGCCGCGCCTTCGGTAGCCGGTGCGGCGACCCGGGCTGGGACCCGCGGCTCGACGTGAACGGCTCGTGCACCGTCTCGGTGACCGATCTGATTGTGGTGCGCAGCCACTTCGGCTCCCACCTGGGGCCGTGAGGGCCGCGCCAGGCATCCCAGATTTCCGCCGTGCTCTCGGGCGCTTCGTGGCCGAGCGGCGGCGGATTTCTGGTGCGGCGGGATGTGGGAAAGGAGAGGTGATGGTGCACAGACTTTGTGGACTTGGTCGGGTGTCCTTGGGGGCCGTTGTACATGGCTCCGCCGCGGGCGAAGAGGGCGGGGCCTCCATGGGGTGGCATAGGCCCGACCGCCACCCGGGTGCAGTGGGCCGGTCTGGCGTACGGTGCGCAGGCGAAGCGCCATGTCGGCGCATGGGGAGATGACAATGGGCGGCGGGAGCGTTCGTGGAAGGCGATGGCGGTGGCTCGGCGCTTGTGCCGTGGCCGTCGTGGCATTTGTCCTGGTGGGGCGCGCCCACGCCACCACCGTGGCGCCGGTGACCCTGGCGGAGATGAGTCTCTCCGCCGACCTGGTGGTGGAGGGGTGGGTGGCGGCGGTGGTGCCGCGGGAGGAGCTAACGGGGATCTTTACCTACGTCACCCTGGAGGGGCTGCGGGTGGTGCAGGGGAGCCACGCGGGGCCGACCCTGGAGCTGCGCTTCGCCGGCGGCGAGGTGAACGGCGCCGGGGAGCGGATCGAGGGGATGCCGACCTTTACGGTGGGCGAGCGGGTGCTCCTGTTCGTGCGCGGCAACGGCACCGCCCTCTGCCCCCT
>JAJRSX010000004.1 GCA_024278555.1 bacterium | reverse complement strand
TGTCGTCGTCCACATTGGCCACGCCGTCGTTATCGTTGTCCGAGTCGAAACCGAAGGCTCCCGCGACATCGTCCGGGTTGGCGCACAGGCAATCGCCGTCGGCGTCGTCGTGGGCATCCGTCGGGCAGACATCACACGCATCGCCCGCGCCGTCACCGTCCGTATCCTTCTGGGTGGTGTTCGCCACCGAGATGCAGTTGTCGTCACCATCGGGCACCAGGTCACCGTCCTGGTCCACCACCCCACCAGAGGAGCGCACCACCCGCCCGCGCAGGAAGGCCGTGTAGTGGACCCCCTCGAAGCCGGACGGCGGCGTGTTCGGCACCAGGGCGTTGTAGACCAGCTCATACGTACCGTCCGCGTGCTCCATAAAATAATTATCCACGAACGGATCGAGCCCCGTGGTGTCGGTCACGATGGGCACCAGGTCGTCGTCGTTGCCGAAGACCTGATCAAGCCCCGCGGTCAGGGGGATCTCCTTGTTGTTCCAGAAGATCGTCCAGGTGCGGAAGGACCACGCATCGGTCACCCCGTCCGACAGGGTGGTCGTGGTGATGCCATCCCCGGTGGTAAAGGAATTTCCCGGGTTGGAGAAGAAAGACCACGTCTCATCGAGGGTCGTGGGATCCGGATCTAGCGCGCTGGGATCGGAGACCAGCACCTGCTGGTCGGCAAAGGCCGGATGGCCCTGGGCCTGGCCCAAGACGATGCCCCCGTCCGCCCCCGCGTGCAGGGCGGTGATCGTGAAGATCCCGGTGGAGACCTCCATGTAGAAGCACGACCCGGTGGAGGGGTCATTGGGCGCGCAATCACCCGTCGCCGGGGTGATCGTCAGCAGCGTCCCCGGCCCGATGGGATCCCCCACCGCCGAGGCGTGGACCAACGAGGAGCTCTTCACCCCAGCGAAGACCGTACCGGCCGGCGCACCATCGCAAGCATCCGCCTCGTCACCGAGGCCATCCGTGTCCGCATCGACCGACTCGAACTCGTTGAACGGGAAGGCGTCGTCCACGTCGAGGACGCCGTCATCGTCATCGTCGTCGTCAAACCCGTCCCCGATACCGTCACCGTCGAAGTCGTCGAAGACCAGCGGGTTGGCATCGTCCACATCGAAAATGCCGTCGCCGTCGTCATCGTCGTCCACGTTGTTGATATGGCCATCGCCGTCGGTGTCGGTGGTGTCATCCGGCGTGGGATCGTCGGCGTTGGCGATGCCGTCGCCGTCGCGGTCCGAATCAAAGTCGCCACAGAGGCAATCCTCGTCGAGGTCGTTAAAGACATCGTTAGGACATGCGTCGCAGGCATCACCGAGGCCGTCTTCGTCGGCATCCGCCTGGTCGACGTTGGGGACGTTGACGCAGTTATCACTCTCGTCCGCCACACCATCCGAATCCTGGTCGCCAGGAGCGCCGCCGGGGAGGACGAAGGTCCCCTCGAGGTGAAGGGAGTACGGAACCCCCCCAAACCCGGAGGGATCGCCTTCGGGCACCGTCGTGGCGTAATCCACGGTGAAACGGTCACCATCGATGGCCACCGTGGCTGGGGCGCCAGCCCCCATGTTGATCGCCGGGATGCCGTTCCACGTTACTCGCCAACCGGAGAAATCCATGGTCCCATCGCCGATGTCGGTAATCGGCGAGGTAGTGAAATGCATTCCTGTGTTGTTGAAGAAGGCCCATGGAGTGTCAATGGTCGGCGACTCGGAAACAGTGCATGTATCAATCGCCGGACAGTCGGCAGCCGAGGTACAGCCCGTCTCCTTGTCGTTGCAGGTCTGGGTCCCCAGATCGCAGGATGGCGTCAGCCCTGCGCAATCCCCATCGGTGGTGCATGCCGTGGTCTTCTCAGCACACCAATGGCCCGCGTCATCCGGCGAGCCGCCATGGCTTCCCGAAGCCGCCTGCACCTGACCGGTCACGATTCCCCCAGCCGGCCCCGGCCCGATCGGCACCTGTGCCGCGTTCGGATCCCCGGTCGCCCCCATCTGGAAGTACGAGCCGCTGGTCACATCGGTACCCGCCCCGCCCGGCTGCTGACCCATTTCGAAGGCGAGGAGGGTACCGTCCGGGAAGGGCCCGGAAAAACCGCCTCCTGCATCGCAGGCGTCGGCGGCATCCGAGACACCGTCCTGATCGCCGTCCGTCTCACAGGTAACAAGACAGCCATCACGCTCGTTAGTGTTGGCGTCGTCGCACTGCTCCCCAACGCTCGTATCGACAATCCCGTTGCCGCACGTCTCGTCCGAGAGACAGTCTGCGGAGCAGCCGTCGCCGTCGGTGGTATTCCCGTCGTCGCACGCCTCGCTACCGGCGACGATCCCGTCGCCACAGGTGGTCGTACAAGCTGAACCGGCCGTGGCGCAGGTGTAGCCGCTCTCCACCGCGGAGCAGTCCGCGGCGCAGCCATCCCCCTCGGCGATATTCCCGTCGTCACACATCTCACCTATGTCCAGAGTACCGTCACCGCACACCTCGAGCTTCGAGCAGTCGGCCGCGCAGCCGTCGCCGCCGGTGGTATTGCCGTCGTCGCACCCCTCATTCGCGGTGGTATTCACCTTACCGTCCCCGCAGACGGCCGTCGTACAGTCCACGTTGCAGTTCGTAGACTCACCACTGTCGTCGCACTGCTCCCCAACGCTCGTATCGACAATCCCGTTGCCGCACGTCTCGTCCGACAGGCAGTCGGCCGCGCAGCCGTCGCCGCCGGTGGTATTGCCGTCGTCGCACGCCTCACCCGGGTCGAGCGACCCATTGCCACACGTCTCAAGCTGACACGAGGCGTCGCAACCATCGAGGGGTTGCGTATTGCCATCGTCACACTGCTCCCCAACGCTCGTATCGACAATCCCATTGCCGCACGTCTCGTCCGAGAGACAGTCGGCGGAGCAGCCGTCGCCGCCGGTGGTATTCCCGTCGTCACACACCTCCGGCGTATCAATACTCGTCGTGTTCGCCGCCGTGTCCACGACGCCGTCGCCGCAGGAGGCGACGGTGAAGTCGAAGTTGGCGTTGAAGGTGGTAAACGGGCCATCGACCATTCCCACACCGCGCTTACCGTCGGGGTTCACGTCGGGGCCGCCGACCGTGGGGTCGGTGGAGGTGTAGGTCTTCACGCCACCGGCAACCGTCACGTCCCACACGTTGATCACGTCGATGTCCGCGGAGGTACTCCAGTCGAAGAGGATGTGCCCTCCCACCTGACCTGCGCTCACCACCACGCCGGTGTAGATCCCCCCCTCCACCGTGTCGAAGGTGTAGGTCCCCGGCCCGAAGGTAGTGCCGCCGTGGGCGGTCCAGGGGAGGCCGAAGAAGGGCGAGGGTGAGGCCACCGAGAAAGTGCCGGCCACCTCGTCAATGGCTCCCGTGACATCGTTGAAGGTGCCGACGCCGCCTCCGGTGCCATCCAGCATCGTGAAGGTGCCCGACGTCATCGCCGCGCCCTGCGCCCCGCCCGCGGTCGCCACAATCAGGCCGGCGGACAGCATCATTCCCTTGATCCACTTCATGGCGGTCTCCCTCTTCTCACACCGGGCGGCGCGGTGGCCCCCGGCGACGGTTCACGTGTGCGGCAGGTCCATGGAACGGCGGCGGGCGGCCCAACGCCTCCACGGGGCGGCTGACGCCTGCCGGCGGGTGAAGCCACCCACCGCCTCGGCCAACGTCTCACACCCGGTCCATGGACTACCCATCCAACGCCTCCCTCGGCGGGCATCCCTCCGGCCGCGCCTCCCAACCCAGCGCGACCCGCGCCCGCCAACAAATCAGAGCGGAAAGCTAATGGATGAGCCACACGGGTGTCAACGCCGTGCGGCGGCCCGCCATCGTCGGCGGTGGGTCTCGCGCAGAGGCGCGGCGGCGCAGAGGGAGAGAAGAGGGAAAAGATGGCGCCGTCGTTGCGGTGCCGGACTCCCATTCCGGTCCGGCAGGGAATGGGCCACGGAAACCACGGAAGCGCACGGAAGGGGCGAGAAGGCGCGGCGAGGGGAAGAGAACGAGGTAGCGCCGGTCCTGCTTCGAGCAGGAATGGGGTCCGGGTCGCTCGCCCAACCCAACGGGAGCCCCCTACTTCCGTGTGCTTCCGTGGGTTCCGTGGCAAAAAACCGCCTTCCAGGCCGTTGCGCGCGGATGGTCACCACCGGAGACGCCTGACCTCCACCCCTCGCCACCCCAGCCCCCCATGTCAAACCACACCCTTGTTCCCTCCGCGATCCGGGGCGGCAGGTCCCGCCGGCCCGAAGGGCCCGCCACGCCTACGGCGCGGATCGGGCCCATGGCCCCCTCCTACCCCCCGCAGCTCATGCCGTACGGCACCGCCACACCACGAGGAGCGCGAGGCAGGGGAGGAGAAGCAGGGCGCTCGCCGGCTCCGGGACCGGGGCGACTATAGTACGACTGGGTGGTGTCCCAACCACCGCTGCCCGGGAACCGGGAGCTCTGGCGGTAGAGAAGGGAACGCGGGTCGCCGGGATCGAGGGGGAAGCCGGGGATCCCGGAGCCATAGTCGAGCTCCACAAGGTTGAGCTCGGCGCTCACCTCACACCCCGCGGCCACACACGGAAGGAGCCCCTCGCCACCGAAGTCCCCCACGGTACGGAGGGAGCCCGAGGTGTAGGGCATATTGTTCGCGTCGAGCCCCGACACGAAGCTCGCACCGCCGGCGAGGGCGTCGGCCGAGCCCATGGTCACCGGCAGATTCGGGTTACCGTTGCCGCCGACCCACAGGTTCGTAGGCGTGGGGGTGACGAAGTCGGTGTAGAGGGTGAAGGGGACCGGCGCGAAGGGATCCGGCGGCATGGAGGCGGGCGCCTCCAGCCAGATGTGACCGGTGAGCGGCGTGGTCACCGTGGTCCAGCTCCCCGAGCCATCGGCAGTGGCCGCCACCTGTGGCGAGGCGGGATCAAGGGGATAGCGGAGGAGCAGCTCGGCCGCTCCGCCACTGGGGACATACAGGAAGACACTGCGGCCGTTGGGGTCACCCGGGACAAAATCGCTCAGGCTTGCCCCTGCCGACACCCCGTCCCGAGGGTGCGAAATCGTTCCGGTACGTTCATGGGAATCTCCTTCAAAATGAATACGAATTGATGAAACGTGAAATCAAGCTCAACCCAGGCTTGCGGCAGCAACCCGCTCCTGCCCACATTTCTACCGCCGCCTCAGCCCCAGTAACCCGAAACCACCCGCCACCAGCGCCATCGACACCGGCTCCGGGACAATGGCGGTGAGGGTGCCGTCAATGGCGAGGCTGGCGCCGGAAAGGGGGCCGGCCGCCATGGGGAGGCCGGGAATCCCGTCGCCATTGCCATCGACCGTCGCCAGCGAGGCGCTCCCCCCACCGAGGTCGGTAAGCTCCCACGGAACGACCACCGGGTAAGAGGAGGCACCCCAGTCGAATGAGAGGTCACCGGTGTAACTGAAGGGGCCGGCACCGCCGTTGTAGGTCAGCGCCCCGCCGGGCACCGACCAGGTCGTCCCGAAGAAGAGATCGGAGATCCCGCTCAGGGCGACCGTTCCCACATCGAAGTCGAAGCTGCCCTGGGCACTGTAGACCCCGCTGACGCCCCCTGCCCCATCGTAGAAGGTCGCTGTCCCCACGAAATCGGCGGCTCGCCACCCCCATCCGGTCCGCGCACCCGCCTGCGCCGACGCCGCCCCCAGAAACACGAAGATGGCCACCCACCAACCCCGAACACCACCCATGACACCCTCCTCTCGACACGGGCCGCACCGTCGGATGCAGCCCTCGGTGAACATGACTCTTTCGAACAATATGCAATTTCTGCGCCATATACCGCATTTATCACCCAACCTCCTGATAAATCGAAGAATGGCCCCGATCCGAGCGGTGCCGGCGGCGCAGCAATGTGACGTATTTCTTTACGGTTCCCCCATGCCAATCTCATATTGAGACAACGCCACCCGGAAGCAGTGGTGGTTTTTCACCAGCCGCGGCCGCCGGATCGGTCCGCCCCCCCTCCCCCCCGCCGAGGAACGCCGCCGGATGCGGCGACGGCCGCGGTCAGGCGCTCCCGTGGCGCCGCCCGAACCCTTGGCGGCCACGGCCTCCTCACCGGGAGCGGTGCAGGTGCCCGGGCCTGCACCGCTCCCGGTGAGAAATCCGGGTCAATCTTCCGGCGACCGGAGGAGGTGGAGGACGGCCTCACCGCCGGCGCTGTTCCCCGCCGCGTCCGTGGCGGTCACCGTGAGGTCGAGGGCCGAGGTGGGGAGGCGCACCTGCAGGTGCTCACCCTTCACCTTCAGGACCTGGCCGTCGACTACCGCGAAGACCGGCACCACCACCGCCTCCACCGTGGGGTTCGGGTCGCAGGCGTCGGTGGCCGCGTAGCGCACCTCGACCTTGCCGCGCGCGGCCTCGGCCACCACCTCGCCGGTCCGGTGGTCGACGAAGGCCGCATCCACCACCGGCGGCTGGGTGTCCACCACGGTGACGATGAGGTGCTGCGTGTCCGAGCCCCCCACCACCGGGATCGCGGTCGCCTCGATGGTATGGCTCCCGAGCGAGAGGAAGGGGGTGATGGTCGTGCCGGTGCCGGCGCTGGTACCGTCCACCGTCCACTGCACCTCGGAGAGCTCGGCACCGCCCACCAGCTCAACCGAGGCCGTGGCGGTGACCGTGTTGCCCCCGGCCTCGGCACACTCCTGGCGGATGCCGCCCGCCACGGTCAGGGAGAGCATCGCCGCCGGCGGCGGCGTCCCCTCCTGCATCGTGTAGATGAGGGTGAAGCCAGGGAAGGGGCCGGTCGTAAAGGCCTGACCCGGAATCCCGTCCCCGTCGCTGTCCGCCGGGGTGAAGGCGCGGCCGCCCGGGTGGGTGACCACGTCCCAGACGAGGAAGCTGGAGAAGGTGTTGGCCCCCCAGTCGAGCACCATGAAGGCGCCGAGCTGCCCTGGCCCCACGGTGGTGGTGAGCGGGGTACCCGTGGCCGGGTCGGTCCGCGTGTGGCTCCCCTCCCCGAGGAGCTCGAAGGGGTGCGGCGTGATCAGCAATCCGAAGAACATCACCGGGTCGACCGTCATGGTCCCCGCCGCCTCGTCCAGCACCCCAGCCACCGGGGTGGGCGGCAGCACAACCCTTCCGGATGGATCCAGGACCTGCATCTCTCCCACCAGGGGGACAGCCGCCGCCGTCCCCACCGCGACCAACAGACCGAGCAACGCCGTGACGATGGACCTCATGGGGCACCTCCCTGCGTAGGATCACGAGGTGGAGCCGCCAGCCCGCCTGACCGCCGCCCTCCCGACCACAATGGACAGGGTGCCAGTTGAACAAACAGACCCCGTGTACTCAACAAGTGCCGCAACCCGCGGCCCTGGTAGGAACAGGCCATGCCCGCGACCAGACCAGAGAGGTCCGAGCACCACCGACGCCACCCGGCCACAGGTCCACCCATCCGCGTTCATCAGGGGGCCATCGAATGTCGCGCCGATGACCAACGCTGACCGTTTTCCGCACCACCGCTATCCAGACGGCCATAGGAGCGAAATCCGATCGATACAGTCGGGCGCACTACTCGGGGTCCGTGCCACTGACCGGAAGTCGGTCGCCGCAACCCGACCAGACGACACCTGGGAAACCACACTCCCGGTATGGGGAATTGTCGAAAATCAGAATGCCCCCTCTCAGGCGCCAGCGCTATTCACGCAGCTCTGGGGACGTTAGCCGGGCGCTGAACCGACAGGAGAGGCGCCGGCGTGGCTGCCCGATAAAGGCCCGCCGGGAGCCGTGACATGATCACCATCGACATCGACTCGGCCCCGGTGGCGAAGGCAATCAAGAACCTGCTGGAATCATTGGGCTCGCATGGGGCACGGCTCAGTGATCGCCTGGCTATCGTCTGTCGCCGTGGTGACTTGAGCATTCGCCTCGCGGGTACCGGACCTCCCGAGAAGGTCATCATCGGGTTGCCGGCGAAGTGCCTCGTTCCCGTGGACCACTTCTCCCTCTCCCTCTCCGGCGACACCATCCAGATCCACGACCACAACCCGGAGCTTCCCCCCGCGCGGCCTGAGATCATGGAGCGTGTGGTCGAGGTGTGGAACCTCACCGGCAAAGTGGCCCAACACCGCTACTCCACCCCCGCCTCCCTGCGGCGTACCCATGCCCAGATTTGCGACCAGACGAAGGAAGAGGGCTTTCGTCGCGCTTGATCAAGCCGGAACGGCGACGAGAGAGAGGACGGCGAGGACTTCCCGCGCCCCTCCCCTACCCGCGACGAGCGCCCCCTCCCGACATCTCCGCGTAAGCCGCCTCCACCTCCCGAGCGAACCGGCCGCCATCGCACAACGGCGATGCCGCCAGCCGGGCACGCAGGCCCCGGCGAAGTGCCCGAAGCCGATCCCTCTCCTCCGCGAGCCGGACGGCCACCCGACAGTAGGCCGCCTCGCCCTCGGCGACGAGTTCAGCGAGCCCCACCCGGCTCAAGAGACTCACGCCCACCCGCCCCGCGTGTCGATCCCCGGCCAGCGAGACCACCGGCACCCCCATCCACATCGCCTCGCAGGTGGTCGTGGTGCCGTTGTAGGGGAAGGTATCCAGGGCGATGTCGACACGGCGGTAGAGGTCGAGGTGGGCCGACAGGCTGCGCACCGGCCCGTGAAGTTCGAGCCTCGCCGGATCCACGCCCCTCGCGGCGAACTCGGAGCGCAAGCGCTCTCGGGCCGCGCCGTCTGCAAGGCCCTCATTCTTCAACAGGAGCCGAGATCCCGGAACGGCCTCAAGCATTTCCGCCCACCCGTCCAGTACGGAGGAAGATATCTTGGCCAGGTTGTTGAAAGACCCGAAGGTAACGTAGCCCGCCGCGTCTGCGGGCATCGGCGCCACATCGGGCGCCGCCGCCGGCGGCTCATAGCACAAGAATCCCTCGGGCAGCCGCACGAGGCTCTCGGTATAGAGACCATCCGTCTCACCCACGGGGTCCGCCAGGGGGTCGGTCAGGCGGTGGTCGATCGCCCGCAGGCCGGTCGTGTTCGGATATCCAAGGTAGGTCACCTGGATTGGCGCCGGCCGCAGCGAAAACATACGCAGGCGATTGCCACGCGTGAGACCCGAGAGGTCCACGAGGATGTCGATGGCGTCACCACGGATCCTGTCGGCCGCCTGACGATCGTTTATCGAAGAGATGTCGGTCCAGCGATCGCACAGGCCGCGGATCCGCTCGGTCATGCGATCCGGCTGCAATACGTTCGAGTATCCGAAAACCGTCACCCGATTGCGGTCGTGGTTTGCCAGCAGCGGCATGATGAAATGGGCGACCGAGTGGCGGCGAAAATCCCCTGACACGTATCCGACACGGAGAGGCTCACCCGCCCGCCGCTTCCGAAACGCCGTCCGCGCGGCCACCGTCCCCTGCTGCACCGCCTCCCCCCACCTTCGATGGGCGGCAAACACCTCCTCCGCCGGAGCACCCGGGAGGTAGTTCAAGGCGAACGCGATGTTTGCATGCGACTCGGCTCCGCCCCCCTTGCGCAACGCCTCCTCGAAGGTCTCGACCGCCTCGCGCACCCGCCCGAGACGCAAGAGGGCGAAGCCGATGCTGTGCAAGATCGGCACCGAGGGCTGCCGCGCGTAGGCCGTCCGGTACTCCCTGACCGCACGCTCCAGTTGGCCACACGAATCGAGAGCGTAGGCCAGATGACAGCGCGCATTCACCGACTCCGGGTCGAGGCGCAGAGCCTCCTCACACCTCTCGATCGCACCCTCCATGTCGCCCTGAAAGAGGAGGACCACACCGAGCTGGCAGTGCGCCTCCGCGAAGTCCGGGCGAAGGGCGATCGCGCGCTCGAAGCAGACACGTGCCTCCCCCACCTCGCGTAGAGCACCGTAGAGCGAACCTCGCTCCAGCCACACTTCCGCCACCCCCCCATCGCGCTCGCAGAGATGGCGGTAGAGGACGAGGGCACCGCGCACATCCCCCGCCCGCGCGAGCTGTCGCGCACGACTCCGAAACGATGCCGTACTCCCAGGATTCACCTACTCTTCCAACCCCAAGACCCTGAACAACGGCGCCAGGTGCCCTTCATAGTTCCGCCAGCGACCCACCGCTCCCTTGTAGATCGGCCTCCTAACCTGGTCGTAGCTCGCCGTTGCCACGGCCCTCTTGGTCTCGTAGAAGCGAAGGCATCGCTCGTCCCAGGGAAGATCGCAAAACTCCACCATCTCGCGGATGACAGCCTCCTGGTTCTCGATGAGATCCTCGTACACGACATCGAGGATAGGAATCGGAAGCACCGCCTTCCAGTGGGCCATGAGTCGCGCGTACTCCCGATAAAAAAACCCGAGATCGTCCAGGTCGTTTGCGTAGGTGTGGGCGAGATTGAAGCTCTGCGAGTAGATCGACAGACAGGTATCTCGCGCGTCACGGATGCAGTGAATCACGCGTGACCGCGGGAAGAGCATTGCGATCAGGCCAAGATGGAAAAAGTTTTGCGGCATCTTGTCCGTAACGCGGAGGGAATCCTCATCCAACCTGTTCAATCGTTCCACGTACCTGCAGGACAGATCATCGAGAAGGTCCTGCCCCGCCGAGACCATCGAGTGCGGGTAGAGGGTAGCCGGCAGGGAACGGACCAGATCTCCTACATCGGTCAACTCACCGGCACCGAACACCTGCGGATGGCTTGCGAGTATCTGCTCGACCAGGCTCGTCCCTGACCTCGGCATCCCAACGATGAAGACCGGACGCTCGTCCACGCATCGCGCCCGTGGCAACTCCCGCCATGCGTCACGCCCAAATGCCGCAATCAGACAATCTACCTCGTCCGCGGTCTTCTCCCTGTCGAATGGCACACGTTCTAGGCTGTTTCCCTCGACAAAACATTCGAACGCCTCATCGTAGCGACCAAGGCGATCGAGAAGCTTTCCGAGCGTAAAGAGGATCTCTTGCCGCCCTCGTGGAGCAAGACCGGGTTCCATCACGAAACTGCGACAAATCTCGATCGCCTTCTCGCAGTTCCCGTACTCGCCGCACAGGCGCGCCAGGAGGCTGGCACAGGTAGGTGACACATGACCGCGATCGATCAACAGGCTCACCAATGAGTACGCCTCTCTACGTTTGCCTTTTCGCTCATAGAGATCGGCCTTCGCCGTCATCGCTCGCGGATCATCAGGACGTGTGCGAAGGATTTCTTCACACGTCCTGATCGCATCGTCGTACGCGCCGGAGAAGCCCTGTATCGCAGCAAGCCCATACATCGCCTCCACCGAATCGGGATACAACTGTAGGGCCGCGCGATACTCCTTTTCCGCCGGCTCCAACCTCCCCAACGACCCGAGGAGCTTGGCGTAGGACAGGCGACCGTGGAGATAATCGGGGCTCTGATCTACCGTCTTCTCATAATGAAAAAGAGCTTCCTCATTCCTTCCCAACTTCACATATACGTTTGCAAGATTGTAATGGCACTCTGGAAAATTCACCTTCTTGGAAACCGCACGCGCGAACTTCTCAGCGGCCTCCTCCAGACGTCCCGCGAGACAAAGCGCCTTGCCAAAATTGTTCAATACTCCAGGATCATCTGGAGAGAGTTCCAGGGCACGAGCATAGGCACGCACAGCCTCCTCGTGGCGCCCGAGCGCGGCGTGGGCATTACCGATGTTGGTATATGCCACGATATTCTTCGGATCGAGTTGCAGCACACGTTCACAGCACACGATCACCTTTTCAAACCGCCCCGACTCGCCGTGAACCGCCCCGAGGAGAAACCATGCC
>JAJRSX010000112.1 GCA_024278555.1 bacterium | reverse complement strand
CGCGCCCTCAATCGTGTTGTTTTCCGATGGAGTTCTCTGCGCCCTCTGGGTCTCTGTGGTGAAAATCTCTTCCGGGAGCCCTCCACCTCCCAGCCGAGGCGTGGAGCGACGCCGTACTTGGACTGCATTGCGATTTCCGCTGGTCCTCTCAGCTTTCAGTTTTCAGCGAACAGCATTCAGCGGTGGGGGGGGGGTGGAGAATGGGGGGTTGCGGCGGCACCGCCGTCCGGGCTTCGCTTGTTGAATGGCGACGCTGTTTCCGCTGACCGCTGAAAGCCCCTCTCCCCTTCGCGGTTTGCCTCCCAGCGGCGATAATCGAGGAGGAGCTACCGTATCCCGATGCACGCCTTCCTTGCCCGCCAGCCCATCTTCGACCGCCAAGGAGAGGTGGTCGCCTACGAGCTCCTCTACCGCGGGGGGCCGGAGGAGCACGCCGGCCAGCGCGGCGCCCGCGCCACCGCCCAGGTCCTGATCAACACCTTCGGCACCTTCGGCATCGAGCGGGTCACCGGCGGCAAGCGCGCCTTCATCAACCTGACCCGCTCGCTCCTGGTCTCCGAGTACGCGACCCTCCTGCCCGCCGAGCAGGTGGTCCTGGAGGTCCTCGAAGATGTGGAGCCGGACGAGACGGTGGTCTCCGCCTGCCGCTCCCTCGTCCGCCAGGGGTACACGGTGGCCCTCGACGACTTCGTCTTCGAGCCGCGTTTCGGCCCCCTCCTGGAGGTGGCGCAGATCGTCAAGGTCGACCTCACCCTGATCCCCGTCGCCAACCTGGCGGTGCAGCTCGCCCTCCTGGCGCCGTACCAGTGCGAGCTGCTGGCGGAGAAGGTGGAGACCGAGGCGGAGCACCACGCCGCCCTCGACCTCGGCTTCGACCTCTTCCAGGGGTACTACTTCGCCCGGCCGTCGTTGCTCCAACAGAAGCGGGAGCCCGGGGCGAGCGTCGCGGCGATGCGCTCCATGCGCCACGTCCTCACCGCCACCCAGCTCGAGGAGGTGGCCGAGGCGATCTCCACCGACCTGGCCCTGAGCTACCGCCTCCTGCGTCTGATCAACTCCGCCGCCTTCGGCCTCATCCAGGAGGTCTCCTCCATCCGCCAGGCCCTGGCCCTCCTCGGCGTGGTGGCGGTGAAGAAGTGGCTGGCCCTCATCTTCCTTACCGAGGTGGGGACCACCAAGCCGGTCGAGCTCCTCCGTCTCGCCCTCACCCGCGGTCGGATGATGGAGCTGTTGGCGCGAAGTGAGGGCAAGGAGCGTGGCGCCCAGGCATTCACCGTCGGCCTCTTCTCCACCCTCGACGCCTTCCTCGACCAGCCCATGGAGGAGGCGATCGCCCCCCTCGGTTTTCCCGAGGAGAACGTCGAGGCGCTCCTCCACCAGCGCGGTCGCCTCGGTCGCCTCCTCGCCATCATGCTCGCCTACGAGCGCGCCGACTGGCCGGCGGTGGCGGCGGAGGCGGCGGCCATCGCCCTCTCCGAGGAGGCGCTCACCACCGCCTACGTCGAGGCGGTGGAGTGGAGCGAGGAGACCTTCGGGGCGTGGGAGTAGGGGGGAGCACCGACCCGCTCCCCGGAATCGCCTCATCCTCTACCACGACGGTCTGATGCCATCTCTCCGAGGAGCAGCGGAAATCATGGCTGGCGAGAAAGTCGATGTTCCCGAGACCTCGAGGGGGTGGGAACACGAAGGCACGAAAAGTTCAAAACACGAAAGAATTCTATCGGCTGTCTTTCGTGCTTTCCCCCTGTCGTGGTTTCGTGTTCCAGCGGTGTGAAGGACGACGGAACGCTCGGGGCTATTTCCGCTGATCCTCTCCGTTCTCTGCGAGAATCCACCCGACAATCATGGGGCCGCCCCCCATCGTTGAGGGCGCGGCCGTTCCCCCGTAGGATGGCCGCTCTTCCGGAGCCCACATGTCCACCTCCCTCCTCGGCGACCTCTTTGGTCGCTCTCCCTTTCGTCCCATGCAGCGCCACATGGAGGTGGTACGGGGGTGCGTGGACCACGTCGTCCCCCTCTTCGAGGCGGTGGCCGGCGGCGACCACGCCACCGTGGCCGTTGAGCGGGCGCAGATCGACGACCTGGAGCACCAGGCGGACACGATCAAAAACGCCCTCCGCTCCCACCTCCCAAAGGGCTTCTTCCTGCCGGTGGCGCGTCGCGACCTGCTGGAGGTCCTCGACCTCCAGGACAACATCGCCGACACCGCCCAGGACCTCGCCGAGCTGGTGGCGGAGCGGCGCATGGTCCTGCCCGAGGCGATGGCCGAGCCGATGCTCGCCCTGGTGAAGAGCGGCCAGGAGACGTGTGACGCCGCCGCCGGGGTGATCGCCGAACTCGACGAGCTCCTGGAGATGGGCTTCCGCGGCCGCGAGGCGTCGCGGGTGGAGACCATGGTCGACGCCCTCAGCGACAAGGAGGAGGAGGCGGACCGGTTGGAGACCGAGGTGAACCGGATCCTCTTCGCCATCGAGGGTGAGCTCGACCCGGTCTCGGTGGTCTTCTGGTATCGGATCATTGAGCTCGCCGGCGACCTCGCGGACTATTCAAAGAAGGTCGGCAGCCGCCTGCGCCTCTTCTTGGCGACATAGCCTCCAACGTGCCCCGGCGGCGCCGGGGCTGCCGGGCCGGTGCCCCTGCCGACCCCGCTCAACCCCCTGCCGGCCATGGATCACACGACCGCCTTCGTCTACCTCGCCATCGCCGCCGGCTTCTACATGGCCTGGGCGATCGGCGCCAACGATGTCGCCAACGCCATGGGGACCTCGGTGGGCTCGCGCGCCCTCACCTTCCGCCAGGCGGTGGTGGTGGCGGCAATCTTCGAGTTCTCCGGCGCCTTCTTTGCCGGCGGCGATGTCACCGAGACGATCCGCAAGGGGATCGTCGACACCGCCAGCGTCGCCGCCAACCCCGAGTATCTCATCTACGGCATGCTCGCCGCCCTTCTCGCCGCCGGGACCTGGCTGATCTTCGCCACCCGCGCCGGTTGGCCGGTCTCCACCACCCATTCGATCGTCGGCGCGGTGGTGGGCTTCGCGGTCGTGGGGCTGGGGCCGCACGCGGTCCATTGGGCAAAGGTGGGGCAGATCGTGGCGAGCTGGGTGACCTCTCCGCTCCTCGCCGGCGGGATCGCCTTCGTCATCTTCACGGTGGTCCGGCGCACCATCCTGGAGCACGGGGACCCCTTTGCCCGGGCACGCCGCTATGGCCCCCTCTACATCTTCGCGGTCTTCCTGATCCTCGGGCTGCTGACCTCATTCAAGGGGTTGAAGCACCTCCATCTCGACCTCTCCGTGGGGCAGGCATTCGCGGTGGCGGTGGCGATCGGCGCCGCCGCGGCCCTGGTGGGGGCCGCCATCATCCGCCGCATCCAGGTAGACCTGGAGGCGGATCGCGACTTCCACTATGCCAACGTGGAGCGGATCTTCGCCGTCCTGCAGGTGTGCACCGCCTGTGCCGTCGCCTTCGCCCACGGCTCCAACGACGTGGCCAATGCCATTGGGCCGCTGGCCGCGGTCGTCAATGTCGCGGCCACCGGGACGGTGTCGCAGGCATCGCCGGTCCCCACCTGGGTGATGGTTCTGGGGGGTGGCGGGATTCTCGCCGGCCTCGCCATGTGGGGCTACCGGATCATCGAGACCATCGGCCGCAAGATCACCGAGCTCACCCCCACCCGCGGCTTCTCCGCCGAGCTCGCCGCCGCCGCCACCATCGTCGTGGCGTCGCTCAGCGGCATGCCGGTCTCCACCACCCACACCCTGGTGGGGGCGGTCCTCGGCGTCGGCTTGGCGCGCGGTATCGGGGCGCTGGATCTGCGGGTGATCGGCGGCATCCTCGTCTCCTGGCTGGTCACCCTGCCGGCCGGGGCGATCCTGGCGAGCTTCTTCTTTTTCTTCTTCAAAGGGGTGTTTTCTTGAGGGGCCTGCGGCCCCGGGGATGAGGGATAAGGGATGGGGGGTGGGGGAAGGAGAGCCCCGCGGGCTGATATATGCCGATGGAAGCCACCATGAGACATCCTGTTGGCCGCGGTAGCGGCCAACCATTCCCCCACCCCTCATCCCCCACCCCCCATCCCCGCGAGCGATAGCGAACGCCCCCATGGCCCGTCCCCTCGTCACCTATCGCACCCGCGATGACCGCATCCCCTTCCTGCGCGGGCTCCTCACCCAGTCGTTGGTCGACGTGGGGCTCACCTTCACCGAGGCGTACGCGGTCGCCTCGGAGCTGCGCGAGTCGCTCAAGGGGGTGAAGGAGATCCCCGCCCACAAGCTGCGCGGCCTGGTGGGGGAGCGGCTCGCCGCCCGCTTCGGCGAGGAGGTGCGCGACCGCTACACCCACGGCGGGCCGGCCGAGTCGCCCATTCGGGTGGTCATGGACGGCCAGCCGATCCCCTTCACCCCGGCCACCCTCGCCCGCTCGCTCCAGGCGTGCGCCATCGACCCACCCGCCGCCTACCGCATCGCCCTCACCATCCAGCAGCAGCTCGAGGCGGCGGGCGAGCTGGAGGTGAACTCGCTGGATCTGCGGCGCAAGACCTACGAGGTGATCAAGGCGGCGGCGGGCGCCAAGGACGCGGACAACTACCTGGTGTGGCGGCGCTTTCACCGCAGCGGTCGCCCCCTGATCCTCCTCGTGGGCGGGGCCACCGGATCGGGCAAGAGCGTGGTGGCGGCGGAGGTGGCCTACCGCCTCGGTTTGGTGCGCTCCCAGTCCACCGACATGTTGCGCGAGGTGATGCGGTTGATGCTCGCCCCGGAGCTCATGCCGACCCTCTTTCGCTCCACCTACGACGCCTGGCAGGCGCTCCCGGGAGAGACCTCGAAGCAGCGCGTCTTGGAGGGGTTCTACGCCCAGATTCAGGCGATGCGGGTACCGATCCACGCCACCATCCGGCGGGCGATCACCGAGATGGTCCACATGGTGATCGACGGCGTCCACTGCTTCGCCCCGACCCTCGACCTCGCCCCCTTCCGGGAGCAGGCGATGGTGGTGCCGGTGATGCTCGCCACCCTCGACAAGGAGGAGCTGAAGGAGCACTTCAGCCGCCGCACCGACGCCGCCCCCCAGCGGCGCCGCGACCGGTACCTCAGCCACTTCGACGAGATCTGGGAGATCCAGGCCCACCTCCTAGAGACCTCGGACCAGGAGGGGATCCCCATCGTCCCCAGCCACACCGTGGGTGATACGGTGCAGGCGGTGATCGACCTGGTCACCAAGGAGCTCGCCCAGCGCCACCCCCCGGACGTCAACAAGCTCTGAAGGCTCGGCGCGCGGCGCCGCACCCGCCATTTGCCTCCCGGCTCTCTATTCCCCCATGGATCCACGACCCCGCGGTTTGATGGTGATCCTCGACGGCCTCGGCGACCGGCCGTGCGTCGAGCTCGACGGCCTTACCCCCCTGGAGGCGGCCGCCACCCCCAACCTCGACCGCCTCGCCGGCCGCGGCCTGGCGGGGCTCATCGACCTCGTCTACCCGGGCCTGGCGGTGGGGACCGAGGCGGGGATCGGGATCCTCTTCGGCCTGCGGCCGCCCGACGAGCTCTTGCCCCGCGGACCCCTGGAGGCGGCGGGGGTCGGGCTGGAGGTGGCACCGGGCGACGTCGCCTTCCGCTGCAACCTCGCCACCCTCGGCCCCGGTGGTGGGGATCCCTTCTCCCTGCCGCTCCTGGACCGGCGCGCCGGCCGTATCGACGCGGGGACCGCGGAGCTGTGCGCCGTCCTCGACGGCGCCGACCTCGGCCACGGGGTGGAGGCGAGTTTGCGGCCCGCCGCCCAGTTTCGCGTCGCCCTGCGCCTGCGTGGCCCGGGCCTGTCGCCGCGGGTGAGCGATGTCGACCCCGGCGGCGGGGCGCTGCACCTCGGCCTCCAGCGGTGTGTCTCCCTCGACGGGGAGGACACCGCCGCCGACCACACGGCGCGGCTGGTCAACCGGCTGGTCACCCTCGCCCACGAGCGCCTCCGCGACCACCCGCTCAACCAGGCCCGTCGCGCCGCCTCCCTGCCGGAGGCGAACTGCCTCCTGCCGCGCGGCGCCGGCACCGCCCACCGCTCCCACGGCCTCCTCGCCCGCTACGGCATCCGCGGCGCGGTGGTCTCGGGCGACGCGACCGTCCTCGGCCTCGCCCGGGCGGTGAACCTCGACACCCTCTCCGACCCGCGCTTCACCGCCGACCCGGCCACCGACCTGGCGGCGAAGGCGGAGGTGGCGGAGGCCGCCCTGGCCGACCACGATCTCTGCTTCCTCCACATCAAGGGGGGCGACACCCTCAGCCACGACCGGAGGCCGGAGGCGAAGCGCGACTTCCTCGCCCGCATCGACGCCGCCCTCGCCCCCCTGCTCACCGACGACCGGGTGGTGGCGGTCACCGGCGACCACGCCACCCCGTGCGCCCTCGGCTTTCACGCGGGAGATCCAGTGCCGGCCCTGCTCGCTGGCCCCGGCTCCCGCCGCGACGGGGTCGGCCGCTTCGGCGAGACCGCCTGCATGGGCGGCGGCCTCGGCCGCATCCCGGGCCGCGGCCTGCTCTGGTCGATGGTCGACCTCATGGGGTTCGGCCGGAACTACGTACCCGGCGAGCCGCTCTAGGGTACGGCCGGGCCGGGGCGACCGGAGGTGGCTCAAAGGGGCGCCATGTGAGCAGTAAAAAAGTCCGTAACCTATTGATAATACGGCGTCGATATGGTGCGTGTACCCCATTGACGCCATGCCGATCCTGCCCCTCGACCCCAACCCGTCCGCGCCCCTCGACGACCATACCCTGCCGGATGTGTGCAGCCGGTGCGGCCAGTGCTGCTTCGAGAAGGCGTACGGCGCCGACGGGCGCGTCGCCTACAGCGACACCCCGTGCGAGTACCTCGACACCGACACCCACCTGTGCACGGTCTATGACGACCGCCACGCTTGTAAGCAGGGGTGCCGCTCCCTCACCCTCGAAGTGCTCGCCGAGGGGTGGCTGCCGGCCGAGTGCGCCTACTACACCTACTTCTCCCCCGGGCCGCCCAACCTGCGCGACTGCTTTGCGTAGCTCGGCCCGGTGCGCCGCCCTGCGGTTGGCGCACCCTACGGTTTCTCGTTCACCCTTGTTGTAGGGTGTGCCAAGCGGAGCGCGGCGCACTGGTGGATGGTTGAGCCGGTTTGGTGCCGGGTCAGAGGGCGAGGGGGCGCGGTAGAGGTCGTCTTTTGCCGCCGATTCGTCCGCCGTGGTACCGTCCGCGCCCCGATTTCCCGTGCAAAGGAGCCGCCATGCCGGCCATTAAACGCGCCCTGATCTCCGTCTCCGACAAGAATGGCATCGTCGACTTCGCCCGCGGCCTCGCCGAGCGCGGGGTCCAGCTCATCTCCACCGGCGGCACCGCCAAGGCCCTCACCGCGGCCGGGCTTGAGGTCACCCCGGTGGAGGAGGTCACCGGCTTTCCCGAGATGATGGACGGCCGGGTAAAGACCCTGCACCCGAAGATCCACGGGGGCCTCCTGGCCCGGCGCGACGACCCCAGCCACGTCGCCGCCATGGAGGCCCACGGGATCCGCTCCATCGACCTGCTGGTGGTCAACCTCTACCCCTTCGAGGCGACCACCGCGAAGGCGGGCTGCACCTTCGAGGAGGCGATCGAGAACATCGACATCGGCGGCCCGGCCATGCTCCGCTCCGCCGCCAAGAACCACCGCGACGTGGCGGTGGTGGTCGACCCGGCCGACTACGCGGTGGTCCTCGACGAGCACCCGCCGCAAGCTGGCGCGCAAGGTCTTCGCCCACACCAGCCGCTACGACGGCCTGATCGCCGATTACCTCGGTCAGGCGACCGACGAGGCCCCCTTCCCGGAGCAGCTCACCCTCCGCTTCGAGCGCCTCGACACCCTCCGCTACGGGGAGAACCCGCACCAGTCGGCGGCGGTCTACCTGGAGCCGGGCTACGCCGCCCCGTGCGTCGCCCGCGGCAAGGTCCTCCAGGGCAAGGCGATGAGCTACAACAACTACCAGGACGCCAACTCCGCCTTGGAGCTGGTGCGCGAGCTGCCCGCCTGCTCGTGCGCGATCATCAAACACAACAACCCCTGCGGCGCCGCCACCGGCGCCAACCTCGCCGAGGCCTACGAGAAGGCGCGCCTCTGCGACCCCGTCTCCGCCTTCGGCGGCGTCGTCGCGGTGAACCAGCAGATCGACGAGGCGACCGCCGCGGCGATCGCCGAGGTCTTTACCGAGGTGATCATCGCCCCCGGCTTCGAGCCCGCCGCCCTGGAGCTGTTTGCCAAGAAGAAGAACCTGCGGCTGCTCGACGTCGGCCCCCTCGGCGACACCGCCAGCCCGGGGCTGGAGTACAAGCGGATCGTCGGCGGCCTCCTCCTGCAGGATCGCGACCTCGCCATCCTCAACGAGAGCGAGCTCAAGGTGGTCACCGAGCGCCGGCCCACCGACGAGGAGATGGCGGCGATGCGCTTCGCCTGGGTGGTCTGCAAGCACGTCAAGTCGAACGCCATCATCCTCACCCGCGCCGACCGCACCGTGGGGATCGGCGCCGGCCAGATGAGCCGGGTCGACTCCACCCGCATCGCGGCGATGAAGGCCACCGAAGAGACCCAGGGGTGTGCCCTGGCCTCCGACGCCTTCTTCCCCTTCCGCGACGGCATCGACGAGGCGGCCAAGGCCGGGGCGAGCTGCGTCATCCAGCCCGGCGGCTCGATCCGCGACGAAGAGGTGATCGCGGCGGCGAATGAGCATGGGATGGCGATGGTGCTGACCTCCATGCGCCACTTCCGCCACTAGAGACGGCCGCGCCATGCACGCCATCTTCGGCTCGCACGCGCGGCCGGGGATCCTCACCGTACGACCAGTACGCCTCCGGTCCCCGGCCGCGCGTGCGAACCAAATCTGACGCACCTGGCACGGCCTACATGTGGGGCGTGGGAGTGGTTGGAAACGGGGCATCTTGGACGCCGATGCGTCCGATCTTCGGGCCGTGTCCTCGCCCGTGCTTCTCGACCGTAGCGCTGCTACGCCGTCGTGTCCTCCTCGCGGTCGGGCTCAACCCACACTACCTTACCGTTTTGTTCCCGAACTAGCCGTGTGCCCGTGCATGCGGCGACCTCGCGGGCACGTTGTGCCGCGCGCCGCATGGCCGCCGGTGAGGCGCGCAGATCAGGATCCTTTGCCTGCTCGATGGGCTTACGATTCATCTGTTTTCTCCCCAATCGATGAGACATGGTATCTGGCCGTCCGCCAGCGCCGGATGTGCCGCAGATACGATAGGCCGGCGAGTGTGGTCTCAAATGCAAAGTTCTCGCCCCGCCGCTCCATGGCGAAGATTGTTTGCAGCATGAGTCGTCCCGCGCGCACGGCTGCCAGCTCTGGCACAAATGGCGATAATCACGCCGCGATCAGGTCGGTATTCAGGAACTGTGGACACGATGCCTCGTTGGGCAACAGCTCCCGGGCGAAGGTGGTCTTCCCGGCGCCGTTCGGCCCGGCAATGATCAGAATTTTTCGTCCGTCCATCACAAAGAGGAGTCTGTCGAAACTAGGCGGTCGTTGCGAGGGGGAGAGAGGCGATATTCGAGGTTAGGTCTGCCTCCCCCGTGCTCCCCCCCGGCGGGGTGGGGCGGGTACACTGCGCGTCCATTTTTTCAGGAGGTGTCATGGGTGCGTGTAGTGGCGACAAGAGGGTCTTGGTCATCGGCTCCGGCGGGCGGGAGCACGCCCTGTGCTGGAAGCTCGCCGCCTCGCCGCAGGTGGCGCAGCTCTTCTGCGCCCCGGGCAACGGCGGTACCGGCTCGGTGGCCACCGACGTGCCGATCGCGGCGACCGATCTCGACGGTCTCGCCCGCTTCGCCCGCGAGGAGCGGATCGACCTCACGGTGGTGGGTCCGGAGGCGCCCCTGGTGGCGGGGATCGTGGACCGCTTTCGCGCCGACGGGCTGGCGGTCTTCGGCCCCAGTGCGGCGGCGGCGCGGTTGGAGGGGTCGAAGGCGTTCGCCAAGGAGTTCATGGCGCGCCACCACATCCCCACCGCCGCCTACGCCTGCTTCACCAAGGTGGCGCCGGCCCTCGCCTATGTACGGGATCAGGGGGCGCCGATCGTGGTGAAGGCGTCGGGACTCGCCGCCGGCAAGGGGGTGATCGTCGCCGAGACCGTGGCGGAGGCGGAGGCGGCGGTCCGCGCCATCCTCGCCGAGGGCGCCTTCGGCGACGCCGGCGCGGAGGTGGTGATCGAGCAGTGTCTGGCGGGTGAGGAGTGCTCGGTGATCGCGATCACCGACGGGAGAGCCCTCTTCACCCTCCCCGCCGCCCAGGACCACAAGCGGATCGGCGAGGGCGACACCGGCCCCAACACCGGCGGCATGGGCGCCTACTGCCCGGCGCCGGCCCTCACCCCGGTGCTCGCCGAGCAGGTCGAGCAGGAGGTCCTCCGGCCGGTGGTCGACGGCATGGCCGCCGACGGGACGCCCTTCGTGGGCGTCGTCTACGCCGGCCTGATGATCGGCCCGGACGGGCCGAAGGTGCTGGAGTTCAACGTCCGCTTCGGCGACCCGGAGTGCCAGCCGCTGATGGCGAGCCTGGAGGACGACCTGTACGAGGTGCTGGCGGCCGCGGCCCGCGGCGAGCTCGCCGGCCACACCCCCCACCCGCGACCGGGCGCCGCCCTCACCGTGGTCCTCGCCGCCGCCGGCTACCCGGGGAGCTACCCGAAGGGGGAGACGATCACCGGCGTCGCGGAGGCGGAGGCGGATCCGAACGTGGTTGTCTTCCACGCCGGTACCCGGCTGGACGGTGGCCGCCTGGTGACCGCGGGTGGCCGGGTCCTGGGGGTCACCGGCCTCGGGGCTACCCTGGCGGAGGCGCGGGAGCGCGCCTACGCCGCGTGCGACCGGATCGACTTCGCCGGCAAGACCCTGCGCCGCGACATCGGCGCCCGCGCGCTCTGATTTTTCCCGATGGGGAAAATCAGAAGTCGTCCATCGTATGGCACAACTGCACGTTATGTAATACGCTTTTGTGCATGCGAACGACACTGGATCTCAACGATGAGCTGTTGCGGGCGGCCAAACGACGGGCGGCAGATTCCGGGATGAGCCTGAAACAGGTGGTGGAGGAGGCCCTCCGCTCCCATATGAAAGAGGTCCCCCGCCAGACGGGGTATCGCCTTCAGTGGCGTACGGAATGCGGCCGGCTCCAGCCCGGCGTCCGCCTCGACGACCGCGACGCCCTCTTCGACCTGATGGATGGGCGAAATTGATCGCCCTGGATACCAATATCCTGGTCTACGCACGGCGCGAGGAGACCCCCCACCACCAGGCTGCACGGGCGCTCATCGAGGAGCTCTCCGAGGGTGAGAGGCCGTGGGCCTTGCCGTGGCCGTGTGTCTACGAGTACCTCCGGGTGGTGACTCACCCGCGCGTCTTCGATCCGCCCACGGAGCTCGGGGTTGCCGTCGAAGACCTCCTCTCCCTCCTCGCCTCCCCCTCCCTCACCCTCCTCGGTGAGGGGCCCGCCCACCTGGGCCACCTGAAAAACGCGGTACTGACGGGTCAGGCGGCAGGCAACCTGGCCCACGACGCCCACATCGCCGCCCTGGTGGTGGAGCACGGCGTGGAGGAGCTACTCACCGCCGACCGCGACTTCGCGCGGTTCCACGGGGTCCACCCCCGTAACCCGTTTGGGTGATCGCCCCTTTTTCGTCCGCGAAAAAGGGCCTACTTGCCGCTCGGCTGGTGGTACGGGTTGTTGCCGGAGGCGTGGTCGGTGATGTCGACCACGTTGTTGATCTCCTCCACCTGGTCGACGATCGCCTTTACCACCCCCTGGCTGAGGGTCACCTTGGCCATGCCGCACCCCTGGCAACCACCCCCCATGCGCACGTAGGCGGTCTCCCCGTCGATCCCCACGAGCTGGATAAAGCCGCCGTGGCCGGCGATCCCCGGGTTGATCTGGGTGTCGATGATCTGCTTCACCTTGTCGCCCACCGGTCCGGTGGGGGGCGGCGGCATGGGCGGGGTGGCGTGGGGGGCGGTGATGTTGAAGCCGCCGTCGACAAAGTCGACCACCGCCTCTTTGAGGAAGTCGACACTGGCGTGGTCGACGTGGAGGGTGAAGCCGTCGAACTCCACCACCGGGTCATCCGGGTGGCCGGCGCCGCCGAGGATCCCGAAGTCGTACTGCGGATTCATGGTGCCGCCGCCTCGCACCGCCATGTGGAGGTGGTTGCCGTCGTCGGCGTGGCCGTCGAGGTAGGCGCGGATCTGGGTCTGGGCAGGTTCGGTAATGGTGATCATCGGGGTGGCTCCTTGCGATTGTGGCCGATAGACGGACTATCTTGCCCGCTCTCCCGGCGGTAGGCCACGGTCGCTCACGGAGACTAAAACATTGCTGATGGCGGGAGTCATTCGAAGGCGCTGCGGTCCACGCCTGACTGGCGGATGATCGCCATCAATGTACCGCGCCGTAACTCTTTGTGATCGGGCACGGGGACGGTCACCGTCGTCCTCTCCACCCGCTTCTGCATCGCGATGTGGCTGCCCCGAGGTCGCACCTCGACGAAGCCACGAGCTTCGAGAATCCGACACACCTCTCGTCCGGAGAGGGTGCGAACCTTACCCAACCGTGAGCTCCATACCGGTGATGTAGACCTCCCCCCGAGCTCGCTCGTTGATCTCTTCTTGTGAGGCCGTCTCGAAGAAGAGCTCCAGCGCCTCTTGGAGGTTGCGCCTCGCCTCGTCAACGGTCTCTCCCTGGCTCGCCACATCCACCTCGGAGCACAGTGCGACGTAGCCGTCCCCCCCCGTTCAATTACCGCGGTCATCGTCATCTGCATCACCACCCTCCTGTGTTCCGGAAAACGAGCCGGATTCCTGACTACTCGCAGGTAACGTGGTGAGCCAGTTCCGGTACCGGCGTAGACTGGGCGACCTGATTACCCACTCGATTCTCGAATGGACTCGAGAATCCATTCCACGGAGCAGCCATGGCGCAGATCAATGTCCGGTTCGACGAAGGCCCCGACCACCGCACCCACCACGCCAGCGGCGTGTGGGGGGGGATCACTCCACAGGGGGAGATCATCGCCACCTTCTTCTTCGAACAGCAGGCCTACCCCCAGGGGCTGGTGATGCAGCTCGACGACCGGGGCCGCCCCACCGAGACCGAGCGGCTCGGCGGCGGGGAGCTGGTCCGGGAGCTCCTCACCACCGTGGTGATGTCGCCGACGGTCGCCCACTCGGTGGGCCAGTGGCTCCTGGACAAGGCGCAGGGCACCGCCGCCGGTCCGCCGCCGGAGGCGTAGGGGGCGCCGGCCTCCGGCGGCAGTGGTCGCTGTGGCGGCCTCCCCCTACTCCGCCAGGGCCCGCTCCAGATCGGCGATCAGGTCGCGCGGATCCTCCAGGCCGATGGAGAGGCGGATGAGTCCGTCGCCGATCCCGGCGGCGGCGCGCGCCTCGGGGGTGAGGCGGGCGTGGGTGGTGGAGGCCGGGTGGGAGATGATCGACTTCGTGTCCCCCAGGTTGGCGGTGCGCGAGAAGAGGCTCACCCCGTTCACCACCCGTACCGCCCGCTCCAGGGAGCCCACGTCAAAGGTGAGGAGGCCGCCGGGCCCCTCCATCTGCCGCGCCGCCACCTCGCGGTACGGGTAGTCGGGGAGCGACGGGTGGGTGACGGCGGCGAGGTCGCTCCGGGTGGCGAGCCACGCCGCCACCTTCGTGGCGCCGTCGCAGTGGGCCTTGATGCGTACCGGCAGGGTCTCCAGCCCCTTGAGCAGGAGCCAGGCGTTGAAGGCCGAGAGGCAGGGGCCGGTGGTGCGGACAAAAGAAAATATCTCCCCTTTCACCACCGCCTCGTTGCCGGCGATCACCCCGCCCAGCACGCGCCCCTGGCCGTCGATGTACTTGGTGGCCGAGGTGATCACCAGGTCGGCGCCATGGGCGATCGGACGCTGGAGGATCGGGGTGGCGAAGGCGTTGTCCACCGCCACCAGGGCGCCGGCCCCATGGGCGACCTCGCTCAGGGCCGCCAGGTCGACCATCGCCAGGGTCGGGTTCGACGGGGTCTCCACGAGGCAGAGCTTGGTCGGCCGGGCCAGGGCCCGCTCCCAGGCGTCGAGGTCGGCGAGGGGGACGAGCTCCGCCTCGATCCCCCAGCGGCTGAGCCACTGCTCGACGAAGAGGTGGGTGGAGCCGAAGACCTCGCGGGCGCACACCACCCGGTCGCCGGCGGAGAGGAGCGCCAGGCAGGTGGTCGCGATCGCCGCCATGCCGCTCGCCGTGGCCACCGCCGCCTCGGCCCCCTCCAGTGCCGCGTAACGCTCCTCGAAGCAGCCCACCGTGGGGTTGGTGAAGCGGGAGTAGAGAAAGCCCTCCTCGTCACCGGCGAAGATCGCCGCCTGCTGCGCCGCCGAGTCGAAGGTGAAGCTGGAGGTGAGAAAGCACGGTTCGCTGTGCTCGCGAAACCGCGTCGGCTGGCGCCCGGCGCGCACCGCGACGGTGGCGGGGTGGAGGGGGGGAAGGTCGGCCATGGGCATGCTCCGGAGATCCAGGGACCGGCAGTCCGCCGCCGGCGCCGCGAGGGTACGCCGGGCGCGTCGAGGGTGGGAGGGGGAGGCGTCGCGGGCGCTCGGCCGGAGGGGGGTAAGCCTGCCTTGCCGCCCAGTCACGCCGGGTGCGATCCTCCGCGCCGCTGACCGCTGACCGCTGACCGCTGACCGCTGAGAGCCGAAGATGCGCCTCCCCTTTACCAAGATGCACGGCCTCGGCAACGACTTCGTCGTCCTCGACGGGGTGTCGCGGCGACTGCCGGAGGTTGCCCCGCACGCGCGCTTCCTGTGCGACCGGCGCTTCGGGATCGGCTGCGACCAGCTCCTGGTGGTCCTGCCGGCGCGCGATGCCACCTGTGATTTGCGGATGCAGATCTTCAACGCCGACGGTTCGGAGGTGGAGATGTGCGGCAACGGGATCCGCTGCTTCGCCCGCTTTGTGGTCGAGCGCGGCCTGACGACCAAGGAGGAGATCCGGGTGGAGACCGGCGCCGGGGTGATCATCCCGCGTCTGGAGGGGGAGCTGGTGCGCGTCGACATGGGCCGCCCCCGCCTTGCCGGCCCGGAGATCCCGGTGGCCTCGGACGAGGCGGTGGTGATCGGCCACCCCCTGGAGGTGGCGGGCGAGGAGCGCCGGTTTACCTGCGTCTCCATGGGCAACCCCCACGGTGTCTGCTTTGTCGAGGCGGTGGCCGACCTCGACCTTTCCCGCCTCGGCCCGGCCGTTGAGCACCACCCCTTCTTCCCACAGCGGGCGAACATCGAGTTCGTGCAGGTGGACACCCCGGACGAGGTGACGGTGCGGGTGTGGGAGCGCGGCGCCGGCGAGACCCTGGCGTGCGGCACCGGCGCCTCCGCGGTCTGCGTCGCCGGCGTGCTTGAGGGGCGTAGCGAGCGCGACATCACCGTCCACCTCCCGGGCGGCGATCTCCAGCTCGCCTGGTCCGAGCGCGACGACCACGTCTACATGGCCGGCCCCACTGCCGAGGTCTTCACCGGCGAGATCGACCTGCGGTAACCGGCGGGGGGGCCACGAGGGGCAGGCCGTCACCTCACCGACCCGCCGCGCCGCGGTGGGCAGGGCGACCCGAGCAGCAGGCTCAAAATGCATACCGTAGGGTGGCGGCGAAGAGTTGCACCGTGTTCGCCTCCGCCACCATGGCCTCGGTGAGGCCGCCGGGGGTGAGACGGTCCCACTCCAGGGCGAGGGACCACCGGCCGTGCGGCTGCCAGGTGAGACGGGTGTCGACCTCCCAGCCCAGCGCCGCCGAACTCGACGCCTCCGCCCCCACCCGGTCGGCGCGCAGATCGGTGGCCGCCACGTCGAGGGTCAGACCGGCGGCCGCGGCCACCTGGGCGGCGACGCCCCCGGCCACCACGCCGAAGCTGGAGAGCTCCAGCGGCTGGAAGGTGTCGGCGAGGAAGTCGCGGTTCAGGGAGCCGTTGAAGAAGAGGGTGGCGTACGGGCTGAAGGGGGCGATCGGGATGAAGGTGGTAAGCCGGTCGTCCACCAGCCGGTCGTCCCCGCTCATGTAGAGGAGGAAGGGGCCGACCACCAGCCGCGCCCCGAGGCCCACCCGGACCTCGACATTCGCCAGCCACCCCTCCACGGTCGCGTCGAAGTCGCCGTTGGCGAGCGCCCCCTGGAACCGATAGTCGCCGTGCTCGTAGACCGCCACCGCGGACCCCTCCACCGCCGTCCCCGCCAGGGTCCCGGACCACGATCCGTCCAGCGCCGCCAGCCATAGCCGCCCCTCGCTCGCCACCCGGTCGGCGAGGAGCCCGTCCAGCACCGCGAGGCCGCGTGGGGTGGCGAGCCGCCGCCGCAGGGCGGGGTCATTCTGCAGGCGGCGGCGCAAAACCACGTTACGCGCCGCGGTGGCCTGGCCCTCCAGGCGATTGCTCCGGTCGGTATAGGCCCCCGCCCAGAGGGAGAGGTGGCCCCGGCCCACCGCGTCGAGGCTCGCCATGGCGCGGAGAAGGGGGCTCTCACCCTCGACGAGGAGACCCTGGAGGAGGAGGCTCGCCTCCCCGGTCGCGCCCGCGTCACCGCGCAGGCGCAGGTCGATGGTGGGCTCGTCACTATCCAGGAGGAGGCCGTTGGCGATCCGGTGGGGGATGATTCCGCCCCGCAGGCGCCAGTCGATCCGCTCCCCCGCCTCCCCTTCGAGATAGGCGCGGTGGACCGTGGCCCGGGTCGCAACATCGCCGGTGTCGTCGTCGTAGAGCACCCCGAGGTCGGCGTCGAGGTGCACCTCGAGCGCCGGCCCCAGCCCCCAGACCAGGTTGCCGTTCAGGTAGATGCCGTCGATCAGCGAGTCCCGGGCCAGCTCACCCGCCCCCGGCCCGGGAAAGTCTTGGAGGAGGAGGAGCTGGTTGTCGATTGTCAGGGCGTGGTTCAAGAGTTGGGCACGGCCGGCCGTGGCCATGGCCAGCAGCAGCCCCATGGCGAGGGCGCAACCGCGCACCAGCAACCGTCCCTCCCTGGTATCCGCAACGCCGTCGGCCATGGGAGACGGACCATACGGCCGGGTGGTAGGCGTGGCAATCAAAGAGGGCATCCGGTGGTCACGGTGCCGGCCTTGAAGGGCGTTTCACCACAGAGACACAGAGGGCACAGAGAGGATCCGTGGAAATAATGGCTGTCGAGATATCCGGTGCTTCCGAGGTTTCGTGTTCCAGCGGTGTGAAGGACGACGGAACGCTCGGGGCTATTTCCGCTGATCCTCTTCGTGGTCTTGCCCCCACGGCTCCTAGAAGTCGTACTGCACCTTCACCGTCACCTCCCGCCCCACCGCCTCGGCGGCCTGGCCCTCGGGGGGGGGCTGGAGGGGGGTTGAGGCGAGGGCCGTCTGGTAGCGGTGGTTGTCGGCGGGGAACTCGAGGTGGTCGTTGCCGAACAGGTTGGTGGCGGCGACGGTGATGGTGACCCCGTTGCGGGCGCGGTAGCCGAGGGAGGCGTTGAAGACCGTGTAGGCGTCCACCTCCTGTGGCTGGGCGAGGCTCGCCGCCGCCGCCAGGCGTGGGTCGACCGCCAGACCGCGGATGCGCAGGGGGTAGGTGCGGTAGCTGCCGGTGCGGTGGAGGGTGGCGGTGGCGAAGAGGCCCCTCTGGCCGCGATAGCGCAGGCCGAGGTTGCCGAGCCAGCGGGGGGCGCCGTCGTCGAGGAGGCTCGACGGGCCGTAGCCGTCGGTCGGGTCGGCCTGGTCATCGAAGGCGAGGCGCTGGTAGGTGGCGTTGGCAAACAGGGCGAGCTGCCGGGTGAAGGCCAGCTCCCCCTCCCCCTCCGCACCCCAGGCGCGGCCGCGGGCGAAGTTGCGGATGAGGACAATCGTGTTGCCCTCCCTGTTCAGCCGCTCGCGCGGCTCCATCAGGTGGGACAGGAGGTTGTAGTAGAGCTCCCCGTTGAGCGACAGGCGTGGCCCGAGGATGCCCCGGTAGCCGATCTCCCACGAGGTCAGCCCCTCCGCCTCCGGCTCCTCGTTGAGGTCGGGGCGCAGCCGCGGCTCCTTGAAGGCGAGCCCCTCGTCGACCTGGAAGCCGGAGGTGTTGCCGTTGCCGATGTAGCTCTCCACGAAGCTCGGGTTGCGAAAGGCGCGGGCGTAGGAGAGGCGCACCGTGTGGCCTGGGGCCGGGGAGTAGAGGAGGGCGAGGCGCGGTGAGAGGTGGTTGTCGGTGAGCGGGTGCTGGTCGAAACGCAGCCCCGCGACGATCTCCAGGGGCTCGGCGAGGGGGAAGCTGTCTTGCAGGTAGAGGGCCGAGAGGTCCTCGTTGCGCCGGGGGTCGAGACCCGCCTCCTTGTCCACGAAGAGGTTGGACTCCACCTCATTGCGCCGGAAGGTGGCGCCGCCCACCAGGTGGTGGCGGCCGACGTCACGCTGGTAGCTCAGCTCCACGTCGTAGGTGGTGGAGTCGGCGTCGATCGGCTCGAAGTCGGGATCCTCGGTCGGGTCGAACCTCTGGTTGAACTGGGAGCGATCGCGCAGCTCGATGTCGGTGATGAACCCCTGGAGGGTGAGGCCGGCGAGGCGGAGGGTCGTCTGGACGTAGTCGACGCGCAGGCCGTTGTCGAGGCGGTCGGGGACGAACTCGGAGACGAACTCGTTGTCCAACCGGGTGCGGCCGGCAGCGACGCTGATCAGGCCGTCGCCATCGATGATCCGCTCGGCGTAGAGGTTGAACCGCTTCGCCCGTCCCGAGGTGAGGTCGCGATCGCGCCACGCGGGGAGCTCGGTGAGCTCGCCGGAGAGCTTCACCCCCATCCGTTCGTCGGCGTAGCTGGTGATCGCCCCAAGGCGGTCGCCGGCGCGGTTGGAGTAGGTGGCGACACCGGTGGCGCGGGAGAGCTCGCCGGGACGCTTGGTGAGGATGTGGATGACGCCGTCAAAGGCGTTGGCGCCGTAGAGCGATGCCCCGGGGCCGCGGATGATCTCGATCTGGCGGATCTCCTCCAGGGGTACCGGCAGGCTCTGCCACCAGTAGTGGCCGTAGAAGTCGTAGTAGACCGAGCGGCCGTCGACCATCACCAGGATCTTGTGCGACAGGTCGTTGCTCGAGCCGCGGATACCGACGATCGCCGACGAGGCGGTGGTCGTCGCCACGTTCACCCCCACCGCGTAACGCAGGACGTCGGCGAGGCTGCCCAGGCAGTAGAGGGCCATCTCCTCGGCGGTGACCACGGTCACCGCCGAGGCGGCATGGTTTAGCTGCTGCTTGAACCGGTTGGCGGTGAAGACCTCGGGCATCGGGGTGAGCAGCAGGGCCTCGGGGCTCGCCGGCGCGGTGTCGGCGGTGGCGAGCCAGGGAGACGCCCACAAGAGGAGGGCGGAGAGCAGGGTGCGGATCATGGTTACGCTCCTTCGGTGGCGGCGGGATCGTTGTCGTCGGTCTGCGGGTGGAGGGGGAGGGTGATGGTGAAGCAGCTCCCGATTCCCGGGGTGGAGGTGAAGTCGATGGTGCCGCCGTGCAGTTCGACGATCTCACGGGTGATCGGCAGGCCGAGACCGAGGCCGTCGTAGTGGCGCGCCAGGACGTCGTCCACCTGGGCGAAGGCGGTGAAGACCTTGTCCCGGTCGGCCTCGGCGATGCCGATCCCGGTGTCCTCCACCTCGATGGTCAGCCGGTCGTCCGTGGCACGGGCGCGGACGGTGATGTGGCCGCGCTCGGTGAACTTCACCGCGTTCGCCAGGAGGTTGAGGAAGGCCTGGCGCAGGCGGGCGGGGTCGCCCTCCACCGCCGGTAGGGTGGCGGCGATGTCGCACTTGAGAGCGACCCCCTCCTTCTTGCTCAACAGGACGGTGGAGGTGAGGCAGTCGTCGAGGAGGGTCGCCACCTCCACCGGCTTCCGGCGGAGGGCGAGGTGGCCGGCGCCCATGCGCGAGTAGTCGAGGAGCTGTTGGATGAGCCCTTGGAGGTGGGTGGCGCTCCGGTGGATCCGGCCGAGGTCGCGGCACACGCTCGTCGGCAGGCCGCTACCCTCCTTTTGGATCAGCTCGGTGAAGCCGAGGATCGCGTTCAGCGGGGTGATCAGCTCGTGGGAGGTGTTGGCGAGAAATGCGGTGCGGGCGCGGACCGCCTCCTGGGCGCGGTCCCGTTGCAGCGCCAGATCGGCGGTCCGCTCCTGAACCCGGCGTTCCAGCTCCTCGCGCGTCGCAGTGGTGGCGGAGCGGTACTCGGCAAGGCTGGCGGCCATGGTGTTGAAGCGGCGGGTGAGGAGGCCGATCTCGTCCCGCGAGGCCGCCTCCAGGAAGGGGGTCCGCTCGCCGCGACCGACCCGCGCCATCGCCTCCACCAGGGTGCGGATCGGCCGCAGCAGCCGCCGGATGCCGAAGATGGTGAGGAGCCACACCGCCACCAGGACGATCAGGGTGGCGGCCACCAGGCGGTGGCGGGCCAGGGCGAAGGTCGCGTCGATGCGCGCGGCGGTGAGCCACACCTGCACCGCACCGCCGTTCTCCGTGGGGGCCGTCGCCTCCGGGTCGAGGAGGAGCGCCTCGTTGTCGGGGCCGGTGGAGAGGGGTACCTCGACTCGGAAGCCGACGACGGTCGGGTCTTTGGGGCGGGGCAGCCACACCGGCTGGCCGGCGGGGAGACGGTCGGTCAGCACGATGTGGAGGTTGGCAAGGGTCGTCTCGCCACCGGGGCGGAGCTCGGAGATCGTCGCCACGCCGTGGCGGTCGAAGATCTGCACCGCCAGGAAGTCCGGATCGATGGCGGCGGTGTGCGCCCCCTCCCGCTGTAGCCCGAGGTTATCGGTGAGCAGGCCGAGCTCGGCGGCGCGGGCCACACCGAGGGCGAGGATCCGCACCTTCTCCGCCAGCTCCCCCTCCAGAAGGTGGTGGTCGTGGCGCAGGAGGATGGAGGTAAAGAGGGTGAGGAGGAGGGTCACCGTGAGACAGGCGGCGAGGCTCACCTTGGTTCCCAGACCGATGCGGCGCAGGCGTGCCGCGAGGCGGGATGGACGAGACTCGGCGCCGGCCATCACCGTCCCTCCCAGAGGTGGATCAGGGGGCTGCGGGGTCCCGGTTGCGGCGCCCAGCGGAGGTCGTGGAGCCGTTGTTGGTGAAGCCAGAGGCGGGTGGGATGCGGGTGGAGGACCGTGGCCACGGGTCGCTCTCGGCGCAGGAGGTGGGCCATCTGGGTCGCCGCCAGCCGCCCGGACTCCGGCCAGCTCACCTCCACTGCGGCGGCGGCGCCGGCGCGCACGAAGGGGGTCGACGGTGCCGCCAGGCCGAACGCCTCGCGGTGCGCCAGGCGCACCAGGACACGAAAGGCGCGCGGGCTGAGGAGCGCCGGCGCCGGTGGGAGGAGGAGGAGGTCGAGGGGGGCGGCCCGGTGGACCACCTCCGGGAGGGCGTCGATGCTCTCCGCGTTAACCGACTTCCAGGTGAGCCCCATGCCGCGGGCGGCGCCCGCCGCCTGGGTGGCCCAATCGTGGGGCTCCCCGCGGAGGAGGAGGCCGGCCATCCGTTTGATCTCCGGCAGGGCCCGGTGGATCAGCGCCACCTCCTTGTCGATTGCCGCCTCCATGGCCGCACCGGCCACCCGCCTACCCGCGGGCAGGTGCGGGTGGAGGACCATGGTGAAGCCGATGGGGCGGTCGTCCTCGACCGCCAAGAGGCTGTCGAGGGCGAGGGAGCCTACCGCCAGGACCGCCGCCCCGTGGAAGCGGGCGACCCGCCGCTTCCACCCGGGAACCACCACCCCCAGGTCGGTGAAGGTGGCGTCGGGGAACTCCTGGAGGAGGCCGGCCTTGAAGGCGGTGACCGCCTCCCCGAAGGCCTCCGCCTGCATCGACCGGAGGATGCCGATCTCCTGGGCGGCTGCCGGCGCCACGAGCAGGAAGAGGAGGGCGATCGCGGCGGCGATCGCCGCGGGAGCCGCGACTCGCCGCACTCCCTCCTGCGCCACCTGCCGTGATTGTCGCGTCGCCACCGTCGTGTCCGATTATGGAGGGGGCGCCGCGCGCCCCCCTTCGCCAGCCGGCACCGACCCGGCTGGCGCCCGGCCGAAGAGGGGGTGGGCCGTTCCGCCCTCCTACGGTCTTCGCCACGCGGTGGCGTTGGCCGGCTACACCGTGAGGATCTCCTCCTCCTTGGCGGCGAGCAGGGTATCGATCTCCTTGATCTTCCTGTCGGTGAGGCCCTGGATCGCTTGGGTGCAGGCGTGGAGCTGGTCCTCGGCGATCTCCTTCGCCTTCTCCTGCTTCTTGTAGGCGTCGTTCGCCTCACGCCGGTGGCGGCGGACCTCCACCCGGCACTGCTCCGCCTCCTTGTGGGCGACCTTGACCAACTCCCGCCGCCGCTCCTCGGTGAGCTGGGGTACCGGCAGGCGGATGACGTTGCCGTCGTTGCTCGGGTTGAGGCCGAGGTCGGAGGCGAGGATCGCCTTCTCGATCGCCGCCAACGACGACTTGTCCCACGGCTGGATGACGATCAGGCGCGGCTCCGGGGTGGAGACGGTCGCCATCTGGTTGAGCGGTGAGAGGCCGCCGTAGAAGGAGACCTGGATCGAATCGAGGAGGTGGGTCGAGGCGCGCCCGGTGCGCAGCCCACCGAAGCTCCTCTTCAGGGCGGCGATGGCATCGTCCATCTCCATCTCTGCCATCTCATACGTCTCGTCGGCCATCGTTCACACCTCCATCTGCACCGTGGTGCCGATGGGCTCGCCGCCACACGCACGCACCAGGTTGCCGGAAACGGTCATGTCGAAGACCACCAGGGGCAGGCGGTTTTCCATGCACATGGCGATCGCGGTGGAGTCCATCACCCGCAGCCCCTTGGACAGCACCTCCTTGTAGGAGATGGCGTCGTAGCGCACCGCGTCCGGGTGGATCGCCGGGTCCTTGTCGAAGACCCCCGGCACCTTGGTCGCCTTGAAGATCGCGTCGGCGCCGATCTCCATGGCGCGCAGGGTGGCGGCGGTGTCGGTGGTGAAGTACGGGTTGCCGGTGCCGGCGGCGAAGATCACCACCCGCCCCTTCTCCATGTGGCGCATCGCCTTGCGCCGGATGTACGGCTCGGCCAGGGACTGCATCGGGATCGCCGTCTGTACCCGGGTCGGGACGCCCCGGTTCTCCAGGGCGCTCTGCATCGCCAGGGCGTTCATCACCGTCGCCAGCATCCCCATGGCGTCGGCGGAGGTCCGCTCCATGCCGCGCGCCGAGGCCGACACGCCGCGGAAGATGTTGCCGCCGCCGATCACCAGGGCGAGCTGCAGACCGGTGGCGTGGACATCGGCGAGCTCACTGGCGATCGCCGCCACCGTCTCCGGGTCGACGCCGTACTCGCGCGGCCCCATGAGCGCCTCACCGCTCAGCTTGAGCAGCAGACGTTGGTACGTTGTTGGGGCCACCACATCCCTCCTGACCGGCTTTCCACGGCGACAGTGCGCACGCGGAGCGACTTCGCAGCGGCGCCTATCCTCGCCCGACACCCCAAAGCGCCGCAAGGGCGGGGGCCGGCCCTGGATCGTCGGCTCTGGTTCTACCCCTTCAGAGCGATCCAGGTGGTGTCCCGAGCAGATGGATGTCGCCGGTGGGGGTAGCGCCATTCACCCACAGGGTGAAGTGCGGAACAATGGTGTCGTGGGCAGGAGAGACCGGAGGCCTTGAAGGGGGGCCTCGCGCGGAGGCGCGGAGACGCAGAGGGTCGGGAGACTGGGGATCGGCGTCGTGGAGGGTGCTGAACGATGTTGTGGAGAGCTGGAAGCGGGGTCACCGCGAAGACGCAAAGAGCGCCAAGAGGGAGAGAGGCGTAGCAGCCGGCGATGCGCCCAACCACGAGTGACGGCGTTGGCTGGCATCCACGAGGATCGCGGCTCTGCTCCGGCGGCCAGACTTCTGCCAGAGCCTCTCTGTCCCCCGGTCGGCCCCGATCGCCAACAGTCCGACAGGCTCCCAGGGACGAATCCTTCGCGCCCTTTGCGTCTTCGCGGTGAGTGGTGCGACTCCCAGGCGTGCGCGGTTGCGCACCTCGCCGCACCGATTCCGGCCCCGGTGTCCTCTGTGGTGAAACGGAGAACCCCGGGGTATGGGGATGGGCTCGTCACCCGAGCTGCGCGGCGACCTCGGCGGCGAAGTCCTCGTTGCGCTTCTCCAGCCCCTCGCCGAGCTCGAAGCGGACAAAGCGGGTGACGGTGATCGGGCCGCCGAGCTCCTTGGCCTTGTTGGCCAGGAGCTGCGCCACGGTGAGGTCCGTGTCCTTCACGAAGGGCTGCTCCAGGAGGCAGTTCTCCGCGAAGAACTTCTCCAGGCGGCCGGTGACGATCTTGTCGATCACCTTCTCCGGCTTGCCGCTCTCCTTGGCCTGGGCGGCGAAGATCTGCCGCTCGTGGTCTACCTCCGCCTCGTCCAGATCGGCGCGCTGGAGTGCCAGGGGGTTGCTGGCGGCGATGTGCATGGCGATGTCACGTCCGACCTCCGCCGCCTTTGCTGCGCCCTCCCCCTCCATCTCCACCAGGACGCCGATCTTGCCCTGCATGTGGATGTAGGTGGTGGCCACCTTGCCGCCGCCGCCGAAGCGGGCGAAGCGGCGGACGGCGAGGTTCTCGCCGATGGTGGCGATCTGCTCCTTGACGTGCTCGGAGACCGGCCGGCCGTCTCCCATCGGCTGGGCGAGGAGTGCGTCCACGTCGGCCGGATCGTGGGCAAGGATGTGTTCTGCGACCGCCGCGGCAAAGGTGCGGAAGAGGTCGTTCTTGGCCACGAAGTCGGTCTCGGAGTTCACCTCGACGATGCAGCCGACCGTGGAGTCTGCGCTCTGGGCGGCGACGACCGCACCCTCGGCGGCGATTCTTCCCGCCTTCTTGGAGGCGGCGGCGAGCCCCTTCTCACGGAGGAAGTCGACGGCCTTGGCCATGTCGCCTTCGGTCTCCTGGAGCGCCTTCTTGCAGTCCATCATTCCGGCGCCCGTCTTGGTCCGGAGCTCTTTTACCTGGCTTGCGGTGATCGGCATGGTGATACCTGTGGTGGGGTGAGGTCAGAAGGGGCGAGCCATGCGCGGGCGGCCGGTGAAGGTGCCGCCCGCGAACGGGGCACGGGGTTGGGCTACGCCTCGTTGCCGGGGACGGCTTCCGCCGGCGTCTCGACAGTCGGCGGCGCCTCGGCAGCCGGCGGCGCCTCC
The DNA here is from genome assembly GCA_024278555.1 of bacterium. Taxonomy (GTDB): domain Bacteria; phylum CG2-30-53-67; class CG2-30-53-67; order CG2-30-70-394; family CG2-30-70-394; genus CG2-30-70-394. The sequence continues at coordinate 2,978 of JAJRSX010000112.1, read as the reverse complement.
GGGGCGGTCGCAGCGGCGGGAGCGGCGGGCGCCTCGTCGGTGGCGGCCGGCTCCACGACCGGCTCGGTGGCGGCGAGGGCGGTGGCGGCGATGTCCACCGGCTCGGGCTCGGCACCGAGGAGGTGGGCGGCGTTCGGGTTGCCGGCGAGGATCGCGTCGGCGATCAGTCGGGTGACGAGCTGGATGGAGCGCACCGCGTCGTCGTTGGCCGGGATGGGGATCTGCACCTTGGTGGGGTCGCTGTTGGTGTCGACCATGGCGATCACCGGGATCTTCAGCTTGTTCACCTCGGCCACCGCGATCGACTCGCGCACCGTGTCGACGATGAAGACGGCATCGGGCAGGCGGTTCATGTTCTTCAGGCCGCCGAGGGCGCGGTCGAGCTTGATGCGCTGCTTTTCGATGCGCACCGTCTCCTTCTTGTGGAGGAGGTCGAAGGTGCCGTCCTCCTTCATCTCCTCAAACGCCTTCAGCTTGGCGATCGACTTCTTCACCGTCTGGAAGTTGGTGAGGGTGCCGCCTAGCCAGCGGTGGTTCACGTACGGCATGCCGCAGCGAGTGGCCTCCTGCTTGATGACCTCCTGGCCCTGCCGTTTGGTCCCCACGAAGAGGATGACCTTGCCGGCCGCCGCCATCTGCGTCACCTGGGCGTACACATCCCGTGCCCGTTTCAGGGTCTGCTGGAGGTCGATGATGTAGATGCCGTTCCGGGCACCAAAGATGAAGGGGCGCATCTTCGGGTTCCACCGGTTTGTCTGGTGGCCGAAGTGGGCGCCTGCTTCGAGCAGCTCACGCAGGGTCAAAATCGACATCGATCAATCCTCGGTGACGCGGGTTAGGCTGAAGTGCCCCAGGGGGGGTCGGAGACCGTCCACCTGCGTCGTTGGGACACTCGAGATTTCCCCTGAAGGGGAGTCGCGCAATTTATCACGGTGCTGCGGCGCTTGTGAAGCAATCGCCCGTGGTGAAGAAGCGTCGTCCTCGTGGCCGCCCGTTACCTTGCGTCTCCGGCGCCGCGGCATGTAGCGTTTTGCTCCCGCCCGGCCGCGGCACGCGGCCTGCCCGGGGTGGTTTTCGCACTCTCCGACTCGACGAGGATTTGTTATGTCCGGCCATTCCAAGTGGGCAACCACGAAGCACAAAAAGGCGGCGATCGACGCCAAGCGCGGCAAGATCTTCACCAAGATCATCCGGGAGATCTCGGTGGCCGCGCGCATCGGTGGTGGGGATCCCGACGCCAACCCACGGCTGCGTACGATCCTCCTGAAGGCGAAGGCGGCGAACATGCCGGCGGACAACATCACCCGGGCGATCAAGAAGGGGACCGGTGAGCTGGAGGGGGTGGTCTACGAGGACTTGAGCTATGAGGCGTTCGGCCCCGGCGGGGTGGCGATCCTCCTGGAGATCCTTACCGACAACCGCAACCGCACGGTCGCCGAGATTCGCCACATCCTCACCAAGTACAACGGCAACCTCGGGGAGAGCGGCTCGGTCTCCTACCTCTTCGAGCGGCGGGGCGTCATCACCTTCGCCGGCGATGAGGTGGATGCGGACGCCTTGATGGAGGCGGCCCTGGAGGCGGGTGCCGAGGACGTGGTGGAGGAGGGGGATACCGTTGATGTCTACACTGTCCCGGGGGAGGTGGAGGAGGTGAAGGCGGCCCTGGAGAGGGCGGGGTTCACCACCGAGGAGGCGGCTGTCGCCATGGTCCCGAAGACCAGGGTGCCGGTGGACGCGAAGACCGGCACCGCGCTCCTCAGGCTCTTCGATGCCCTCGACGACTGCGACGACGTCAACGAGGTCTACTCCAACGAGGACATCCCGGACGAGGTCCTGCAGGCGTACGAGGGGTGAGCGCGCGGAGCGCGCAGGGAGGTAGGGATGTTGGGATGGACAGCCCTTCGGGCTGAAGCGATGTCGATGGAAGCGATCCACGAAAGAGTCGTCGCCGGCCCCCAGGCCGGCACCCCCCTATCTCCCTATCTCCCTACCGCCCCATTTCCCTTCCGGGTTCTCTCCCATGCTCGTCCTCGGTATCGACCCCGGCTCGGCGGTGACCGGCTACGGTGTTGTGGCCCTCGACGGCTCACGCCTTCGCCACGTCGCCAGCGGCGCCATCCGCACGCCCAGCGGTAATCCGTTGCCGTCGCGCCTGCGTGCCATCCACGACGCCCTCGTTGCGGTGATCGACGAGTATCGGCCGGCGGAGGTGGCGGTGGAGGAGCTCTTCGTGGCACGCCACGCGCGCGCCGCCCTCGTCCTCGGCCACGCCCGCGGGGTAGCCCTGCTCGCCGCCGCCGAGGCCGGGCTGGAGGTGGCCGGCTACGCGCCGCGTCTGGTGAAGCAGACGGTGGTCGGCTACGGCCAGGCGGAGAAGGGGCAGGTGGCGGAGATGGTCAGGCGGCTCCTCGGCCTCGCCGAGGCGCCCCGCCCGGCCGACGTGACCGACGCCCTGGCGCTGGCCATCTGCCACCTGCAACACGCCGGCGTGGCCCGCCGGATCGCCGGCGGGGTGGTCCAGTGATCGCGCGGATCAACGGCACCCTCCTGTCGAAGCAGCCGGACGAGGTGGTGGTCGATTGCCACGGTGTCGGCTATCGGCTCCTCTGCCCCCTCTCCACCTTCCTCCATCTGCCGGAGCCGGGGGAGGCGACCGCCCTCTTCGTCCACACCCTCGTGCGCGAGGACGCCATCCACCTCTACGGTTTTCTCGATGACGAGGAGCGCGGCCTCTTTCGCCTCCTGCTCACGGTGCAGAAGATCGGCCCGCGCCTGGCGCTGGCGGTCCTCTCCGGGCTCTCCCCCGAGGCGGTGGCCGCGGCGATCCGCGCGGGCGACGCCCCGCGTCTGGCCACCATCCCCGGGATCGGCAAGAAGACCGCCGAGCGTCTGGTCCTCGAGCTGCGCGAGCGGGTGGGCAAGGGCGCGGCGGAGGTGGGAGCTACACACGATGTCGAGGCGGACGCACGCTCCGCCCT
>JAJRSX010000111.1 GCA_024278555.1 bacterium | reverse complement strand
GGCGACGGAGGAGAAGTTCTTTTCCTTCTCGGGGGACGACTCGCTGCGCGGTCGCGCATCTCGTCTCCCCCTCCGGTATCCCGCCACCCGGCCTCCACGGTGTTGACAGGGAGCGGCCTCCTCATGGAAGGCGCGGAGGGAGGGAAATGGGAGGGCGTGGCGTCGTCCCCATCCCTACATCCCCGCGAGCGAAGCTCGCCCTACGGCACCCCCGGCAACCACGACTGCTCGTCGTACTCGCGCACGGTCATCATCGTGAAGCACCACGGCGGGTGGTGGCAGAAGGCGACCACCGTGGGGACGCGGGTGGGGACGGTGATTTGGTGGTCGTACGGTTGGATCTCCACCAGCTTGCGGGTCGCATCCTCCTCGCTGATCCACTGGTCGCCGCGGTTCAGGTGGAGGAACCCGTTGCTACGCGCACATACGTGCGGGCCTTGTTTCTGACACATGGGAACCTCCTTTCCTTTGGATATCGAAGTACGGGTCGTGAACTACCCGTGATGTAGCAACTCCGGTGCCAACCTCGCGGGAGGTCGCGGTAATGCGCTGTGAGTCGTGCGCTCACAACGAGTTGTGCGGATCCTCTTGGCCCGGCCGTGATCCACGTCGCAGTGTTGCGTCTCATAATGAGACGCAACACGAGGGCGCCGGTAGATTTCTACCGATCCCGTGTCACGCCGATGCCAGGGGGCGGCGGCGCTACCGCGTCACCCGCCCGGTGCGCGACAGGCGCGGCAGGTGGTTGTCGGGGTTCCAGGAGAGGTAGATCACCATTGCCTTGCCGATCAGCTCGGCACGGGTGGCGGTCCCCCAGAAGCGGGAGTCGTGGGAGTTGTCGCGGTTGTCGCCCATGAAAAAGTAGCGGCCGGGCGGAACCTTGTACGGCCCGAAGTTGTCGCGCGGCCCCATCTGCGGCGCCTCGCGCGGGTAGGTCACCGGGTCGATCCACTGGGCGTACGGCTCCTCCTGGCGAACACCGTTGACGTAGAGGACCTTGTTGCGGATCTCGATGGTGTCGCCGGGGACGCCGATGAGCCGCTTGATGAAGTCGCGGGTCTCGTCGCGCGGGTAGCGGAAGACGACGATGTCGCCGCGCTGCGGCTCGCGAATGGTGAAGATCGGGTGGTCCATCCCCGGCAGGCGGACGCCGTAGAGCATCTTGTTCACCAGCAGGTGGTCGCCGATCAACAGGGTCGACTCCATCGAGCCCGAGGGGATCTTGAAGGCCTGGACGCAGAAGGTGCGCAGAAAGAGGGCCAGGACCACCGCCAGGGAGAGGGCGTCGTGGTACTCGACCACCTTGCGCGGCAGCCACCGCGCCGCCACCACCCGCGCGCTGCCGAGGCCGAGCAGGGCCACCCCGAGGGCGTAGCGCGGCAGGAGCCAGCCGGCCGGGCCGTGGGCGTCGAGCTGGTAGGCGATGATCATCGCCCCGGTGAGGGCGAGGGGGACGCCGTAGAGGTACTTGGCACGATTTTCGGGGAGTTCCATGGCAACGAGCTTTCAGCGGTCGGCGATGAGCGATCAGCGGTTCAGGGTGAGGGGGGTAACGGGTCGGAGAAAACGACGCAAGTCGCGGGGGAAAAATTTCAAGAGATGGTCAGCGGAGCCGTCCTCACAAGCTGAATGCTGCTCGCTGCAAGCCGATCGCTAGTCCCCCAGCCGCAGGACCGCGAGGAAGGCGGACTGGGGCACCTCGACGTTGCCCACCTGCTTCATCCGCTTCTTGCCCGCCTTCTGCTTCTCCAGGAGCTTGCGCTTGCGCGAGATGTCGCCGCCGTAGCACTTGGCGGTGACGTTCTTGCGCAGCGCCTTGATCGTCTCCCGGGCGATCACCCGTGAGCCCACCGCCGCCTGGATGGCGACGTCGAACTGTTGCCGCGGGATCAGCTCCTTGAGCTTCTCGGCGAGCGCCCGGCCGCGGGGGTACGACTGGTCGCGGTGGACGATGCACGACAGGGCGTCCACCGGCTCCCTGTTCAGGAGGATGTCGAGCTTCACCAGGTCGGCGGGGCGGTAGTCGGCGATCTCGTAGTCCATCGAGGCGTAGCCGCGCGAGACCGACTTCAAACGGTCGTAGAAGTCGAGGACGATCTCCCCCAGGGGGAGCTCGTAGCGCAGCATCACCCGGTCGCCGGGGAGGTAGTCGATCCCCTTCTGGATCCCCCGCCGCTCCTGACACAGGGTGATGACCCCGCCCACCAGATCGCGCGGGACGATGAGGGTGGCGTCGATGATCGGCTCGTGGATGGCGCTGATGTGCTGCACCTCCGGCAGATCGACCGGGTTGTCGATGGTCACCGTGCTACCGTCGGTGAGCTCCACCAGATAGATCACCGTCGGGGCGGTAGCCAGCAGCCCCACATCGAACTCCCGCTCCAGCCTCCCCTGGATGATCTCCAGGTGCAGCAGCCCCAAAAAGCCACAGCGGAAGCCGAAGCCGAGCGCCAGGGACGACTCGGGCTCCCAGGTGAAGGCGGCGTCGTTGAGGGAGAGCTTCTCCAGGGCGTCCCTGAGCTCCTCGTAGTCGGCGGCATCCAGCGGATAGAGCCCGGCGAAGACCATCGGCTGGGCCTTGCGAAAGCCGGGGTAGGGGTCGGTGGTGGGCCGCTCCGCGAGGGTCACCGTGTCCCCCACCCGCACCTCCTTTACCTCCTTGACGGAGGCGGCGATGTACCCCACGTCACCCGGGCCGAGCCGTTTCAAGGGGGTCTGGGCCGGGGTGAAGACCCCCACCTCATCCACCTCCGCCCGGTGGCCGGTGGCCATGAAGAGGATCGCGTCGCCCGGCCTCACCTCGCCGTCGATCACCCGCACCAGGGCGACCGCCCCCACGTACGGGTCAAACCACGAGTCGAAGATCATCGCCTTGAGGGGCGCCTCGGCCCTGCCCGCGGGCGGCGGCACCTTCGCCACCACCGCCTCCAGGACCGCTTGGATCCCCTCACCGGTCTTGGCGCTGGTGAGGAGCGCCTCGCTCGCATCGAGCCCCACGACCTCCTCGATCTCCTCGGCCACCTCGTCCGGATCGGCGGCCGCCATATCGATCTTGTTGATCACCGGGAGGATCTCCAGGTCGTGCTCCAGGGCGAGGTAGACATTCGCCAGGGTCTGCGCCTGCACCCCCTGGGTGGCATCCACCACCAGCAGTGCCCCCTCACAGGCGGCGAGGGACCGGGAGACCTCATAGGTGAAGTCCACGTGGCCCGGGGTGTCGATCAGGTTCAACTGGTAGATCTCGCCGTCATCCGCCTGGTAGGAGAGGCGCACGGTCTGCGCCTTGATGGTGATCCCCCGCTCCCGCTCCAGCGCCATCTTATCGAGGAACTGGGCCGCCATATCCCGCTCGGCCACCGCCCCGGTGAGGCGGAGAAAACAGTCCGCCAGGGTCGACTTCCCGTGGTCGATATGGGCGATGATCGAAAAATTGCGGATGTGGTCGGTGTCCATGGGAGGTGTGGGGAAGACCGGCCAGTATGGCGCGCCCCCGGCCCCGTGGGCCACCCCGGAGGGTCCTAGATTCGCGCGGATGCCTCGGCGCAGAGAGGCGGAGATGGGATGAGGAGGCCGCTCTCCTCGCGGGCTCAGGTTCTCACCTGGCTCAATGCTAACCACGGGCCCGGAGCCCACAAGCAAAGGAGAGCGACCATGAAGCAGGCTACCACGCAGACGATCGGAGTGGACGTGAGCGACCGGAAGAGCCGGATTTGTGTCCTGCCGCTGGAGCTGCGTGATCGGGACACGCAGATTCACCTGGCCCAGATCCGAAGCCGGGCGATGCCGGTGGCGACGCGAACGAAGCTGGTGAACCACGTCCGGGGGCAGGTGAAGTCGTTGGGCTACCGGGTGAAGTCGTGTGACCCGGATCAGTTTCCCGCTGCGGCGACGAGCTCGCTGCCTTCCGCCTG